>CAMOQT010000025.1 GCA_946623145.1 uncultured Azospirillum sp.
AGCGGTTCGACAAGAGTGTAAATATACGGCAGGATGGTTCTTCCTCAAAAACTCCGCATTACGGAGTTTTTTTGTTGATAGGAATAAATTCATGAAGATAATTTATTGCGGAGATGTTGTTGCTCGTGCCGGAAGAGAAGCTGTTTTAAGTAATCTTTCAAATTTAAAAAAACAATACAAACCTGATGCCATTATCGTTAACATCGAAAATGCCGCACATGGTTTTGGCGCAACTCCCGGAATTTGTCGTGATTTTTTAGATGCCGGTATTGATGGGTTGATTACCGGTAATCATGTATGGAATCAAAAAGAGCTCGTTCCTTTTTTAAACGATTGTAAGGTTATTATTCGCCCGCTTAACTATGGTTCAAACAATCCCGGGCGCGGCGCGACTGAACTTTTACTGGCAAACGGGCAAAAACTTCTTATTGCGCAAGTTGCCGGGCGACAGTTTATGGAACCATCAGATAATCCTATCAATGCTATTGATGCTGTTTTGAAAAATTATAATTTAGGTAAAAATATTAATGCTATTCTGATAGATATGCACGCTGAAGCCACCTCAGAAAAATTAGCGCTTGGCTATTATCTTGATGGTAAAGTTTCTATTGTTGCCGGTACGCATACGCATGTTCCGACAGCTGACGCTCGTGTTTTACCTCAAGGAACAGCCTATATTACCGATGTCGGCATGTGCGGTGATTATAATTCTGTTTTAGGTTTTGAAACCGAGGAACCGATTGCCAGATTATCAGATAAATATACCGGTGGCAGATTATCTCCGGCCAGAGGGAAAGGCACTCTCTATGGTATTTTTGTTGAAACTGATGATACAACCGGTTTAGCTAAATCTATCGAACAGATTAAGCTGCTATCTTCTCTGCAATAGAATCCAAAGCGCCGGAAATAACACTTATATCCTCATCACTTCCCAATCTGTGATTTGAATATTTCAATAATTGTATTGTTACATTATTACCTTGAATGGCTTGCGAAATTTGTAACGCTTTACGCCAATCTAATGAAGCATCCTTTTGGCCTTGAATTAATTGTACCGGACAGGTGACGTTAACTGTACGATTTAACATTTGATTCTCGCGTCCGGTATCCATTAATTTTTTCGTGAAAATATATGTAAAATCATCATTGGTAAATTCCAGACGGCCTTGTTTTTCAATGGTTTCATTTTGCTCCGGTGTTAAATATTTATCTTGCAAATCTACTGTAAAATCAGGTGCGGCCGCTAAGCCTAACATTGCTTTTACTCTTTCCGGGCGTTCTTCGGCAGCAATCAAACTCAACCATCCGCCTAATGAAGAGCCAACAACAACAATATCGCCCTCAATCATTGTATCAATAACTTCTAAGATTTGTGCTTTCCAGATATTTATGTCTGCTTTTTCATAATTTGCACTATCCGACCCGTGTCCAATCAATTCGTAACGGAAGAAATTGATATTATTTTTAGCACACCAATCGCGCACAGCATCAGGTTTTCTTCCCCACGGATCAGAATACAAACCATGCGTGTATAACACTGTAAAACTGTTAATTTCTGCTGATTTTGCTTTTATATGTTCAAATTTCGTTGTAAATTGACCTAAAAATTGGTGTTCAGTCATATCTTGACACTCCTTGTGGTATATACTTATTGCTGAGGATATTAACAAAAAAAATGTTTAAAAGTAAAGAAGAAAAAGAGCCTGTGGTTTTACAGGTTTTGCCTGAGTTAGAAATGGGCGGTGTTGAAATCGGAACAACGGAAATCGCTGATGCCTTAGTTGCTCATGGTATTAAAAATTTTGTCGCTTCAAAAGGCGGACGTCTCGTTCATGAATTAGAGAAAATTCAAGTTCCTCATTTTACTTTGGATTTAAAAACCAAAAATCCGATTAAAATGTATCTTAATTCAAAAAAATTAGAAAAGATTATTGTTGAAAATCAAATTAACATTGTTCACGCGCGGTCTCGGGCTCCGGCTTGGAGTGCTTATTGGGCAGCTAAACGTGCCGGTGTTCATTTTATGACAACCTATCATGGCACATATGGTCTCGGGCCTTTCGGTATTAAAAAATTATACAACCGTGTTATGACATATGGTGAGCGAGTCATTGCTATTTCTAACCATATTAAAAATCATCTGCTCAAAAATTACAAAATTGATCCGGAGAAAATTCGTCTCGTTCATCGTTGTGTGAACACCGTACGCTTTAGTCCTGACAGCGTCACTCAAGCGCGTAAAATAAATATGGTTACGGATTATAATATTCCTGACGATAAGCCCGTTATTTTGCTAGGTGGCAGAATCACGCACTGGAAAGGACAGCATCTCCTGATTAAAGCTTTGGCAAAAATGAAGTCACAAGATTTTTATTGCATTATTGCCGGCGATGATCAAGGCCGTGAAGATTATTTAAAGTACTTAAAAAGATTGGCAAAAAAATATAATCTGACTTCTAAAATTGGTTTTTATGGAAAAGTTTTAGATATGTCTGCATTAATGAGCGTTTCAAGCGTCATCGTTTCAGCAGCTATTGAGCCGGAAGCTTTCGGTCGCATTTCTGTTGAGGGACAAGCCATGGGAAAGATTGTGGTTGCATCAAATATCGGCGGCTCGCTTGATACAATTACCGACGGTGTTACAGGCAAATTCTTTGAAAGCAATAATCCTTATTCTTTAGCTGAAGCGCTTGATTGGGCATTAACCCGCTCAGACAAAGAACGTCAAAAGATTGCCGAAGCCGGCATTAAAAACGTTCAAAATAACTTCACAAAAGAGATTATGTGCGACAAAACTATTGCAGTTTATAAAGAACTGGTTTAGTTTATTGGAGTTCGTTCTCAATGAGGACGATGTGTTTTAATTTTAATAAATAAAGGAATTTAATATGGTTGCGATTAAACTTCCGGATGGAAGTGTTTTAGATATGGAGAGCGGTGTCAACGGTTTTGACATTGCCAATAAGATTAGTGCAAACTTGGCCAAAGCGGCTTTAGCTATTAACGTTAACGGAACATTACAAGATTTAAGCACTCCTATCACTACCGACGCAACCGTAACAATCATTACCGGCAAGGATAAGGAAGGTTTACACATCTTACGTCATACTTGCTCACACGTTATGGCACAAGCTGTTAAGGAATTATGGCCGGATGTTCAAGTTACAATCGGACCGGCTATTGAAAACGGTTTTTATTATGATTTTTCACGTAAAGAACCGTTTACGACAGAGGATTTTGCTAAAATCGAAGAAAAAATGCACGAGATCGTTAAGCGTGATGAAAAGTTAGAACGAATCGTCATGCCACGCAATGAGGCTATCAAATTCTTCAAAGATTTAGGTGAAAATTATAAAGCCGAAATTATTGAAGATTTACCTGAAAGCGAAACAATTTCCCTTTATCGTCAAGGTAATTTTACGGATTTATGCCGAGGTCCGCACGTTCCATCAACAGGTAAAATCGGTGATGCCTTTAAATTGATGAAGGTCGCCGGAGCTTATTGGCGTGGTGATTCTACCAAAGAAATGTTGCAACGTATTTATGCAACAGCTTGGGCCAGCAAAAAAGAATTAGATGAATACATTACTATGATGGAAGAAGCAGCTAAACGTGATCACCGCAAACTCGGTCGTGAAATGGATCTCTTCCACTTTGAGCCGGAATATGCTCCGGGTGCTGTTTTCTGGCATGATAAGGGCTACAAAATTTATCGTAAATTGATTGAATATATGCGTAATCGCCAAGAGCACAACGGCTATATCGAAATTTCGACACCGCGCGTGATGGATCGTGTTTTATGGGAGACATCAGGTCACTGGGAAAAATATGGCGCGCACAACTATTCCGGTCAGACGGAAGATAAAAAATGGTTCTGTATTAAACCGATGAACTGTCCGGGTGGATTGCTCGTCTATAAACAAGGCATTAAATCTTATCGTGATTTACCTTTGCGTATGGCTGAGTTCGGTAAAGTCAACCGTTATGAGGCTTCCGGTTCATTAATGGGCTTGATGCGTGTTCGCGAATTTACGCAAGATGATGCACACATTTTCTGCACACCGGAACAAATGGAAGAAGAATGCATTACAACCTTAAAGTTGATTTTCAATATCTATGAAGATTTCGGATTTGATAAGGTTAAGATTTATCTGTCAACACGTCCTGAAAAACGTATCGGTTCTGATGAAATTTGGGATTTATGCGAAAAATCTTTGGCTCATGCTTTGGAAAAACACGGTTATGAGTATGAAATTAACGAAGGTGAAGGTGCTTTCTATGGTCCTAAATTAGAGTTCATCTTAAAAGATGCAATCGGTCGTGAATGGCAATGCGGTACCATTCAGGTTGATATGAACTTACCGCAACGCTTTGATATTTCTTATATTGGAGAAGATGGCGAAAAACACCAACCGGTCATGTTGCACCGTGCATTGTTCGGATCTATTGAACGCTTCTTAGGTATTTTGATTGAAAATCATGCCGGACGTTTGCCATTATGGTTGTCTCCTGAGCAAGTCGTTGTCGCTCCGGTTACTTCTGACTTTGATGCTTATGCCGAAGAAGTCGCTAAGAAATTGAATGCCGCAGGATTGAAAGCAAAGACAGATTTACGTAACGAAAAGATTACTTATAAAATTCGTGAACACTCTGTTGCTAAGATTCCGGTTATTGCCGTTGTCGGTGCTAAAGAACAGGAAAATAAAACCGTTACTATTCGCCGTATCGGTTCTGATAAACAGGAAGTTTTGAGCTTGAACGACTTAATTGCAAAATTGGTTGAAGAAGCCAAAATGCCGCATATGGAGGAGTAAAATATTTTCCAAACAAAAAAACGGTGGATTGTTCCACCGTTTTTTTATGAGATATGGTCCGATATATATCGGATAATATCTCCGACCGTTTTAAAATATCTGACTTTCTCATCCGGGATATGAATCCCAAATTTCTTCTCCAGATCGATAATGAGCTCTATTAAGCTCAGACTATCGACCATGAGGTCATACTGTAGAGAAGCATCATCTGTTACCGCCTCAGCCGGGAAATTGAGCTTATCCATAATAACTTGGCGTACTCGCTCTGGCAAAGGTTTATTGGGATCACCGAGAAGCCTTCTCTTTGTCCAAGATTCAACAAGTTTTTTACGTTGAATACCCAACTTGTCGATTAAAACATCAACTTCTTTAATTTTTTTAAGCTCTTCCATATGCTTAGATTATTAAGTTAATAATAAATAAAAAATGCTCTTGTGGGCTATATTTTAGTTACTTTCGTTTTTTTGTCAACATTTTCTTCATTATCTTTTTTTCTGATCATTTTATAAAAAGCTTATTGTTATTCAATATTAGAGATGTTATAAGAAGATATTATGTATTAAAGAGAGAAAATTTATGATCGAAATTGTTTTAGATAGCCATATTGAAGATACTTTTTTGAATACCCCTCGTCCGGTTTATACCATTGAAAACTTTGAAGGAAATACGCTAACTGATTACCGACAAGAGGCTCAGCGCTTTATCCAAAAATACGCATCGACAATAATTGTTATCGTTAAAACACCGAAAAATTTCTCGCGAAATATGTTTGCTTTGGCTTTGTTTATTGAATCCTGCCATATCGAAAATAAAATTGATTGTGTTGTTTTTAAGGTTCAAGATTATGAAAAAGCTTTGGAGGATTATAAACCTTTTGTTGCTCTGACAATTGCCATTAAATATGTGATGCGCCTTTGTCAGGAAGAGCCCAAAGCTATTTATCGTGAATTTTCCGATTTAGGTTATTTAGGGCTCAAAACTCAGCAAGATTTCTTAAACCATAAAATTATTCTAAGACTGGGTGATGCTTCCTCTTATCAAAAAATCATCACAAATTCTACCGGTGAGGCTTTGGCTGCTGTCGGTATGCTGAAAGCGCTCTCTTTAGCTAATATTCAAACAGCGATTGAAGTTGAAATTAATGAAGTTTTAGAGGCTGATTCTCTTAATGAAACAAGCATTATTAATAAGGTTATTGATAATGTTAATCCTTGGATTCATTAATTTTTTTATTTTTTTCTATTTGATTCAAACGTTTTATTGCCGTTTCTGCAAACACACGCAAGGGACTGGAAAGGACTCGCGGATGTAAGTCTTTAGGCTCTATCTTCATATTACATGCCATATTCATAAATTCATCAAAATCCAATGCATATTTAGGACAAAGTAATAAGGCTAAATTTAAGCAATCATAGCGAATTATCGGATCTATAAATAGTCCCTTACCACTAATGGCTGTTGGAATTGCAACATTAGCTGTCTCGCAACTTGCATATGAATCCATGGTATGAACAACTATCGTATTATCAAATGCTAAAACTGCCGGATAAATGTTTCCTAATTTTTGCATCTTTTTAAAATTTTCTTCATTAGGACCGGAATATATCCGCCACTGGCTTGGTGCTCTATCTTCTGCTGTTTGGGCAAGACGTTTGCAATTTTGGAAAATAATATTGGGATTAGTTTTGGTCTTCTCATATAAATAATCTGCAACATTATTAGGCGTCCTCGGTCCGTTTACAAAAATGACACCATATCCGTTCTTGGCTAATTTTTCCGCATCACTATATAATTTTTGAATATAATTAACATCAAAAATAATTTCAGATCCCTCTACTCTTCCCCCTAAGCAAAAAACAACTCTTTTGGATTTACGTTTATAGGTTTCAAATTTTTTGATAATATCCTTGAGGTCTTCATCATCTTTAAATTGTGATAATAACTCTTCCAAAATTTTATATTGGTTATTAATTTTATCGCGATTAAAACTATGAATAATCCCTACCGTTGTCAAAACTTTTTTCCGTAAACTTTGATTTTGAACAAGGCGAATACGTGAAGAAAATGTCATTAAATGTTTAGGAATATTAATTAAATCCACATAGCGGTATTTATAATATTTTGATGTTAGGACAACGGTCATTATGCGTCCTAATTTGCGGGATATATAATATGCTTTTATGGCATGACACAGCATATCCGCATTTTTTCCCGGCTTATTTGATTCTGTTGCATTAAATATTGTTATAAATACACGTGGAATAAAAGCATGTTTTGAAAAATATTTATCCAATAAGATAAAGATTTGTTTTTTGAATTCCATATAGCTTTCAAAATTTGAGGCACATAAGACAGTTTTGACATCTTGTATAGATTGGCAATTTTCCGGCAGAATAAATAAATCTTCATCATTCCATTTATTACCCGTTAGATCAGCTATAGCATGAAATGCACCTAAAATTTGATTTCGATAACCAATATCTGCCGTTATTAGCGAAAAAGGGATAATTTCTTTTTTTTCCATTTATTTTTTCCATTGAAACAATATCTTCTTTTATCTTTTTAGTGAAATATGATAAATATATCATTAATCCAGAAAATATTTTTTTTATCACTCTGTTCCATAAAACATATTAAAAACACATCAAACAAAGCATTGCTACGCAATCTGTTCTGTGGATACCGGATATGCCAAGTCCCGTAGGGCTTGGCTTCCGGCATGACAAAGGAAGAAAAAATACTATTTTTATGGAACAGAGTGTTTTTTATATCTGACTTATCTTAAATATCTGTCTATTGATTATTTAAATATTTCCTTTTTTGATAATTTTATTATATGGTGTAATTATTATTTTATAGAAGGATTTTTCATGCTCTACTCAAAACAGCTTACGATAAATAACAATGATAGTTTATCTAAATTATATGCATTTGTTTCACCTCAAACAACAGTTCTTGATGTGGGATGCGCTTGTGGCGGATTGGCTGAAGCTTTAGTAAAAAAGAAAAATTGTAACGTTTATGGAATGGAGTATAATCCTGAAAGTGTTACTTGTTGTAAAAAACTTCAGATATTTTCAGAAATTCACCAACAAGATCTTAATCTTTTAACTCATAATGATTTTCCTTCGTATTTTCAGAAATTTGATTATATTGTTTGTGGCGATGTTTTAGAACATCTTTTACATCCAGATATGGTATTAAAAATTTTATTATCTTATTTAAAGTCTGATGGGGAAATCCTCATTTCTTTACCTAACCTAGCACATGCGAGCATCAAGGCTACTTTATTACAAGACAATTTTACTTATACGGATTTGGGAATTTTAGATAAAACGCATTTACATTTTTATACATATAAAACTATTGCTGAATTTTTAACAAACAATAATTTACGCATTACGGAATGCTCTCCGGTCTTTTTAGCTTTAGACGGTTATCAGAAAGATACTTTTTCAGATTTACCGCAAGTTATTCAAGCGTATATTAAGGCAGATAAGCATTCTCATGTTATGCAATATACTATGAAATGTCGCGTAGATAAAAAAATTTCTTGTCAACATAATATAAATCAATTGAATAATTGGGAAATCCAAGATCAACAGAATCAATCTACTTTTTTATTTAAAATAAAACGGTTACTTATTACGCGCTTCTCCGGTTTATTAAAATGGATTGAATATTTTCGCAAATAATATAAAAACTCTCATTTCAATTTTATAACCAACCTTTTGCCGCGCGACTTACATAATCCGTATATTTTTCTTTTACAGAAGAAGGATATGCTATTCTACCGCAAACTATTTCTTTTCCGCTCTGAATAACTTCAGGTATTTCCCAACTTTTATCTTCTAATTTATAACGAGCTAAATCAGCAAATAATCTGGCTTCCATATATTCACCGAAATTTGAATAATGCACTTGCGGTGTTTGGCTAAACCTTTGACATAGATGCTGAAAAGCCTTTTTGTGTTCAGGTAAAACTATTGCTTTTTCACTCAGTAATTTAATAAAACTTTCTTTAACAACCGGATTTTTCCAGCCACCGCCAAACAAAATAATATCTTTGGGTATAACTATATTTTCCGGAACCAAAGTTAACGCTTGCACAGCAATATATGCAGCAAAATATTCCAGAGTATGAATAATATCTTCTAATGCAAAATTTTGTTTTTCAATAAACGCAAAAATTTCATCTTTATGATAATACGCCGGATCACCGGATTTAGGCAAAGCCGTTTCATAATAGTGTCGTCCGAAATTATATAACTCTTGCAAAAGTTCAGGTATAACCTGACCTTTTTTTCCAAACATCCCATCTTTATCGAAACTTTCTGAGGTATGACGGCGAATATAGTTATCAATATATTCATTAAAAGGCCCGGCATCTGCTCCTATCTGAGACTTACCGTCAACAACTATCGCGAAATTTGATGTATTTCCTCCATTATAATAACATCCGTCCCCTTCTGTTGCTGCAATATGCGCATTATGTGGGGGAACGAGAGGTGCACCTTCAAACCCTGCCATTATAAAATCTGAACGAAAATCATAAATAACCGGTATTTGTGCTAAATCAGCCAACATTTGACCTGATCCCATTTGCAACGTATAAGCCTGAGTGCCTTCAATTTTTGCTTTTGACGGCGGATTATGATCAAGTGTTTTACCATGAAAACCTATAGCATTGATTGTTTTTTTATCAATATTATTGATTAAGCACATTTCATTAATACATTCCGCAATTTGCTGAATATATTCATTATGTGTATCAATAAATTCCGGTATTTTCTCTATTTCTGCTTTTGTTTTATTTAAAACAAGACCTCTTAGGGTTTCCATTTTATTTTGCATCGATCCGGTATATGGTTTGGTATATGTACAAATATCCGTCATTATATCACCATCAAACTCTGTCAAAACCAAGTCAATGGCATCCATAGAATTTCCTGTCATATTTCCAATGATTCGATATTTCATCATATATCCTTTCCTCTCTTTATTTCTTTCATAATATCTTAAATTAGCGACATAGAAATGACTAATTCAGACTATTCACAACATCTTATAAAATATTGCGCGATAAAAATTAAAGAATAAAATATATAATAGTTTTTATCTTTTTTCTGAGGAGCATTAGATGACACAGATAATAGACAGTATTGAATTGGATTTTTGTGATGTTTTATTTAAGCCCAAAAGAACAACTTTAAATTCTCGTCGTGAAGCCGATGTTATCAGAGAATATAAGTTCAAATATTATCCTCATTCCTTGCAATCTTGCGGAATTATCGCGGCTAATATGGCGACAACAGGAACATTTGAAATTAATAATGTTTTGCAACGATATCAGGCGATAACCTGTTTGCATAAACACTATAATTTTGAAGATAAAGAAAATTATCAATATCTTGCTAAAAATTATAAAAATAAGGAAAGCCATAAGAATAGCTATACTTTTATTTCTACCGGTTTGAAAGATGATAAAAAACATGTTTTTGACTTATTGTCCGATAAAAATTTCAAAATTGATAAATTGTGTATTGATATTGCTAACGGTTATATTCCTAAATTAACCGATTTCATTAAAGAAGTTCGTTCTAAGTTTCCAAATTTGTTAATTATGGTTGGCAATGTCGTTACCGGCGATATGACGCAAGATTTGATTTTAAGCGGTGCAGACATTGTTAAAGTCGGTATTGGTCCGGGATCTGTTTGTACAACTCGGAAATTAACCGGTGTTGGTCGTCCGCAACTTTCCGCTATTTTGGAATGTGCCGATGCTGCTCATGGTGTCGGAGGTTTGGTTTGTGCCGATGGTGGGTGCACATGTGCCGGTGATGTTGCTAAAGCATTCGGTGCCGGTGCTGATTTTGTTATGATAGGCGGTATGTTTGCAGGAACAGATGAAGCCGCCGGAGAACTCATTGAAAAAATCATCCAAACAAATGAGCTCATTGAAGAAAAAGCTGATACAGGATCTCTAAAAAACAAAAAAGAAATATACAAACAATTTTACGGAATGTCTTCTCAGTTAGCACAAGAAAAACATTTTGGCGGCATGGCTTGTTATAGAGCTTCCGAGGGAAAAGTTGTTGATGTGGCCTATAAGGGAAGTGTTGAAAGTGTTATCCAAGAAATTCTCGGTGGTATTCGTTCAACCATGTCTTATATCGGTGCACGTCGTCTAAAAGATATTCCTAAATGCACGACTTTCTACAGAGTAAATCGTCAATTAAATGAAGTCTTTGGAAAAAGCTAAGTCTTTCCCAGACAGGATTATATTAGATTATGTTTGCTCGTTATTTATTTCTTTTTTGCGTCGCTTTTTTATAAAATGTAATAATATTTCTGTCTCCCATATTATCTGATTGTGGCGGAAATTCCGCAAACGGGGCAACAATATCATGTTGTTTAGCATTACTTTCCAGTGACCAGATAGCTGACATAACAACAAGATCTTGCCTTGTTTTTTGACCGATAGGCGCTTTTGAAATTTTATTCTTTTCAACAAATGTACGGATTGTTTCAGGAACTTGAGGATTTCCCGTTGCCCCAAATACCCCCCAAAGCAAATCCAGCCCCCGTTCATCTTGTATTTTATCAGGGTCTGTTAATATCTCCTCAAAAGGATATTGTTTTAATAGTTTTTCTGCAACAGATACACATTCTTGCATCTGAGGAGAGATGGAAAGTTTATGTATTCTTTCTTCTATATTTTCATTCTCTCCAATAATCCCAATAATAAATCCGACGACAGGCGTAAAACTATGTTTTGCCTGTTCTAATATTTTAGAATCTGATAATTGTTGTATTATATCAAGTGCTTTATTTATATCCTTATTTTTGTAATAATACGTCATCATCTCATCCGGATTAAGAGAAGATTCTGTCGTGTTGGCATATACCGGTTTAATAAAAAGCATCCCCAACAAAAGCATAGACAATATTTTTTTAAGCATCTTCATCTCCACGAATTAATATTCAACAGATTATCGTACTTAAAAACTAAAGTAAACATCTAATGTTTTAACAAATGACGGAAAGCAATACCGCCGGCAATCATATGACTTCAAATCTCGGGGACACCGGTTTAAAATAAAAATACACCCTAAATGGTGTATTTTTATTTTAATGGTGATCCTAATGCGATGAATCTCGAACTCTTATTAACCTCAGACTACTACCAAGCCACTTTAGAACGATATGAGGATATTATGAAATCAGAAGTTTATGATTTTTTATAAAATTTTAGCAACATAAAATAAGATGATAAAGGGCAAATACAGCAACCCATAAAAAACATATTTATTTATGATTATATTTTTTAATTTTCCTCTATATAATAAAGGAAACAATAAATAAACAATCAGATACATCCCCCAAAAAAAATCAATGCTATCTTCATAATCGGAAGTGGTTAAAAATGCGAAAATAAGGCTAAAAACAAAAGGAACAACTATTAAACCAGCAATAAAACTGCATATTTCTTTTAAATTCAACATATTTGAACGGTTTCACCTTAAAATGGTTTTTAATCATAAAAACATATCAGGAACACTTCAATAAACCAAAAAACGGAAAACAAAATTGCGCAAAAAACATATTTATTAGGAATATACTTTTGCAGATTTTTTCTGTATAAAGCAGGATATAACAAATATACCAAAGCATAGTCAAAGACTAAAAATTCCCATAAACTATGCTCTATAAAATTTATTGATTGAAAAAGTAAATTTGTTATAAAAACCGCAATCATCGGAATAACTGCAAGTCCTATAAAAAAAAGTAAAATCTGTTTTAATCGCTTCATTTTATATTTCCTTTATTAGTAAGATAATAAAAATTAAATAAAAGGCAACACAAAAGTATTGCCTTCACTAAAATTAATATTGTCCTGTTTTGTGATAAGCTTTTCTTGCTCTATCACCGACAGATTTACACTTTTGGATACTATTATGAGGATTTTGGAGACATTTTACTGTTTCTCTTTCTCCAACATTAAGTGTTTTTATTCCAACAGTTTCATTAACAGCTTTTCTTTTGAAATTTCCATAAGTATCAAAAGCTTTCTCTAAAGCTTTACTGCCGATTTTCTTAGCGGCATACTTTCCTGCTGTTGTTACTAATTTATTGACCATCTTATATCCTTTTTTCTAAGAGTTAAACATAATGATAGCGCTATCAATATTCTATTTAGGGAGTGAATAAAACAAAAATCAATATCGTTTTGTTATTTTTTATTTGCAAATGTTATATTCTATCTTGCAGAATTAGATAAATGATGCTTCAAGCCTCAAACTCAACAACAAAAAACTCCCCATAACAGGGGAGTTTTTTGAATTAGTGATATATTAAATATCAACGGGATTTGTCTTACTCGTAAGCTCTGCCTGCATTTTACTTGGCAATCGCTAACTCGTTTCGGTCACTCGTTTTTCAGCATTCGTTGCGGTCGTTGTCACTTTCCTAACTCAGCAGAAAAACTTCGCCTGAACACAAAAAAATAACATTTTGAGGTTATTTTTTTGTGTTCAGCCCATAATACCTCCGGCGGCAATTTAGCTTCAAATCTCGGGGACACCGGTTTAAAATAAAAAAACACCCTAAAGGGTGTACTTTTTATTTTAATGGTGATCCCAACGGATGGCCGCAGAAAAATCTGCCCTATGGCTGATTTTTCAAGGAGACACAATGAGACTTGATTTTGTGAACGAGTGTAAACGAAGTGAAACAAAAGCTTTAGTCGGAATTGAAGAACCTTGGGTTCAAAGCCCTAGGGTCAACAACAAAAAACTCCCCATGATAGGGGAGTTTTTTGAATTGGTGATCCCAACGGGATTGGTAAATTCCCAATTTTTCAAATTGGGCCCCTTTCGCGTCGTAAGGTTCGCACTGCTTAAAATTGTGCTCACCAACTATCCGCTCGAACCCGATGACTTCATTCACCCGAAGAAATACACTTTAAAATAAAAAAACACCCTAAAGGGTGTACTTTTTATTTTAATGGTGATCCCAACGGGATTTGAACCCATATTACCGCCGTGAAAGGGCGATGTCCTAACCATTAGACGATGGGACCATCTATAGAACTAGAGAATGTATATATGTATTTTTTGCTATCGTCAAGCATTATTTTTTTATTTTTTGCAAAAAATACCGAACTTTTTCATTTTCTGCTTGCAATCTCATATATATGGTGTTATCAATATTTTCACTTATTGATTATTTAGAAACTATTGTTCTTTGACATAGTGGTTTGGCTAAATCGTGTTGTCGCTCAACAATTCAATGATTGAAAACCGAAAATATGCGTGTCGTCTAGGAATTTAGGCTCATTACACCTTTTTGCCCGCTCTCTTCCACCATGGATCCTAAGGAAGATTTACTGCGCACTAAGTGTAAAAGAGGGATTACCGGAACAGCGTAAGCACCCATGACAACAGCACAACACCACAACGCCAACAGGTTTTTACGGGATTTCGCCGCGAAAAGATGAAAAGATGCCCAGGAAGTTCATTCCGTAAAACCGAACAGGAGCTACACCAATTCCGATAGGAAGGGTTGCTGTACTCCTGTTTTTTTATTTTAAATTTTGATTATTCGTCTTTTTTAACAACAATAATCGGAGCCGTTTTATCAACATATAAAGCCAAGCTGTCACCAAATTTTGTTCTAATGTCTTGTGTTAATTTAGAAGGTTGCGGTGTAAAACTTTCAGCTTCTGTTTGGGCTTGCAATAACTCAGGTGTCTTTAATTTTGTAGTTCCCAAAATATCTCTTCTTTTTTCTGCTCCCGGAACACCATAATAAGCTAACAAGTTATACATAATGTAAGCTTTATAGTAGTCTGCATTAATTCTGTTTCCTAAAGCATATAACTCTCCGAGTTCATTTATTGCACTGACATTTCCTTGATTTGCCGCGCGCATAAAATAACGCATTGCATTATTATAGTTTTGCGGAATGCCGAAACCTCTTTCATAAAGATATCCCATTATATATTGTGCTTCATCATAATTTTTATCGGCAGCAAAGCGAATATTCTTGATAGCCTTTGTTTTATTTTGCGGTACGCCAATCCCTTTTAAATAAGCATATCCCAATAAATACTTCCCGGTCGGATTATTTGTTTCTGCAACTTTTTTAAGTAATTGTATGGCCGCTTTGTCGTTATACATCGCTGTCCCTTCGGTTAAATAAATTATGGCTAAGCTAAGCGAAGCATCGATATTTCCTAAATCGCTGGCCTGTGCGAACAATTTGGCGGCTTTTTCAACATCCTTTTTTATACCGACACCGCCATAATACATACTTCCCAAATTATTTAAGGCAACATCATTTCCTTGGTCTGCAGCTAATTTATAATACTCAAATGCTTTTTTATAATTCATTTCTAAACCATTTTGACCATAGATATACATATAACCAAGATTAAGTAAGGCAGAAACATCTCCGCTTTCTGCCATGCTGAACATTCTTTCCATATACTCTTCTTGAGTTTCTTGCTTTTGTGCTTTGTCTTCTTTTGCTTTATCATCATCTAAAAATGAAAAATTCATAAAGGATAGAATACCACCTTTCTTTTTTTCTTTTTCCTCACCTTTTTGTAAATTTTCGTGTGAACGCGCTTTAGCATCTAAAAACTCTTGAGCCGTTTCTTTTGCTTCTTCTCGGTCTTTACTCGTTACAATACCATCAGTTAAAGAAATAATTGCCGTTTCTCCGGCAAAAACCGTACTAATAGGACTTATTAATATTCCGATTATCAATAATAAATGGCGCATTTCACCCTCTTTTGTTGCAAAATCAACTTGAAGTAGTTTAACACGATACTTTTACATCTGACAATAAAAAAAGAGCGATTGCACCGCTCTTTTTTTATACCTTTTAGATTATATCTCAAAATTATGAGAATAAACGTAAAACAGATTGAGCAGCTTGAGAAGCCAAACTCAAAGAGTTAATAGCTAATTGCTGACGTGTCTGTAATGCTAACATGTTAGCTGACTCTTCGTTCATATCTGCTAAGGTCAACTTATCTGCACCTTCTTCTAATACGTTAATCAAATTTGATGTGAAATTCTCACGATTTTGAAGAATTGCATAATTGTTACCAAATTCAGAAGCCATAGAACGTAATAAATTGATAGCATCATCAACAGCTTTCAAAGTTTCTGTGATTTTTTCATCTGTACTCCAATCTGTAATCGGTTCCAGGCCTAAACCTTCGGCTGTTGCATCGGCACCTTTAATGAGTAAATCTGAACTACGGTCTTCATTAAAGACAACGGTTAAATCATCGCCTTTTAACAAGTTAACACCTTTATAACCACTATCATTAGCCATATCTGTAATCTGAATCAGAATGCTATTGAATTGTTCCATATAGGCAGCACGAGCAGAACTACCAGCTGTTCCGCTTAAAGTAATACCGTTGGCTGTTCCGCTGACAGAAACTTCCGTTCCTTTTTCGGAAGCCATAACAATAGTTCCATCAACCGCTTCAAAAGTAATACCTTCAACATCAGCGCCGCTGGCATCTTTCAAATTTGCAGCAGCCGTTGTTAAGTTAGTAGCGATAGCAGCTAAAGATGTTCCGGTATCAACAAAAACGTCTGCACCGCCGGCATTCAATTTGAAACCGTAACCATCAAATGAAACTGTTGGAGCACCCTCTGCGGTACTCTTTTTAGCGGTAATCTGTCCTGTTGTTGCATCATAATTAGCCGTTGCAGCATCCCAACCGCTACCTAATGTTTGTAATTTTGCAGCAACTTCTGTTGCTAATGCGGCACCAGTTTTTTCAGATTTAAGCTCAACATCATTTCCATCAATTGTAAATGTATATGTTTTCTTTTCTGTTGCACTAAACTCACCGGTAGAAGTAACTAACGGAGAATTTTCACCACGAGCAGAATTAACAACAGCTTTTGCTTGTTCAACGAAAGAGGTGATTGATTCGATACCTTCATTAGCAGCTTTAATGGTTGAAATACCTTGTCCCATACTATCCAGCAATGCACTTAAGTCACCGGCACGGTTATTTAAGGAACGGGCTGTATAATAGGAACTCGGATTATCAATTGCTGAGTTAACCTTCTTGCCTGAAGATAAGCGCTCTTGGGTTCTATCCATAAGTTTTGCTGTGCCTTGCAAAGATAACAAGTTAGAACGCATACTTGCTGTTAATGAAATATCTGACATATTAT
>CAMOQT010000026.1 GCA_946623145.1 uncultured Azospirillum sp.
TAACAGCTGCTCAAAAAGCACGAATGAATGTCATTGCTTTTTTGGGTTGTGAAATGTATCATAATGATACTTATCTTCAACGTGTCAAAGATTTAGGTATTCAAAATATATGTTACAAAATGCAAGAAGTCGAGAAAATTTTACTTGATTTTTGACAAAAATAAGTTACTATTTTTTCACTTTTATTAATTATTAAAATTTATATATATATATGGAAAAATTATTATTATTAAGAAGCAAAATTACCAGGTGGTTTACTTCTGAAAATCATTCCCTTTGGAGAACTGTTTTTTTTATTATTACTGTTCTTTTAGCTGGGTTTGTTAGTTTTTATTTTAGCTATGATCCTCTTATTTTCTGGACAGCTGTTATTACTTCTGTTGTTATTGCTTTGAGTTTATTTGGACCATGCAGTTTTGCTCAAAACGATTTAGAGAGTTTCAGAGTTTCTTTAGCTTGGGGATGTGTTAACTATTCTTTATTTGTAACAATTTCTTCTTTATTGTTACAAAAAACAGAGTGGGGAAATTCTCATTTTTTAGGATTTCTAGTTGCTTTTATTATTTCTGCTATTCTGATTGTTATATGCTCATATCTATCTTATTTATTAAAATTAGAAGATATAAGTGTTTTTTCTGCTTCAGGATCTAAATTCAATAATTGTCGAACCTATATGATTTTATCTTTCCTTTTTATTATGTGTATAGGTTTTAATAATATTGAAGATTCAAATAAATACAGAGAAAAGCAAAAAATAGAGCAGCAAAACATCCTTTTTGATAAAGAAGAATGGTATACTGTCAGAGAATGGCATACGGAAATATTAAATGGAAATACCATCTATGTTATTAAAACAGCTAAAGGAAGAATAGGAATTTATCCTTCCAAATATCCTAAAATAAGAGATGTTAATAACAAAACTAAAATTAAGTATTTAGCCGGTGATAAAAAAGACGGGCTCATTTTTCCTAAAAAATTTGAAATTAAAAATTAAAAATAAAGCCGTTACATATAAGTAGCGGCTTTGTTTTTCTAACTATTCATGGTATTAAAGAAGTCTTGATTATCTTTACTATATTGTAATTTATCAAGCAAAAATTCCATACCATCTGTCATACCCATTTGCATTAAGACACGACGTAATACCCACATCTTAGATAAAGTTGCTTTATCAACCAATAATTCTTCTTTACGGGTACCGGAACGTGTAATATCAATCGTCGGAAATAAACGTTTATCGGTTAATTTTCTATCAAGTATAATTTCTGAGTTACCTGTTCCTTTGAATTCTTCAAAAATAACTTCATCCATACGTGAACCTGTATCAATTAAAGCTGTTGCAATAATTGTTAATGATCCACCTTCTTCAACATTACGAGCAGCACCAAGAATACGTTTTGGACGTTGCAGGGCATTTGCATCAACACCACCTGTTAAAACTTTACCTGATGAAGGTATAACAGTGTTATAAGCACGACCTAAACGTGTAATAGAATCAAGTAAAATAACAACGTCTTTTTTACTTTCTACTAAACGCTTTGCTTTTTCAATTACCATTTCAGCGACTTGGACATGACGAGCAGCCGGTTCATCGAATGTTGATGATATAACCTCACCTTTAACTGAACGTGTCATATCTGTCACTTCTTCAGGACGTTCATCTATCAATAAAACCATTAAATAAGCTTCAGGATGATTAACAGCAATTGCGTGTGCGATATTTTGCAGCATTACTGTTTTACCGGTTCTCGGTGGGGCAACAATCAATCCACGTTGTCCTTTACCTTGAGGAGAAATTAAATCAATAACACGACAAGTATAATCTTTTTCACCGCATATAATATCAAAATTCAACTTTTCAGTCGGATATAATGGTGTTAAGTTATCAAAATTAACACGTAATTTTGATTTTTCAGGATCATCAAAATTAATAGTATTAATTTTTGTTAGAGCAAAATAGCGTTCATTATCTTTAGGAGCGCGAATTTCACCTTCAACAGTATCACCTGTCCTTAAACCAAATTTTTTAACCTGCGCCGGGGAAACATAAATATCATCAGGACCAGCTAAATAATTTGATTCTGCAGATCTTAAAAAACCAAACCCATCAGGCATAACTTCTATAGTGCCTTCACCACAGATTGCTGTATCATCGCTATCTGTTAATTGTTTGAGAATAGCAAACATTAGATCCTGTTTGCGCATAGAAGAAGCTTCTTCAATACCTAAATCCTCTGCCTGTTTCAACAGCGCAGTCGGAGACTTTTGCTTAAGTTCTTTTAAATTCATTAATTATTCCATTTATATGATTGATAAAAAAAAGAAGGGATATAAATATATATTGTATTTATGCTTTGCTTATAAAATTTAAATTGACTGATGTCAATTATTATTATGGAAAGTTAAAGCTATTTTATACACATTACTTTTGCCTACTTTTTAAATTTAAATTTTTAGTTGTTATTTGTATATTCCTGTGCATTATGTGGATTATTTTTTATACACATAGTTATCCTCAAAATGCTATTTGTTTATAAGTTCGTCAGTAATTTTCAAAATAGTTAAAGAATCGTTAATAATATTTGCCAAGTTTAAAATTGCTTTTTTATAAAAAATTTTTTATCAGATATTGTTATTAATTTTTTCAACTTGTGTGTATGTTTATATAATAAATTTTACAAAGTGAGTATTATTTGATATAAGAGGCTTAAATAGCTTATTTATACACAAAAAGTTAATATTTTGTGGATAAAACATATAACCTTTTGAAGAAAGGTCTTTTTATGAAAATTATAGGTATAACGGGTGCTATAGGCTGCGGAAAAACGACTATTGCTAATATATTAAAAAAAATGGGATATGAAGTTTTTGATGCTGATGCAGAAGTTAAAAATATTTATAAAAATGATAATTTTTTAGTGATTTTAAAATCTGTTTTTCCACGTGTTTTTAATAAAGATGGTATTGATAAAAAATTATTAAGAAGGATAGTTTTTTCAAATCAAAAAGAACTTCTTAAATTAGAAGAAATTATAGAACCTTTTTTACAAGAATTATTTATAAAAAAAATGGAAGAATCAGCTCATCAACAAGGTTTATTATTTATTGATGCTGTTTTATTGTTTGAAAAAGGTTGGAATAAATATTGTGATAAAGTTATTTGTGTTACTGTTGATTTTGAAACACAAAAGCAAAGAGTTATGAAAAGAGATGCTATTTCTGAAGAGGAATTTTTAGATATTTATCATTTACAAATGAATAATAGTAAAAAATGTGAATTATCGGATATTATTTTAGATACCGGTTGTGATTTAGATAAATTAGAATTTAATGTAAAAAAGGTATTGGATAAAATTAATGGTTAGAGAAATTGTTTTTGATACAGAAACAACGGGTATGGATCCTGAAACAGGTGATAAACTTGTTGAAATAGGTGCTGTTGAATTAATAAATCATATTCCGACAGGTGTGACTTTTCATCGTTATATTAATCCGCAAAGAGAAGTTCCTGAAGAAGCTTTTAAAGTACATGGTTTAAGTTATGATATATTAAAAGAATATCCAACTTTTGCAGAGCAGGTTGATGAATGGATAGAATTTGTAGGTGATGCTGTTTTAGTGGCTCATAATGCACCTTTTGATATGAAATTTATTAATTTTGAGCAAAAAGAGCTTGGTCGTATTACTTATGGAAATGAAAGAGTTATTGATACACTTGAAATAGCACGAAAACTTTTTCCGGGACAAAGAAATAATTTAGATGCATTATGTAAACGTTTTAATGTTGATAACAGTGCGCGTACGTTACACGGCGCTTTGCTCGATGCTGATTTGTTGGCAAAAGTATATCTTGAGTTGTTGGGTGGACAAGAGCCGACAATGCTTGGCGGAGAGCAAAAAAAGCAAGTTCAAACAACTCAATTTATTGATGAAAATCAAATTAAAAGAAAATACCGTGAACCGAGAGTTTTTGCTCTTTCTGAAGAGGAAGAAAAAGCACATTTGGAATTTATGGAAAAGAATTTAAAAGAGCCTGTATGGCTGAAATAAAAAATTATTTACCACACAAGCAATTAAATTCATCTTTTTTATGATTGAGCATCGTTTTTTGATCTTCTGGAAGTTGAGCCGGTTTACGAGCAATTACATATTGCGGTAAAAGTTTTTTAATTTCTTCTATTGGTCGATCAAAGTTTTTAGCTTTAAGACGAATTTTTTTACCTTGTCCGGCGGAAACTTTTTCTGTAATAGTTCCGGTATCTGCATCTTCAAACTCATCAAAAGTAATTCTCAAATTTTGTAAACCGTTCGGAATTAAAAATTCAATAAATTCGCCTTTATTAATATAATTTCTAACCTCAAAAACAGCCTCATCACCTTGCCATTCTGTAATAGATCCGGCAAATAACCATTCACCTAAAGTACGAGTATATTCATAATTTTGACTGATATTAGTTATTTTACCATCATGAAATCCAAGGCAATAACCGCGATTTTGTAAAGTGTATAAATCATCCATATATTTATGATAATCCCAATTTTCAGGATATTTATAATAATCATCAATAGCTTGACGATAGGTACGTGCAACAACTGCTGCATAATATTCTGTTTTATTACGACCTTCAATTTTAAGGGAATCCATACCGATTGAAAGTAAGTCATTTAAGCGAGGCATTAAGCACATATCTTTAGAATTCAACATATAACCGCCGTGTTCATCTTCCATCACTTCAAAATATTCGCCGGGGCGGAATTCTTCTTCAATTAAAAATTCAAACATATCTTTGTTTTGTTCATTGATTTCAATTTCTTTAATCGTTCCATCTTTAAGGCGGAGATGAAGTTTATAGTGCCAACGGCAGCAATGAGCACATTTACCCTGATTAGCACTACGATCGGCTAAATAATTGGAAATAAGGCAACGTCCGGAATAAGACATACACATTGCCCCATGCATAAAACATTCCAATAAAATATCAGGACATTTTTGGCGTATTTCTTTCATTTCTTCAAAAGTGACTTCACGACCGAGAACACATAGTTTAGCCCCTTGAGATTGCCAAAACTTAACAGCTTGCCAAGAACAAATATTAGCTTGTGTTGAAACAAAGCGGTTTAATTCAGGGGCATTATCTTTAACATATTGAAAAACACCGGGATCAGCTATTAAGACACCATCCGGTTTGAGTTGACGTAAGGTATCTAAAAAGTGAGGTAATTTTTCAACATCACGATTATGCATAAATAAATTTAAGGTTAAATAAATTTTTTTACCATGGTCATGAACAAATTTTATTCCTTCTTGTAAATCTTCAAGTGTAAAACTTGATTGTGTGCGCAAGCTCATATCCGGTGTTCCGGCATAAACAGCATCTGCCCCATATAAAATGGCAGTTTTTAATTTAACCAAAGAACCGGCAGGAAGAAGTAATTCAGCTCTATCTAACATTATTTAATCCTTAATTTTTATATTTTTTGTATAAACAATTAATTTACCGAGTGGGGTAGATTTTTTTTCAAGTTTAACAATGAAAGGATGATTATTTTTCTTATCTCTCATAATCCATACATAGATAGGATTTTTAGGGGTTATTTGAAAAATCAAATCATCTTGTTTTTGCCCTAAATCATCAGCATAGAAAGAACATTTCACAGCCTCTCCTTTATAAGGAGAATATTTATTTTCGGCGAGAATGTCTTTTCCTTCATCATTAAAAACAATATCAAAATTTTTCTTTCCATCAAAAACATGCATCCGGGCATTACAGAAGTTCATTTTTGTATATTGTGTAATAATTTCAGCTAAAACAGTTTGTAAATCTGTCGTTCTTATATTATCAGGCGGGGGTAAAATCTCTACTTTTTTCTTATTAGAACTGTTTTTTGTGCTAATACGATATGTTGGTTTACCATTAGCATCATAAAGCATTTCTTTTTTACGAATATTAAAACGAGATTTAGAATCAGATTTATAACTTGTGGTTTTAAAAACATTATTTTGGATTTTTCCTGTTGTTTTATATTCAGCAACAAAAGGATATACTGTACCAAAAACACCATTTGTTTCTATATTTGTTTGGACCAGATAAGATTGCGGTGTAATATTATATTCAAAACTGGCATTACTGGCATTAAAGGGCCCTAAAAAAGCTGTTGTATAATGTATAATTTGATATGCTCGAGCAGGAGTAATCATACTAAATACAGATAACAATATTAAAAGGCTTTTTTTCATTATTTTTCACTCTTTGTTTAAACTTTTCGCCTAAAATAACATAAATTTTTAAATTATAAAGGAAAATTTTGATGTCAAAAAAAGTATTGGTCTTGATGGGTGGTTTTTCTGCTGAAAGAGATATTAGTTTAACAACAGGAAAATGTGTTGCTAAATCATTGAAAAAAAAGAATTATAATGTGGTTTGTTATGATTTAAAAAATGGATTTAAATTTGTAGAGAAACTTAAAAAAGAAAAACCGGATGTTGTTTTTAATGCCTTACATGGAAATTTTGGGGAAGACGGTGAAATTCAGGGAATGCTCGATGTTTTGCAAATTCCTTATACACACTCCGGTCTTAAAGCTTCAATGTTAGGAATGAATAAAAATTTAACTAAATTTATTGCTGCTGAGAATGGTATAACTATAGCAGATTCTGAAAAGATGACATTTGCCGATTTTAAGAAAAAAGGAACAAAAATTAAAATGCCTTATGTTGTTAAACCGGTTAGTGACGGCTCTTCCGTCGGGGTCTATATTGTTAAGAATGATAAAGATAAAGAAAAAGTTTTTTATGAAAATGATGAACGAGAAATTTTAGTTGAAAAGTTTATTAAAGGGCAAGAAATAACAGTTTCGGTTTTGAACGGAAAAGCTCTTGGTATTACGGAAATAAGACCAAAGGTTGAGTTTTATAATTACGAGGCAAAATATACAGATGGAATTACGCAGCATATCATTCCTGCTGAAATACCTATGGATATTTCAAAACAAGCGAAAAAATATGCTGAAACTTTACATCAGGCATTGGGGTGTCATACAATTTCAAGATGTGATTTTATATATAATTCAGTAGATGGTGTTGTCTTTTTGGAAATTAATACCAATCCAGGGATGACGCCATTGTCTTTGGTTCCGGAACAGGCTAAATATGCTGGTTTAACTTATGAAGATGTTTGCGTTGCTTTAGTAGAAGAAGCAAGTTGTCGCCGATTAAAGGAGTAGTTAATGGAAAATCCGGTTATAATTATTGCCGGTCCGACGGCATCAGGAAAATCACAGTTAGCTATTGATTTAGCAGTAGCTTTGAACGGTGTTATTTTAAATGCTGATTCAATGCAGATATATAAAGGGACTCCAATTTTATCTGCTGTTCCAACTATTCAAGATAAACAAATAGTTGAACACCGTTTATATGAGTTATTCCCTAACAATTTTAATAGTTCGGTTGTTGATTGGCTTAATAAAATAGTTCCGGAAATACGTTCTGTTTGGCAAGAAAACAGGATTCCAATTATTGTAGGTGGTACAGGTTTGTATTTGGATAATTTAATTAACGGAACAACACCTATTCCTGAAACATCAAAAAAAGCCCATCAAGAAACAATGAAACTTTTGTCTGAGATAAGTGTTCAGAAATTACATGAAAAATTGAAAGAGGTTGATGCAGAAACAGCCGCTCGCTTAAGTGAAAATGATACAACACGAGTCCGTAGAGCTTATGAGGTTTGGTTAGATACAAAAATACCACTTTCGGTTTGGCATAAAAAAGATATGATAAAAAAAATTCCGGAAGCGCATTTTTATATTATTAAAATTATTCCCGATAAAAAAGAATTAGATGAAAGATGTTATTTGCGTTTTGATAAAATGCTTGAACAGGGGGCATTAGAAGAGGTTAAACAATTAGCTAGGGCTAATTTAGATAGAAAATTGCCGGCTATGAAAGCTTTGGGTGTACCGGAACTTTTAGCTTATGTTGATAATAAAATATCTCTTGAAGAAGCTGTTGATTTAGCAAAATTACATACGCGACAATATGCTAAACGCCAATTAACATGGTTTAGACATAAGCTTAAAGCAAATTTTGATATAAATAAGTGCTACCATACGGATAAAAATTTGATAAAAAATATCATTTTTAATGTTAAAAATGAATTATAGGGGTTGCACATTTTTGTAAAGGGTTATAAAACTCATACATACGTATATTTTTATCCGGAGATAAGTAAAAATGTTTTCAAATTTAATGAGTTGGTTTTCAGATGATATTGCTATCGATTTGGGAACAGCTAATACCCTTATTTATGTTAAAGGAAAAGGGATTGTTTTAAATGAACCTTCAGTTGTTGCTATTGAAGAGTATCGTGGTAAAAAACAAGTTTTGGCTGTCGGTAATGAAGCTAAATTAATGCTTGGTCGTACACCCGGTAATATTCATGCTATTCGTCCTTTGAGAGATGGTGTTATTGCTGATTTTGAAATAGCGGAAGAAATGATTAAATATTTTATCCGCAAAGTAAATAGCCGTCGTACATTTGCTTCTCCAATGGTTGTTGTTTGTGTCCCATCAGGTTCAACAGCTGTTGAAAGAAGAGCTATTCAGGAATCTGCTGCAGCTGCCGGTGCCAGCAAAGTTTGGTTGATTGAAGAACCTATGGCTGCTGCTATCGGTGCCAGCTTACCTGTTACAGAGCCAACAGGTTCAATGGTTGTTGATATTGGCGGTGGTACAACTGAAGTTGCTGTTATGTCTTTAAGCGGTATTGTTTATTCTCGTTCTGCTCGTGTCGGCGGAGATAAAATGGATAGCGCTATTATTTCATATATTCGTCGTAATCATAACTTGTTAGTTGGTGAGGGTAGCGCTGAAAAAATAAAGAAAGAAATAGGTTCTGCTTGTCCGCCGGAAAAAGGTGAAGGACGTACTGTTGAAATTAAAGGTCGTGATTTGATGAATGGTGTTCCAAAAGAAATTGTTATCACCGAACGTCAAGTTGCAGAAAGTTTGGCTGAGCCTGTTGCTCAAATTGTTGAAGCTGTTAAGGTTGCTTTGGAAAATACAGCACCTGAATTGGCTGCAGATATTGTTGACAAAGGTATAGTTTTAACAGGTGGTGGTGCATTGTTAAGTAATTTAGATCAGGTATTACGTAATGCTACCGGTTTACCTGTTTCGATTGCTGAAGAGCCTTTGGCTTGTGTTGTTAAAGGCACAGGTCGTGCAATTGATGATTTTAAGAAATTTAAAGGTATTTTATCGACAATGTATTAATTGTTGATACTTATAAATAAAAGCCGGAAATAAGCGTTTGTGTAACGTTATTGTTTTCGGCTTTATTTGACTAAAGCAGGAATAAAATGAAAAGACGGAGGGTCTTATTTGTACATTTGAGTCGTATTCGTTTGATGGTAAAGAAATTTGCCATTGTTCTGCTTTTTTTTATAGCTTTTGTTATGATGATGTTCAATAAGGCAGATAACGTTTTAATTGATAAGACATCATCTGTTGCTGCAGACTTTTTTTCTCCGATTGTCGAATTTTTAACCATACCAGCCAAAATGGTTTCAAGTGCATTAAATTATTTTTATGATTTTCATAATATTCGGGAAGAAAATGAAAAATTAAGAAAAGAAAATCAAGAGTTGGTCATTAAAAACAGTCGAGCAAATTCTTTAGAGGTTGAAAACAGATTGCTCGGAAAGCTTTTGAATTATATTCCACCGAAAGGAATTTCTTTTTTAACAGCTAAAGTTGTTGCAGAGGAGGGAAATGCTTTTTCGAGAGCTTTAATTGTTTATACCGTTGGTAATAAAATGATTAAGAAAGGTCAGGTTGTTTTAAGTGACAGCGGTGTTATCGGGCGTGTTGAAAAAGTCGGTTCGGTTTATTCCAAAATATTATTGGTTACAGATATTAACTCTAAAATTCCGGTTATGATTGAAAAAAGTCGCGTAAGAGGTATATTATCCGGAGATAATACATCTATACCAAAGCTTATTTTTACACCGTTGGAAGCACAATTAAATGTTGGTGATAGAATAGTTACTTCGGGTGTAGCCGGTGTTTTTCCCCCCGGATTACCGATTGGGAAGATTATTTCAACGCAAAAAAATAATATAAAAGTTAAAACGTTTAGCGATCTGGATCTGATAGAATATGTTCGCATTGTTGATTATCATTTAGCTGATGTTTCTTATGAAGAAGACATCCAGAAGGAAAGAGGAAAGGATAATTAGCGATGAGAGATGATTTGAAAGAAAATATGAAATGGTCGTTGCAAAAATTAATGCCTTTTATTTTGTCTTTAATTTTTATTTTATTCAACTATATTCCTTCGATTTTTAGTTTTCCGAATATTTTTCGGCCGGCAGTTGGTTTGATTTGTGTCTTTTATTGGGTTTTACACCGTTCGGATTTGTTTAATATATTTATGGTGTTTTTTTTGGGTTTTATCAGCGATATTATGTCTTCGGCGCCGATGGGGGCAGATATAATTGCTTTTTTAACAGTCTATGTGTTGGTTAATAATATGTTTTCCTTCTTTAATAATAAGCCGTTTATTGCCATTTGGTGTGGTTTTTCCTTTATTTTTATATCGGCAGAATTTATTAAATGGTTGGTTGTTTCTGTTTATTACTCACAATTTGTTCCTATGAATAGCTTGTTTTTTACGATTTTATTTACAATTGCATGTTATCCCATTATTGGCTTTATTAATGATGGGGCTAGAAAATATTTAATGAATGACGAGGGTTGATTATGAATAGGGATAACGATAAAGGAAAAGTACTAATTGATCGCTCGTATATTATGATTATAGTCAAGCTGGCTTTGTTGCTGATTATTATATTGAGGTTGTACTATTTACAAGTTTTTCAAGCTGATAAATATAAAATGTTGGCAGATGAAAATCGTATTTCTACACGTTTGCTTATTCCGCCAAGAGGGATTATATATGATCGTAATGGCGTTATGATCGCAAGTAATCGTCAAAACTTTCAAGCTATGATAGTGGCAGAACAAACGCCAAATGTACAACAAACCCTTGATGAATTCAAAAAGATAATGCCTTTGAGTGAAGAGGAAGAAGCTAAGATAAAGAAAGATTTGAAAAGAAATCGAAGTTTTGTTCCTATTAAAATTAAAGATAATTTATCTTGGCAGGAAGTGGCAAAAATTCAACTTAAAGCTCCGGATTTGCAAGGTATATATATCGATGAAGGTTTGAGCAGAGATTATCCTTTTGGGGAAAGTATGGCTCATGTTTTAGGATATGTTTCATCGGTTTCTGAAAAAGAAGCAAAAGCGGATAATGATCCTTTGTTACAAGTTCCCGAATTTAAGATTGGTAAAGATGGGGTTGAGAAGTTATTTGAAAAAGATTTACGTGGTCGTGGCGGAAGCTTGAAGTTAGAAGTTAATGCTTATGGTCGTGTTATGAAAGAAATAGAAAGAATCGAAGGTGTTTCCGGAAAATCTTTATCTTTAACGATTGATTCCAGATTACAGCAAAAAGCATATAATTTGTTTAAGGATCAAGAGCAAAGTGGTGCAGCTGTTGTTTTAGATGTTAATACTGGTGAAATTTTAGCTTTCGTTTCTGCTCCGTCTTATGATCCTAATGCTATGGCTAAAGGTTTGTCAGGAAAAGAATGGAAAGATTTGATAAATAATGAAAGAAATCCTTTATCGAATAAAGCTATTTCCGGTCAATATTCTCCGGGATCAACATTTAAGACCATAGTTGCTTTAGCTGCTTTAGAATCGGGTATTGTCAGATCAGATACACGCTTTTCTTGCTCTGGTCAGATGTTTTTGGGAAATCATGCTTTTCACTGTTGGAGAAAACAAGGTCACGGCTCTTTGAATGTTGTTGAAGCTTTGATGCATTCTTGTGATATTTATTTTTACGAGGCGGCTCAACGGATAGGCATTGAGCGGATTGCGGCTATGGCCAGACGTTTTGGTTTGGGAAGCAAAATAGATATTGGTTTGGAAAATGAAAAACCAGGTCTTATTCCTGATAAAGCATGGAAGAAGAAGCGCTTTGGGGAGTCTTGGCAACAGGGTGAAACGGTTATTTCCGGTATTGGACAAGGGTACATTTTAACAACGCCGTTACAGTTGGCGACAATGGTCTCACGCATTGCTAACGGTGGTTATGAAATTAAACCGACATTTACCAAAGTAACAGATAAAAGTCGTATTAAAAAAATAAATATTTCTCAGGAATATTTAGATGTTGTCAAACAAGGAATGTATGATGTTGTTAATATTCCTGGAGGAACAGCATATCGCTCACATTTTAATATTCGCGGAATGGAAATGGCCGGAAAAACAGGTTCTACACAAGTTCGTCGCATAACAATGAAAGAGCGTCAAACAAGAGTACTTCGACAAGATGAGCTTCCTTGGAAATACAGAGATCATGCTTTGTTTATTGCTTTTGCTCCATATGATAATCCGCGTTACGGAGTTGCAGTTTTGGTTGAACATGGTGGTGGAGGATCTTCTGTTGCCGCACCAATTGCGAGTGCTATTTTGCAAGAAGCCATTAAATTAGATATTGTAAGGTAGAGGTTTTGATATGTATAAGCCATATGAAACAACAATAAAAAATCAAACTCAAACTTTAGGTGAAAAATTTGCCGATATCAGTTTCAGTTATGTTTTTTTTATTACGATACTTTCTTTTATGGGGATTGTGGTCTTATATTCAGCAGCTAATGGTAGTTGGGAGCCGTGGGCGCTTAAACAGCTTATTCGTTTTGGGATAGGTTTTGTTTTAATGATTTGTTTGGCATTGATGGATATTCGTATTTTTATGCGATATGCCTATATTTTATATTTTGTTACGCTTTTACTTTTAATTGTGGTTGAAGTTAGCGGACATATAGGTATGGGAGCACAACGATGGATTAATTTGGGTTTGTTTAAATTACAGCCGTCTGAATTAATGAAAATATCGTTAGTTTTAGCATTGGCCAGATATTTTCATGCGTCAACTTTACAAAATATCAGGACAATTTCAGGTATTATTCCTCCGGCATTAATGGCATTGTTTCCGGCAGCTTTAATTGTTATGGAGCCGGATTTGGGAACATCTTTAATGCTTATTTTTACAACGGCAGCTATCTTTTTTGCGGTTGGTGTTCAAGTTTGGAAATTTGTATTGGTTGGGGCTGGGGCATTAAGTGTTATGCCGATAGCTTGGCATTTTTTGCATGATTATCAAAAAAATCGTGTGCTGACATTTTTAGATCCGGAAAGAGATCCTCTCGGTGCCGGGTATCACATTATTCAATCTAAAATAGCTCTTGGTTCGGGTGGTGTTTTTGGTAAAGGATTTATGAACGGAACGCAAAGTCACTTAAATTTTTTACCGGAAAAACATACGGATTTTATTTTTACGATGCTTTCTGAAGAATTTGGAATGATCGGCGGGGTTTTGATTATTGTATTGAATATGCTTATTTTAGTTTACAGTTATTCATTTGCGCTTAAGTCTGCCAGTTATTTTGGAAAGTTAGTTGCTATAGGCTTGGCAACGAATTATTTTCTTTATGTTTTCATTAATACAGCAATGGTTCTTGGTTTGATACCTGTTGTTGGTGTGCCTTTGCCTCTTATTTCTTATGGCGGAACCGTTATGTTATCAATAATGGCCTCTTTTGGGATTATTTTATCAGTACATATTCATCGAAACATTCAAATTGGCAAAGATTAAAGAATATATGATTAATTATTAGTGCATCAGTGTCGGTATTTTATTTTGTACGTTGCGGATTAAATTCTCCTACTTTATCTTTTTATTAAGACATCTATGCTAGGTTTTGAGAGGTGAAGATAAGAGGGTTATTTTTATGCAACCGTTTCCGAAATCTGCGCTAAAATTTGTTTATGAAGAATGTATTAAGCCGTTTAAGTGGCCTTTTTTGGGGTGTATGTTATTAATTTTAGCAGATTCTGGCGTTTATAATGCACTTGATTGGTTTACATCACGTTTGGTAGACACAATTAAATCAGGAGTTTCTGAGCAGGCTTTACATCAAGTGTTATGGATTGTGGCAGCAATTATCATTTGTGATATTTTTAATGTTTATTTGCCTAAGCAAGTTTTGATGTATCGGCAAAAAGCGCTTTATTTTCCGGTCCGAGAGCGAATTTTATCTAAGTCATTGCGTTATATTTTCGGTCATTCAACGAATTATATCATTAATAAACAAACAGGTAATTTGTTAGCAAAATCAGAGCAGATTTCAGCAACAGATCAAATACTTTCAATTTTGATAGTTATTTTCTGGGATCAATTGTGTCATGTTGTGATAAAAACGGTTTTACTGTTATCTATAAACATTTATCTCGGATTGATGTTTATCGGGTGTGTGTTTTTGACAGCTGTGGTTAATTATTACGCCAATAAACCTAGTGAGCGTCTTTCTAAGATGGAAAATAAGGCATCTTCAATTTATACAGGTTGGTTGGTCGATGCAATTTCCAATATTCGTCTGGTGAAGCAATTTAATAAAGCGGATTATGAAAAGAAAAGATTATCCGTTTTGCTTTGTCAATATATTGATATTAAAGCTCGCTCAATGATAGCTTGGTTTTTATCTTATACCGGTGTGGGATGTTTCATTCATATCTGTTCAATAACAATGCTTGTTTTTGCCGTGTATTTGTGGAGCACAGCACAGATAAGTGTCGGGGATATAGTGTTTGTTCTGCTGATTATTAATGGTGGTTTTATGTATTTGATGGAGTTGTGCATTCATTTTCGGCGGTTTCGTGTGAATTTGGCAGGTATTCAGGCTGGTTTGGCACCATTTAATGATAAACATGAAATTGAAGATATAGCGAATGCCAAACCATTGAAAGTTAAGAAGGCAGAGATTGAGTTTAGAAATGTTTGTTTTGCTTATCCGAATAGAGAAAAAATTTTTGATGATTTTAATCTTAAAATTAATAGTGGCGAACGAGTAGGAATAGTTGGGTTATCAGGAAACGGTAAAACAACATTAGTTAATTTATTACAACGAGCCTATGATATTCAAGGAGGAGAAATCTTAATTGATGGGCAAGATATTTCTCAAGTAACGCAACAAAGTTTACATCATTCAATGGCAGTCATTCCGCAAGAGGCTATTTTGTTTCATCGTAGTTTGAAAGAAAATATTGCTTATGGAATCGATAATGTAAGTGATAGAAAGATTGTTCAAGCAGCAAAAACAGCTTATGCTGATGGTTTTATAAAAAATTTGCCGCAAGGATATAATTCTCTTGTTGGAGACAGAGGGTGTAAACTTTCCGGTGGGGAGCGGCAAAGAATAGCTATTGCTCGTGCAGTCCTGCGGAATAGTCCGATTTTGATTTTGGATGAAGCGACGTCTTCTTTAGATAGCGAATCAGAGCAAATAGTCGCACAAGCTATCAATAATCTGTTGGGTAAGAGAACGGTTATTGCAATTGCTCACCGTTTATCAACCCTAAAAGAAATGGATCGGATTGTTTATTTGGAAAATGGCAAAATTATCGAAGAAGGGACTTTTAATGCTTTGGTAAAAAAGAGAAACAGTCATTTTGCTAAATTGTGGAAATTGCAACAAATGGAGGCTAAAAGATGAAAGGCTTAAAAAATATACAGCCTATGCGTCAATTTTATAGCAATCCTATGCAATTTTTATGGGAATGTTTATATGGTGCGAGAAAATGGGCTTTAATAGGTGTTGTGCTAGCTTTTTGTTTGCAGCTGATGAAAGTTTGTGTGCCGGTTTTCTTTTCGGACATGGTTGAGTATTTTTCAAAAATTACGCCGGAACAATTTTCTTGGGTGAAAATGTGGTATTTGTTGGCGGGAATTTTCGGTGCTTATATTATGCAATCGGTTTTTCGGATGGTGCGAGAAGTTTTAGAAGAAAATCGAGTGCGTAATTATATTCATGCAAAAATTAAGTTATTCGGTGTGGATTATCTCTCTCAACATTCTGAGGGGTATTTTGCGGGGCAAAAAACAGGTGAATTATCGCAAAAGGTTATTCGTTGTGCTCACGAAGCGGGCTGGTTGCATTCTATGATTTCTAGAATATACAGTAATATCTTTTTAGCTTTGCTGGATTTTTATTTTATTGGGCGTGTCAGTTTGTGGTTTTTACTGCTGGTTATGACTTTTGGCGGATTATCTTTTTATTTTTCATATCGTTCCAGTTTTAAGATAAGAGATTTAAATAACGATGTTGAGAATATGTGGGATGCCTTTACCGGGACAAAGGCGGATAGTATTGGTAATGCTTTAACTGTTAAAACTTTTGGTAGTGAAAATTACGAAATTAATTTTGTGCGCAAAGCATATTGGAATGCACGAAATGCAAGAATTGCAGCTTTGAATAAAGCACAGGATATGCTTAGAATGCAAAATGCGGCGGTTGTGGGATTTGAAGTTTGTGCGTTGTTATTATTACTTAGATTGTGGTATACACAGCAAATATCCGTAGGGGATGTAACGTTGGTTATATTGTTATTAAATACGGTTATTATGTGTGTTGTTCGGACAATGGGAGATATTTTTGATTTGAATGCGACATTTGGTAGTTTGAAAGCGGCAATGTTACCGTTTGAGGCAAAACACGATGTTGTTGATGCGGAGAAGGCCAAAAAGTTATCCATTAAAGGTGGAAACATCGAATTTAGAAATGTGAAGTTTTCTTATAGCAATAAAACAGTGTTCCATAAGTTAAACCTGAAGATTTCAGCAGGAGAAAAAGTGGGTATTGTCGGTGCTTCCGGTAGTGGAAAAAGCACATTAATCAATCTATTACAGCGTGCCTATGATATTCAGGGTGGAGAGATTTTAATTGATGGGCAAAATATTTCTCAAGTTAAGCAAAACAGTTTACACGATGAAATTGCTTTGATTCCGCAAGATACAAGTTTGTTTCATCGAACAATCAGTCAAAATATTGCTTATGGTCATCAAAGAGCAACACAAGCAGAAATAGAAAA
>CAMOQT010000027.1 GCA_946623145.1 uncultured Azospirillum sp.
TGAAACAGAAAAAATTAAATATGACAACTTCTCAACGTCGCGCTTTGTTCTCTAATTTAACAAACGCTTTGTTGACTCATGAACAGATTACTTTAACTGTTACACGCGCTAAGGCCTTGAGAACTTTTGCTGATAATATGATTACTTATGCTAAAAAAGGCGATTTAAATTCTCGTCGTTTGGCTTTTGCTTTCTTACGTGATGAAGCTGTTGTTGCTAAGTTATTTTCAACATTAGCTGATCGTTATAAATCTCGTAACGGTGGTTATACACGTGTTTTAAAGTCTGGCATTCGTTATGGTGATGCTGCTCCGATGGCTATCATTGAATTGGTCGATAGAGATGTTAATGCAAAAGGTGCCGCAGATAAGGCTCGTGTTGCTGCTGAAAAAGCTGCTTTAGCTGAAGCTGAAAAAGAAGCTCAGAAAGCTGCGGAAGCAAAATAATCCGTTAAGTATTTTATTTTAAGGAGACTTTTTAGTCTCCTTTTTTTATTTAAATTTATGCTTTTTACAATTTGTTAGCAAATCAGTAAGATAATTACTATATACTACTCCCGTGTATGGGAAGTTAGTTGTGAGTTTTAAACAGGTTTAGGCAAAATGGTAAAGCAACAGGTTGTTCTTTCTGAAAAGTATTTATTGAGCGCCTTGGACAGGATAGCAAAGAATCCGGCAGGGTATGCTGTGCTTTATATTAATGCCTCTAAATTAAAGCCTAAACATAGACATCCGAAGTTTTTAAAAATACTTGAAAAATTTTTTGATGGTGTGGTTGGTTTAGCTAAAGGTGTATTCTTTCCACTCAGTAATGGTGATTTTGCTATTTTAGGACGTGACTTCTCTCAATCTATGGTTGATGAGGCAGTTAATAAACTGCGAGAAGGAACGTCAAACGATCCGATTTTACATGGTAAAAACAGTAGTGATTTTGCAACAGTCTTTATGTTTCCGGATACATTTTCTTCTTTTTATAATTATATTGTCAGTATAGCTGAAAATAGTGGACAGAGCCATTTTGAAGATAATTTTGAACCGGAAAAACGATCTCTTGAAGCCGGAGAAGTTGATGATGTTTTATCAATATTGAATAGTGTTGATATTTCAGAATTAGTCAAGCGGCAAAGTATTATACAAATATTGCAAGCTAACCAATTTAAAGTACATTATCAGGAGTTTTTTGTGGCTGTTAAAGATCTTAATATGCTGTTTGATAATGTGGATATACAAGAGAATCGTTGGCTTTATTTTTATATGCTTCAGCATTTGGATAAACGGATGTTGCAGGCTTTCTTTTCTGCAAATTTGCATGAATGGCCAGAGTTGATTGGTATTAATTTAACTATGCAGTCTGTTTATTCTCAGGAATTTGTAAATTTTGCCAAGATGTTTTTAACACAGGGAAGAAAGATTGTTGTTGAAGTACAATTGATTGATGTCTTTAATAATTTGCCTTTATATTTTGAAGTTAAGGATATTTTACATCGAGGCGGGCATAAAATTTTAATAGATGGTGTGAATGTCGCTTCTTTAAAATTGCTCAATTTGGCATCTCTTAGTCCGGATATGATTAAAGTATTTTGGGAACCACTGTGGGAACATGCTCCTGATAGTGATGAACTGAAAGAAGCGGTAACATTACTTGGGAAAGATAATGTTATTTTAGCTAAATGTGATTCTTCACAAGCCTTATCTTGGGGTGTTAAGCATGGTATTTCTTCTTTTCAGGGACCATTTATGGATAATTTAGAGGTTGCATTTGTGCGCAGGGAATGTCCTGATGCGGCTCAGTGTACTATTAAAGAATGCTTGAAGCGTAAAAGACTGTTATCAGGACAAGAACGTGAAAAGTGTACGCAATTAAGCGTTTTGGAAAAACTTTTGTAAGGGGGCTTTTATGTTTTTCTTTTCTTCCAAAAAAAATACAGAAGCACCTGTGGAACAGAAAGAGTCTCTATTTGAGAAAAAAACAGATTCCAATGAAAATTATGATTGGAGTGAAAAAAATCCAACATTGTTTTTAACTGATATGATTGCACATCGCGTTCCGATCAAGGCTTTATTATTTGATACTTCGGCTTTTAAAAATCCAAAATCAGTTATGTTGCTTACAAAAGCTTCATCAGACTTTTTGATGGAGTTTGTACGACATGTTGAAGGACGATTATTTGAGCTTGCAAATAAAAGTATTTTGGTTGCTTTTAAGGGGACGCATGAGGATGAATTTCAGGCTCTTTTAATTCGATTGCAATTCGCGTTTAACGATGAGTTACTTGCTGCTCATAAAGAAAAAGTTTTAGATACGGATTTTGTTTCTTTATACGAGACGCCAGAACAATTGGAGCAGCTTAAAAAGAAAGTATCAGACTCTTTGCCTTTTGTCGCACAAGAGACAAAAACGGATCTTAAAACATCTGTTTTGAATAAATTTTCAATTTTACCAAATACATCGAAGAAGAAACTTAGAGATTTATCTCCTGCAATATTGGATAAAGTTCAGAAGAATTTGTTGCAAGTAGATTTTTCCAGTCTAATAAGACGTCAGGCTGTATGTGCTATTATAGGGCATTCTGCACCGCAAATGATTTTTGAAGAAGTTTATGTTTCTATTCCGGATTTAAGAGATATTTTATTGCCGGACGTTAATTTAACGTCAGATCCTTGGTTGTTTATGAATTTGACCGAAACATTGGATAAACGTGTTTTAGCGCATATTAGTAAGCATGATGACGGTTCGTTGGTAAGTAATTTTAGTATGAATCTTAATGTTTCTACAATTTTATCGGATGAATTTCTGGAATTTGATGAAAGTATCCCTCCACCGTTGCGGTCCAGTATTATTTTAGAATTGCAGCTCGTTGATATTTTTAATGATGTTAAGGCTTTTTTGTTGGCTAAGGCATTTGCCCAGTATCGCGGATATAAAATTTGTATTGATGGTATTACAGTTGATAAACTGCAATATATTAATCGTGAATATCTTAATTCTGATTTGATGAAGATTATTTGGCATCCTGCATTTTTGGATGTAGTTAATGAAGATCAGCATTTTCGGGATTATGTGAATAAAGCAGAACGCGCAAAAATGATTTTGTGTCGTGTTGATGATGCTAAAGCCGTTGAAGCTGGAAATTCAATTGGTATCAATTTGTATCAAGGACGATATGTTCAAAAAGAACTTCATAAAAAACGCAAGTAAAAAAATACCCTTCGAAATGAAGGGTATTTTTATTTGAAATTTTAGTCTTCTTCATTAATAGGATCATCATCTCCGAGCATTTCACTGGTAAGGTGTCCGGCATCGGCACGAATCTTATTTTCAATTTCATCAGCGATATCCTGATGTTCTTTCAAAAAGCTTTTAGCATTTTCACGACCTTGGCCAATTTTTTCTCCTTTATAGGAGAACCAAGCACCAGCTTTTTCAATAATACCGGATTTAACACCTAAATCAATTAATTCACCGGTCTTAGAAATACCTTCGCCATACATGATATCGAAATCAACAACTTTAAATGGAGGAGCTACTTTATTCTTTACAATTTTAACTCTTGTTTGACTGCCAATAACATCATCTTTATCTTTGATTGCGCCAATACGACGAATATCAATACGGACTGAGGCATAGAATTTCAGAGCATTACCGCCTGTAGTCGTTTCAGGGTTGCCAAACATAACACCGATTTTCATACGGATTTGGTTAATGAAAATAATTAAGGTATTAGAGCGAGCAACTGTTGCCGTTAATTTGCGGAGAGCCTGGCTCATTAAGCGTGCTTGCAAGCCCATATGAGAATCTCCCATTTCCCCTTCTAATTCTGCCTTAGGAACCAATGCAGCAACAGAATCGACAACGAGAACATCAATAGCGCCGGAACGAACAAGGGTATCTGCAATTTCAAGAGCCTGTTCTCCTGCATCAGGTTGGGAAATTAATAAATTTTCTACATCAACGCCGATTTTCTTAGCATATGAAGGGTCTAAAGCATGTTCTGCATCAATGAAGGCACAGGTGCCACCTTTTTTCTGTGCTTGAGCAATAACGCTTAAGGCTAACGTGGTTTTACCAGAGCTTTCAGGGCCATAAATTTCAACAATACGACCTTTAGGCATACCACCGATACCCAAAGCTATATCGATACCTAAAGAACCAGTTGATATTGCTTCAATATCAACATTAGCACTTTGTCCCATGCGCATAATGGAGCCTTTGCCAAAAGCGCGTTCAATTTGTGAAATGGCGGCGTCAAGAGCTTTATCTTTTTCCATAATTCAGTCTCGCTTTCTATAATTGAGTGTTATTATTGTCATCATCTAACTTCTTATTAAAAATTACAAATTGACAATTTAAGTTATCCTATGAAAATAAAATGTACTATTTTTGTTCTTTTTGCAAGAACTTTTTTTAGGTTTGAATAAAAAAAGTTTTAGTGGCGTTTTTCCGGCTTTCCAGAAATAAGAATCTTTTTGAGTTGAACGTGATTTAATGTTCTAAATTCATCAAGAGCAGCAGTGATAACTGCTCCAAAAATAACAACAGCCCACGCCAGATACATCCAGACTAAAAGTATAGGAATAACAGCTAAAGTTCCATATAAAATCTGATATGTTGCGCTCTTCATAATGATGAAGGTAAATGTTTGACGCAGAAAACTGAAAATAACAACCGCGACAAAAGCACCAATACAAGCGCTGGAAATGTTAACTTTTTTATTGGGTACTAAAACATAAACCAGAATTAGCATGAGCATTGTCATAAATGATGGAAGTAATAGTAAAAATGTAGGATTGTCCATCAGATTTTCCGGCATAAATTTCTGGAGTGTGTAAAAATAGCCGCGCATTGAAAAGGCTGTTCCTAATAAAAGCGGTCCTAATGTGATAACTGTCCAGTATAATGTCAGTTTTGTCGTAAAACGACGAGGACGGGTTACTTTGAAAATAAAATTCAGGCTGTTTTCAATGGTTGATAGTAACAAAATAGAAGTGATTGCTAAGCCGATAATACCGACGGTTGTAAATCTTCCTGAAGCGTTTGTCAGATCTGTAAAATATTCCATAAATTCTTGTTCGACAGTCGGGGCTAAAATGTTGGCTAAAAAACTTTGTATCGGGTCTTTCAGATTTTCAAAAACAGGAAAAGCCGAAAAAATAGAAATGATAATTACAAATAAAGGAACTATAGCTAACAGAGAGGTGTAGCTTAAAGAAGAAGCAACACGTAAAATGGTATCATTTTGTGCTCGTTTAGTGAGGAAAATGATAAAATTATATAAGCTTTTGGCTATATTCTGACACTTTATTTGCGTGCATTTTATCAAATCAACAAAGCTATACATACGCACCTCTTAAAAAAAACAGTTTACATTAGATATAAAATTATATAAAAGTTCAAAGTAATTTCTTTTTATAATATTTTGTTTAAGAATGCAAAGGAAAATATAATGATGACTAACACTCCGTTGATGGCAGGTAAAAAGGGTTTGATTATGGGGTTGGCAAACGACCATTCTATTGCCTGGGGAATTGCACAAGCTTTGAATGCTCAAGGGGCTCAACTTGCTTTTTCTTACCAAAATGAAGCTTTAGAAAAAAGAGTCAGACCATTATCAGAACAACTTGCTTTTGAGCCAACGTTAATTCAGTGTGATGTTTCAGATTCTGAGAGTTTAAAAGCTTGTTTTAAGGAATTAGGTGAAAAATGGGGTAAAATTGACTTCGTTGTTCATGCTATTGCGTTTTCTGATAAAAATGAATTAAAGGGACGTACTATTGATACAACATTAGCTAATTTTACAAATACAATGCATATTTCTTGCTATTCCTTTTTAGAAACATGTCGCTATGCTGCTGATTATATGCCAGATGGCGGGGCATTATTAACTTTGACCTATTTAGGCGGTGAGAGAACGTTACCTAATTATAATATTATGGGTGTTGCTAAGGCAGCTCTTGATGCAGCTGTTCGTTATGCAGCGGTTGATTTGGGGCCACAAGGTATTCGGGTTAATGCTATTTCAGCAGGTCCGATTAAAACATTGGCAGCTTCAGGTATTGGTGATTTTAGAAAAATTTTGCGTTGGAATGAATTGAATGCTCCATTGCAACGTAACGTGACACAAGAAGAGGTCGGAAATATGGCTTTGGCTTTGTTGTCTCCTCTCGGTGGTGCTGTTACGGGTGAAATTCTTCATGTCGATGCCGGTTATAATGTAACAGGTATGGTTTCTTTACATAACGCTCATGAATCAGGAGCTGTTTTGCAAGATTTCTAATCTGTTTACGAAAAAAACAAAACAGGGGATAATAAAAATATTATCCCCTGTTTTGTTGTCTACTATTCTTTTTTATAAATTAATGTCAGCTTCATAAGCATAACGAATGGCATTATCACCATCTTCGTCTTGTTCTTTACTTAATTCACATATAAGTAATTTATCAGCATCTTGAATACTATCGAGAATATTATCAGGAATATCTTCTAATTCAATAACGTCATTTTCTGAACGAAACAATAGAGCTGATTTGCTTTCTATATCAAATTCAATATGAGAAGTTGATCCAGGTTCCCCCTCACGTTCGTAAAGAAGAAGCATAACCTCATCTTCGTCATTTACCAGAAAATCAAATGTTTCGAATGTTTCAGACATGTACTTATCCTTATAATAAAGCTTTTCTTATTCTCAGTCTATTTGAGTTTTGTTAATTATCGGTTAATTTTCAAAACTGACAGTGCAATTGTCAGCATTTAGAATTATTGTCTTACCTATAGGTAAAATATGTCTGGCAGGGACATGTCCATAATCAAAATTTTTAATAACAGGTATATTTAATTTTTGGCAGAAATAATTGATGTTGTCATCAATTGTTCCATCACATTCATCAACAATGCGGATATTTTCAAATTTTCCAAAAATAATCCCTTTTAATTGATTAAATCCTTTTTGCAATTTAAGTTGATGGAGCATAATATCCAGTTGATAGCTTTTAATGCCGATTTCTTCACAAAGAAGGATTTTATCTTTTAGATCCGGGAAATAGGGTGTTCCGCATAATGTATTAAAGGCGTATACGTTTCCTCCAATCAATGTCCCCTTAGTTATTCCTTTAATAACTGTTTCTCCTGATTTTATGGTTAAGGGATTTCCTGCAAATATATTTTTTAAATCAGAATCTTGCATAGGATTAATCGAGCTATTGCGGAAATCATAAATCAGAAGGAAACCGGTATAGGAAAAATTTCCGGTTTTACTGTAGAGAGCATTTTGAAGAACGGTTGAATCACTAAGACCAAAGACGGGTTTAGGGTTATTTTTGATGAGTTCATAATCTAAATAGGGTAGAACTTTTAAACTTCCAGCGCCTCCTCTGGTGCAAAATAACGCTTTGATTTGTGTGTCAGCAAAAAAGTTGATAATATCAGAAGCTCTTTCCTCATCCGTTCCCGCCATGTAATGATAAGAATCTTGTACATGTTTTCCAATAACAGGGATAAGTCCCAGAGAACATAAATATTGGCAAGCTGGCTCAATACTGTTGTCTTCTAATAACGATGAAGGAGAGATAATTCCGACTTTATCACCTTTTTGCAATTTGAACATTTTATAAGTCCTGTAAAATTTCGCGGCAAAAATCAGGAAGAGTATTGTCTCTAGCCCCCATAATCACAATTCGATCTCCAGGATGTGCATGAGTGAGGATAAATTCTTTTATTTCTGCACGCGTTGGGAAAAAGTGGGCTTGTTTATTTTGAGCAATTGCCATTTTAATAAAGTCTTCAGAGGAGATGTCGCGTGTGACGGTACCTCCGGCAAAGTAAATCTCAGGCATTAATAGAATATCTGTTTTATCCATGGTTTGACAGAAAGAATCGATAATTTCTTTTCCCATAAAGCGCATCGGAGAAAAACCGTGGGGTTGAAACATTACTAAAATTCGTCCTGAATAATTTTTTAGAGCTTGCATAGAAGCAAAAACTTTGTCCGGATTATGTGCAAAATCATCGATAACGGTTATTCCATTTTTATTACCGATAACTTCTAAACGGCGATGGGTTCCTAAGAAACTTTCTAAGGTTTTGGCTGCATCGAATTTATCAATTCCGAGTTGAGTGCAAGCTGCAATTGATGCCAGAGCATTGGATACGTTAAAGCTTCCGATGAGAGATAAACGGAAAGTTTTTCCATCAAGCTTGTAACTTATTCCATCCGGTAAATTAGTTAAATCTGAAGCATAAAAATCGGCGCTAGGATCTTTTATTGAAAAAGATACAACAGGAACTGAAGCTGTTATGGATTGGCACGGAGCATTGTCTTTATTGACAATAACGGCACCGGTTGTTCTGGTGGCAAAATTTTGGAATAATCCTTGCAATTCATCAAGAGATTTATGATCCATTCCAATATTATTGATAACCGAAATATAAGGATGATAACTTTCGATAGAGCCATTACTTTCGTCGGCTTCAATAACACAAATGTCACCTTTATTGTAAATATAATTTGGAATACCTTTTTGTTGTTGATAATTTAAGAGTAAGCCACCATTAATCACGCAAGGCTTTTTATCAAGTTTATCTAAGATATAACCGATCATTGCTGTAACGGTTGTTTTCCCGCTAGTTCCGCCGACTGCAATTCCCTGTTTATAGCTATGGAAAAGTTCAGCCAATAAATCGAATCGTTTTTTGATTGGTATATTTTTTTCTAAGGCAACTTTGACATCCGGAATAGAATCTTCAACAGCGGTGGAAATGTATAAACAATCGAGGTCATCTGTTATTGCCGAGCCGTCTTGAGGATAAATTTCAATTCCTAAACTTTCTAAAGATTGTTTTTGCAAAGTATCATGTCCTTGGTCAAAACTTCTGTCACTCCCCCGAACATTATATCCAGATAATTTAAGAATTTGAGCTAATGCACTCATTCCACTACCAGAAATACCGCAGAAACTTACAGTTTTAGTCATTTGAAACATCCTTTCTTATTTTTATAGAGCATCAAGAGTTTTGTTTTGTTGTTGTTGGAATATTTTTAGATTTTTATATTCAAGAATTAAATAGCTATTACCATTTCCATCAACATTAACACTAAGAACGGCACCAACTTCATTATTATAGAAAGTCGCATATAGATCAGCATTACCGCTCTGTAGTTGTTCTAAGAAATTGGGATTACCGATTGGTTCTTCCACATTTTCAATTTCTTGTTTGGTTTTGCCGTTACCAAGCTCAATAGTTTTGGTAACTTGAGTAATCTTTGGTACATAAATCTGTTCGGTGTTTCCATATTTTTTATCGAGCAAATCATAAAAGCGTTTATATTCTTTTACGGTTAAGGCACCATCAGGTGTATCTTTGATAAATTGTCCATAAGAAATAATTCTCCATAAACGATTTTCTTCACCAAAAGTTACGACAACATAACGCATATCTTTTAATGGTTTGGGTAATTGTGTTGCAATAAAGCAGTTAACATAATCTTTTTCTTCAGTACGCGTTAAAATAACACCGCTACTTGCCATTTCTTCAAATGTTTCTCCCCACAATAATCCGAAAGGCGCAATATGTAATCGGCTGATGTGTTTAATGTCTTGTTTAGTCGGTGCCGGTGTTACAGTTGTTTGTTTATTTTCTTTTTTTTGCTTTTTGATAATATCTCTTAATTTACGATTGTCTTGCAAATCTATCTTTTTTTGTTTTTGCTGAAGCTTATTGAGTGCATCTTTAGATGCTTTTTCAGCTTGATCTTGCTCCGTATATTCTTTTGAGAGCAACATAGAGTTTAGAAAATCATCTTTATGTTGTTTGGCTACAGCAGATAGAGATAAACACAGACCTAATATTAATAGCAAAAGTGATATTTTGAAACGCATTTTTATCCTCGCCTTAAAGAAAAAAATTGAACACTGTTCATATTTGTTTTATGATACACCATAATTTACAAAAATTAAGTTAATATAACATATAACATGATTAGTTCAAAAGAAAATATTCGAAAAGTTTTAATTAAGACTGGTCGGAAACTTGTTAAAGAAAAAGGTGCGGCTTATTTGACTGCACGCAAGTTGTCTGATGCCTCCGGTTATTCAATCGGTACAATTTATAATCAATTCGGAACAATGGATCGTTTTATAATGGAGCAGAATCGTATGACGATGGATGAGTTGCTCAAATATATGCGTGATATTTTTACAGAAGATGATGCCTATCTGATGTTGAATCGCTATTTAGATACATTTGTGGCATTTGTTTTAGCAAATCAAAATTTATGGTTTTTGTTGTATAGTTTTCATCTCAATGCAATTTATACACAATTACCTAAAGATTATTTGAGAAAAATGGTTGAGGTAACGGCAATTTGGCAACCTCATTTTGATAAAGTGTACCCGAATTTGCGGCCGAAAGAGAGACAGTTGTCTTTGAGAGTTTTGTGGCTGGCTTTGTTTTCCGTTAGCTCATTTTTAACAACGCAGGCTTTAGATAGCTTCAGCCGTGTTAATCGCAAGAATTTATGTAAGTTACTTCTGAATACTTATTTAGCCGGGTTAACCGTTCTTAATGAGGAAAAATAAATGGATATTCTTTTGCAAATTTATGCTAAAGTAGGGGCTGTTATTCAGTCTGAAGAGTTTATTCAATCTGTTTTTAATAATCGTTTTTATCTGATTTTATTGGTTGTTTTTCTGACAAGATTAAAAAATGCAACTTATACCAGCATGTGGATGAGTGCTTTGGTAAATATTCCGGGTACGTTTTTGCATGAGTTGATGCATTTTTGTATCGGAGGAATACTTAATGCGCAACCATGCAATTTTGCGCTTTTACCAAAACGTAGTCCTGAAGGTGATTATGTTATGGGAAGTGTCGGTTTTCGTAATATTACTTTTTATAATGCGGTTCCCGCGGCTTTGGCTCCATTGTTGTTGTTGCCAATAGGTTTTTACGTTAATCGATATTTTCTACCGCTTATGGACCCAACACTAGTTAATTATGTTTTGTATGTCTTGTTACAAACAATTATTGTTGAAAATGCTATTCCGTCACGTGTTGATTTTGATGTCGCCGGAAAGTATTTTTCGGGCGTCATGCTTTATTTGGTTTTGATTGTCGCATTACTTTTAATGCTCTAGTGTTTTGACTATTTCTGCTGTTATTTTTTGTGCATCACCAAATAACATAATTGTGTTATCGGCATAAAACAGAGGATTGTCAAGTCCGGTATAGCCGCCGGCGAGGGATCGTTTAACGACGAATACAGTTTTTGCCTGACTGACATTGAGTATTGGCATTCCGAAAATAGCAGAAGAACTATCAGTTTTAGCTAAAGGATTAGTAATATCATTTGCTCCGATGACGTAAGCGATGTCTGCAGAGGAAAATTCATTATTGATATCTGTTAAGCTGAAAACATTTTCATAAGGAATATCAGCTTCAGCTAAAAGAACATTCATGTGTCCGGGCATGCGTCCGGCAACAGGATGAATGGCAAATTTGACATCAACTTTATATTTGTTGATTAAAATATCAGATAATTGACGCAGGATATGTTGTGCTTGCGCAACGGCCATTCCGTATCCCGGAACAATAATTATTTTACGCGCATTTTCCATCATAAAAGCGGCTTCAGTAGGGGTTCCTGTTTTAACAAGATGTTTTCGGTCATAAGAATCGGTTTCAGTATGTGTCGAAGTGGTTCCGAATAAAACAGTTAGCAGGGAGCGATTCATGGCTTTGCACATAATAAAAGATAAAATACTACCGCTTACACCAATTAAGGCTCCAGTGATAATTAGAAGCTGATTATTTATAACGAATCCAATAGTTGCGGAATCAAGTCCGGAACAAGCATTCAGCAGAGAGATAACAATAGGCATATCTGCGCCGCCTATTCTTAATGTAACTGTAAGACCTAATAATAAGGCAAGAACAGAGATAATAAGGAATCCTTGAATATCCGGATGTAATGCGTATTCTATCAAAGTGAGCAAGAGTATAATAAAAATTAGAAGATTTAAAAGCTGGTTGAGATTGCCGAAATTTTTTTTAATTAACCCCTGTAATTTTGCAAAAGCAATGATTGATCCGGAAAATGTAAATATACCAATAACGGCACTTATCGGTGTATCTAAAATATCTAAATTTTCTTCTAAAACAGCGCAAGTAGAAATTAAAAAAGCGGATAATCCTCCGCAGCCGTTTAGTACGGCAACAGTCTGTGGAAGATCCGTCATTTTAACTTTTTGAGAAACGAAAATGCCAATTATCATTCCGAGTATAATGGCACATAAAACTAAAAACGGATGAGTGCAAGTTATCAGCATCCATAGCAGCGTCAGGCTCATTCCAATCATGCTCAGTAAATTACTTCGGTAAGCACTGCGTGGAAAGGTTAGTCCGCGTAGAGATAAAATAAAAAAACAAGATATGCCTAAATTAATCAGAGGATTTAGTGTTTCACTCATTTTTTGTCACCCTAATATTTTTTTTGTGTTTGAACATTTGCAACATTCGTTGTGAAATTCCAAAGCCACCAAAAATGTTGATTGATGCCAATGTGACGGCAATAAATCCTAGATAACTGACAAGAGATGATGGGGATGTATTTAGAACGGCAATGGCTCCAATAATGATAATGCCGGATATGGCGTTGGAAACACTCATCAATGGAGCATGAAGGGAAGGGGTGATACCCCAAACAATGTAATAACCGATGAATGCCGATAAAATAAAAACAATCAGTTCTTCGCTAAAATTCATATTATTTCTCCTTTAAAAAAGGATGAAGGCATTGGTTGTGATAGCAGATACATGTGGATTTAATAATTTCATCCTTAAAATCATATGGGGTAGGATGAGGTTTATCGTAAAGAAATCTAATAAAGTTAAATATATTTCCGGAATATAAAATACTTGCTGATTGCGGAACATAACGCGCTAAATGACTATCAGATATAATTGTTAAGTTTTCTAGTTTTTTATTATCTGGAATGTTACCGCCACTATCGGCGGTCATATCAATAATTACGCAATTTGATGGAAGAATTTTAAGTTGCTCTTTGGTTAATAGTTTAGGTGCGGGTTTGCCTGGAGATAGAGCACTGGTAATAATCATTTGTACGGAAGATAATAAATCATCTGTCAGGTGGTGAACAAAAACCGCGCCGAGAGAAGCTGCCTGTTCTTCTGTTTCAGGACGATTATCAAAAGCATATAACTGAGCTCCAAGTCGGTGAGCTGTTGCCGCCGCTTGTAATCCGGCAACACCTAATCCCATAATTAATATTTTAATGGGAGAGATTGTTCCTGCTGATGTTATCATCAAAGGGAGAGCTGCCGGACAATGTTGAGCTCCGACAATAACAGAAACATAGCCGGCAAGATTATTTTGGGATGATAAAATATCCATACTTTGTGCCCGTGAAATACGGGGCATTAAATCAAGAGCAAAAAGGTTTATCCCTGTTGAGCACAAAGTTTTTAAATTTTGATAAGTCTTTATATTTTGGGTGTTACAGATGACGGTTTGATTTTGTGTCAAATAGGAAATTTCTTCATTTTGTGGAGTCCATATTTTGCAAATAACATCAGCATTTTTGTAACATTCATCAGGATGTTTGCAAATTTTGGCGCCGGCTTGTTGGTATCGGATATCTTCAAAACCAGCTTGTTGTCCGGCATTTGTTTCAATATTAACAGTGTGTCCCATTTCTGTCAGTATAGCAACATGTTGTGGGATTAGAGCAACACGATTTTCGAGAGCAGTTGTTTCTTTTACGGTAGCGATTAACATAATGCAAAAACTCCTTGCCTTATTAAGGTACTATTGATTTAATAGGTTTCAGATAATTTTCAATGTGAGGTAAAATGAAAAAAATATGTGAATTGGCTGCGATTTTTTTTCGAATAGGCTGTTTTATGTTTGGGGGTGGGGCAGCCATGTTACCTTTGCTTCAGGAAGAATTGGTTCATCGTCGCAAGTGGTTAGATGATGGAAAATTAATGGATTATTATAGTATTGGGCAATCGACACCGGGGATTATTGCTGTCAATGTCGCAACTTTTACAGGGTATAATTATGCCGGTATTTTGGGTGCCATTACGGCAACTATAGCTTTGATTACGGCACCACTGATTATTATTTTATCTTTGGCGAATATTTTATCTCTTTATATGGAGAATCCTTATGTCGCTAAGGCTTTTGCGGGTATTCGAATCGTTGTGGTTGCTTTGATTGCTGAAGCAGTATGTCGTTTATGGCCAAGCTCGATTAAAAACAAGATGGATATTGTCTTTTTTATTGCTGCGTTAGGTATGGCAATTTCCGGTTTTTCAGTTGTTGTGATTATGGCTGTCTTTTGTGGAATAGGATTTGTTCTCGGTAAGAAAAGAGGGTGGAAATGATCTATTTAATTTTATTCGGAGAGTTTTTTAAAATAGGTCTGTTAGCTATTGGCGGTGGGTTAGTTACTGTTCCGTTTTTATATGATTTATCTTCTTCTTATGATTGGTTTAGTCCGCAAGAATTGACAGATATGATTGCCGTATCAGAATCAACCCCGGGACCGATAGGCGTAAATATGGCTACTTATGCCGGTTTTAAAGCGGCTGGAATTTGCGGTGGAATCGTTGCAACGATGGGTTTATTGATGCCCTCAATGATAATTATTGTTTTATTGGCGCGGTATTTAAAAAAACATCCTAATAATTTGCAATTTGAAAGTGTGTTGAAAAGTATTCGTCCGGTTGCGTTAGCTCTGATTGCATTTGGAGGATTGTTTATTGCAAAAGCATTTGTTACAGGTTGGCTAATGGCAGGTTTGATTGCTGTTTTATTTTTAATGATTCATTATGTGAAACTTAATCCGATTTTATATATTTGTTTGGGAATTATCGGGGGTTTGATTTGGGGCTAAAAGGAGAATGATGTTGCTAAAAAAAACCGCCTTATCGGCGGTTTTTTTATTACATATCTAAAGCTTTTTTATAAACATCAATTAATGTTTCTTGTTCACTGCGATCAGCTTCATTCATTTTACGTAATTTAAGAATCGTTCGCATGATTTTAACATCGAATCCGGCGCCTTTTGCTTCAGCAAAAATATCACGAATGTCGGAAGCTATTCCGGCTTTTTCTTCTTCTAATCTTTCAATTCTTTCAATTAAAGAACGTAATCTGTCCGCAGCAATACCACCAACTTCGGTTTCAGCCATTTTAAATCTCCTTTTAGGTTTATTTTTTGCTGAACCGACTTTAGCAAACCTTGTTTATTTTTACAAGAAATAAATAGGTTGTTAATTTATTTTGATTATATATTGAATCAGATATTGTAAAAAAATGAGAGGAAGATTATGCCTAAAAATACACGTACAAAGATTATTGCAACAATCGGTCCCGCAACGGCAACAAGAGAAAAGCTTGAGCAATTAATAGATGCCGGTGCAGATGCTTTTCGTTTTAATTTTAGTCACGGAACACATGATGAGCATAAAAAACGTTATAAGTTGGTACGTAAAATTTCAAAGGAAAAAAATGTTCGTATTTCGATTTTAGCCGATTTACAAGGACCAAAGTTACGGGTAGGAGAGTTTAAGGATGGTCAAGCATTTTTGGTTAAAGGTGCTCAGTTTACTTTGGATATGAAAAAAGAACTTGGAACTCAAGAACGTGTTACTTTACCTCATCCTGAAATTTTTAAGGCTCTGAAGGTTGGCGATATTCTTCTTTTGAACGATGGAAATATCCGATTACGTGTTGATGAATGTGATAAAAAACATGCGGTAACAACAGTTTTAGTCGGAGGTATTTTATCCGGTCATAAAGGGGTAAATCTTCCGAATATCCATTTACCGATTTCAGCTTTAACCGAAAAAGATAAAGAAGATTTAGAGATTGCTTTAAAACTCGGTGTTGATTGGGTTTGCTTGTCATTTGTGCAAAAAGCAGCAGATGTCAAATTAGCTAAAAGGTTAATTGATGGTCGAGCATGGATTATCTCTAAACTTGAGAAACCAAGTGCTGTTGATGAGTTAGATGAAATCGTTCGCGAATCTGATGCAATTATGGTGGCTCGTGGTGACTTAGGCGTTGAATGTCCATTACCGACAGTCCCGGTTCTGCAAAAGAAGATTGTTGCGGTTTGCCGTAAATATGCTAAGCCGGTTATTGTTGCTACTCAGATGTTGGAATCAATGATTAATGCACCGACCCCAACACGTGCAGAAGTTTCAGATGTGGCAACAGCTGTTTACGATGGTGCCGATACTGTTATGTTGTCGGCTGAGACAGCTGCAGGGCAATATCCGATAGAGGCTGTTTCCGTTATGCATCAAACGATTCAAGAAGTAGAAAAAGATCCTTTGTTTGATCGTTTTATGGAAAGTTCTCGTTTGCGTTTAGGTGGTGTTTGTACTGATCAGGCAGATGCTATTTGTAGTGCTGCCGGAAACATGACTTCAGCTTTACAAAATGTGGCAGCCGTTATTACTTTTACAACGCGTGGTATTACGGCTTTATGGACAGCTAGAGAGCGCCCTGATTTGCCGATTTTAGCTGTTACTCCGGATGAACGTGTAGCTAATCGGTTAGGAATTGTTTGGGGTGTTCGGGGATGTGTTAATAAAGGCGTTTTCAAAAACTTTAATAATGTAGAGTCTATCTCTCGTAAAATAGCTTTGGAAACCGGAATAGCAAAGGTTGGGCAATATATTATCGTAACCGCAGGTTTCCCTTTATATAAAGGCAGCAAAACAAATTTATTGCATATTATAAAATTATAAAAAGTGCTTGATTTCTGTTTTCTTTTACGTTAAAAACGTTTTTATGATGCGACCGTGGCGAAATTGGTAGACGCGTAACGTTGAGGTCGTTATGAACTAAGTTCATGGAAGTTCAAGTCTTCTCGGTCGCACCATTTCAAAAGCCTTGTTTTTCAAGGCTTTTTG
>CAMOQT010000028.1 GCA_946623145.1 uncultured Azospirillum sp.
TCCAGCATTTTCTTTTATGGCATGATATGCTGTATGAAAACCATCCGGTAAATTAGGTGAGCCTTTAATGATCTGTTTGACATATAATTTTGGTGTTGGTTGAGTTTCATAAAAATCGGAAGTGTCATCAAGCATTCTGTTAGTAGCACGAGTAGCGGCAATTTCATAAGCTTGTGTCATATATAGATTCTGTACATCAAAAGCCTGGGGTTGGACGGTGACGGGAGGAAGAGGTCTATCCTCATCTTCGTTATAATAAGGAAAATAAGAACATCCTGCCAAAAAGAAAGCGGATAATAAAATAACTTTTATGGGCATAACACACCTCAAAATAATTTCAATTAACATTATCATAAAGTTTTTTTTATAAAACTCATTATCTTTTTTTAGTTATTCACTACTAGCTTGAAGATGCTTTTATTTATTGAAAGAATATGGTAGAAAAATCCTGTTTGAGGAGAAAATAAATGACGCTGACGTTTGCTGTTATTTTTATTTGTATGGCAGTACTAATTCCGCCGCTAAAGAAAAATACGTTTTTTATTTTACATGCAAGTATACTTATTTTGTTGTCTTATTGGATAGAAACGCATTATTTTAAATGTACGCCGTTTGCAGGAAAAACTTTATTACTATGTTTAGCAATTCACTTTATCTCTATTAATATTTTTACGTTTTTAGCATATTGGAAAGATAAAAATGCGGCAGTTAATGGTGAATGGAGAATTCCTGAAAGAGATTTACATATACTAGAAATTTTAGGTGGCTGGACAGGCGCTCTGATAGGACAAAAAATACTGCATCATAAAAATCGCAAAAAATCATATCAAGCAATGTTTTGGTTCGTACCGATTTTACAAATAGGCTTTATTTTGGCTGTCTTGCAATATTTAGGTTTATTACATATATAATAAAAAAGAGAGGTATGAAAAATTAGAATGAATGACAATTTACCGGAATTAAGAGATATTCATATTCCCGAAGCTATATCCATGTGGCCTCCGGCATATGGTTGGTATGTCATAATCATTTTAATTATTCTGAGTTGTATTTTGTGTAGATTTTATAGAATATGGCGGTTGAAAAGTCGTAAAAATTATGCCTTGAATTTGATTATAAATCTCGATAAAAGCAATATCATTGCAGCATCGGCACAAATATCTGAAGTTTTACGTAGAGTGTGCTTGTACAGATATCCGGAAGCTGTTGTCCTGGAAGGAACAAAATGGCAGGAATTTATCGTATCTCATTGCTCAGGAACAGCGGATTCTCAAGCGTTGAAATTACTCATAAATGCACCGTATCTTAATCCGGAAAAACATCCTTATACTCAAAAAGATTTGGATAATTTGATTTTTTATGCTCAAAATTGGATAGGAGAAAATTTATGATAAAATTTGCCTATCCTGAACTTTGGGTGTTAATCGTATTGCCATTTGTTATGTATTTATTACCGGCCGTTTCTGGGGTGCATGGAGATGCTTTACGAGTAACTTTTTTACATGATTTGGCAAAAATTAATTTAAAGTCAGGAGGACTTTGGAAAAACAGGTTAATGTCAAACCGAATGCTATCCTTGTCTCAGCTACTTTTGTTTTGCATTTATTCATTATTAGTCATTGCTGCAGCAAAACCATATTGGGCAGGAGAGCCAATCAGAATAAAAAATGAAGGAAGAGATATTTTGTTGGTATTAGATATATCAACTTCAATGTTAGAAACAGATTTTAGTTTTAATAATCAAAGATTAACTCGGTTACAGGCTGTAAAATTAACAGCATCAGATTTTATAGATAAACGTCAGGATGATAGAATGGGATTAGTCTTATTCGGTTCCAGAGCTTATCTTCAAGCACCGATAACTTTTGATAAGAAAGCAGTGAAAGATATTTTATGGATGATGGATGCCGGTATGGCCGGAAATTCTACAGCTATAGGTGATGCATTAGGTTTAGCGTTGAAATCCATTAAAGATAGTTCAAATAAAGATAATAAAGTTATTATTTTACTGACAGATGGTGAAAATAATGATGGTAGTTTTAGTTTGCCGCAAGCAATTAATTTGGCAAAAAAAGAAAAAATAAAGATATATACAATAGGAGTAGGAAGAGCTGGAAATCTTGTACAGTCAATTCTGAGTTATAGATTTTCCCTTCCGACAGGGCTGGATGAAGCAACTCTTAAAACAATTGCAGATGAGGCTGGCGGAAAATACTTTAGGGCAAGCGATACGGAAGGTTTGGTCAAAATATATAATGAAATAGATAAGTTAGAACCGCAGAGTTATGAAGATAATTATATTCAAGAAATCAAAGAGTACTATTATATACCACTTTTAGGGGCATTTGTTTTGAGCCTGCTTTTGTTGTTTATAAAAAGGAGAGGTAAATAAATGTCTGAATTTTTTGAAAATTTTCATTTTTTAAGGCCATGGTTACTACTGTTACTGGCGTTACCGATTGTTTTATATTGGCATTTTTATAAACACTTAGATACGATTTCTTCGTGGGAAAAAGTCTGCGATAAAAATTTGTTGGATTTCTTATTGGTAAAAGGTTCCTCCATACAAAGGAGATTTGTCTTTTATCTTTGCGGTTTAAGCTTTTTGGTAACGGTTATTGCAGTGGCGGGTCCGAGTTGGAAAAAGAAAGAGGCTGAAAGTTTGACAATAGAAAAACCATTAATGATTGTTTTGAATTTGTCAACGGAAATGGATGAAAAGGATATCAAACCTTCACGATTATCTCGAGCTAAATATGCAATTTCAGATTTGGTTAAAGAAGTTAAACAAGTGCAAATGGGATTGATTGTTTATGCGGGAGAGCCTTTTTTAATTTCACCGATAACTGAAGATGGAAAAATCATTACTAATTTATTGCCTAGTATTGATTTTGATATTATGCCTGAAAACGGAGATAGATTAAGTCTGGCTTTACATTTGGCTGCTGAAAGTTTAGAACATGGTGGTTGGCAACATGGTCAAATTATAGTGTTTACATCAAGTGTCAGACAAAATTTTGCTGATGCATTGAAACAAGCCAAGATTATTGCTGAAAAGGGAATGAAATTAAATATCGTTAATGTAAGCTCTCAAAATAATGAGCAATTGGAAAGAGTAGCAAAAAGTGGCGATGGAAATTATTATTCAATCAAAGAAATAGCAAAACTTATTCGAAAAATACAAGCTCAAAAAGCAGAAGATATGAAGCAATCTCAGAATAAAATATCTCAGTGGATGGATGAAGGTTGGTTTTTAACGTTTATTCCGCTGATTTGCTGTGCTTATTTATTCAGACGCGGTATTTTAATATTAATTTTGTTTTTAGCTTTAAGCAAGCAAGCATATGCTGGATTCTTTTTAAATGCAGATCAGGAAGGAATGAGAGCTTTTGCGAAAGAAGATTATCAAAAGGCAGCGACCGTTTTCAAAAATCCATCTTGGCAAGCTTCAAGTTATTATCGTTTGGGAGATTATGATAAAGCATATCAAAAGTTCTCTGTCACTAATGATATTGAAAGTTTATATAATCAGGGAAATGCTCTTGCTAAAATGGGAAAAATAGAAGAAGCAATACAAAAATACGAAGAAGTTTTGGAAAAAAATCCAGAACATGAAGATGCAAAATTTAATTTGGAATATTTGAAACAACAGCAACAAAACCAATCACAATCATCGTCAAATGATGATAATGAAAAAGATGATGAACAAAATCAATCCCAACAGCAAGGGGCATCTGCAGAGCAGAGTAACGAACAACAAAATGATGAGGAAACACAGGATAATAATTCTGAAGGAGAAGATAAACAAAACGATTCAAAATCACAGGATCAGGAACAAGGCCGGGATGAGCAAAAAGATCAAAAGAAAGAAGAACGAACTCAAGAGCAACAGTCAGAAGCAACTGAGCCTAAAAAAGAGCAAAATGAATCACAGCAAAAAAATTCAGGAGGTACATTGCAAAATAATGACGGCGATGATTCATATACAGAGGAAGTTCAAGCAAGAGAGCTTCAGTATCGAGAGATTCCTGAAGATCCAGGTGGATTGTTAAGAGCATTTATTGTTAGAGAATATGAAAAAAATCGTTATGAACAGGATAAATAGAATGAAAAAATTCATCAAAAACTTTATTGTTTTATTGCTTTTTTGGGGTAATTCGACTGTAACACAAGCATTTCAGGCAACTGTGAATAGAACAGAGATTCCTCAAGGAGAAACTTTTTTGTTAACTTTGGAAACAGATAATGATAAATCTAAACAAACTCCGGATCTGAGTGTTTTAGATAAAGATTTTAAAGTCTATTCTGTCGCTAATGCTTTTCAAAGTAGTTATGTGAATGGGGTCACAACTCACTCTCGACAATGGCAAATTGTGCTGATGCCAAAGCGAGAAGGAAAAATAGAAATTCCTGCTATTAAATATGGTGACGAAGTTTCAGATCCGATACAGTTAAATGTTGTATCTTCCAGCTTAGCAAAGCAAATAGAAAAAGGAAATAACATTCCTGAATTTGCTGTTGATGCAGAAATTGATAATAAAAATCCGTTTGTGCAACAACAAATCATTTATACATATAAATTATATGATAGCGGTGGCCTTTATGGAGATGCCCCATCTATATTGGATGACGGAAGTAATGATTGGATTGTAAAGGGATTGGGTGAACCAATTATAAACAGACGGGTTATTAATGGTAAAACATTACGAGAGATTGAATTTAAATATGCTCTGTTTCCTCAAAAAAGCGGAAAATTAAAAACACCGGAAATTATCTTTAAAGGATATTATGTAACAGAAAATACACGAAATAAAGAGGCGTTTGAAAGAGTATTTAACCAAGGTTTTGTAAATATGGATTTCTATGGAATGTTTGCAACAAGGAATCCTGTTACTCTAAAAGCAGATCCGATAATCGTAGATGTTAAACCTGTGCCCGAAACAAGTAATAAATCTTGGTGGTTACCTGCTTCGAAAGTTTCTTTGACAGCTGAGTGGAATGATAAAAATCCTGTGTTTCGTGTTGGAGAAGCCATCGGAATATCAGTTTATCTTAAAGCTGTCGGCGTTATAGAAAATCAGTTGCCTGATATTAAGTTTAATGAGATTGATGGCGTTAAGCAATATCCGGAAAAACCTGTAACAATGGGATCAAAGAACAATGATAACATTATTTCTATCAAAAAATTCAGTAATGTTTTTATCCCTGAAAAACCTGGAAAAATAATTATTCCGGAATTAAGTGTCAGTTGGTATAACGTAAAAAGCAGACAGTTAGAAAAAGCTATTTTGCCGGCACAAACGATAACGGTTTTGCCCGCTTCAGGAAGTAGTGATATAAACAAAACGGAAGAAGAAATAGCAGAGCCGGAAGAAACACTTTCTCCACAACCGATACCTGCAAAAGAAAAGGAAGTTCAAAATGAAACTAAAGAGGAGAAGATCCTGCCGATAGGCATATTGTTGCTGTTAACTTTCATTTTAGGTGTTATTGTCAGTTGGTTTTTCTTTGGCAGAAACAAAGAAAAAAACTTAACTGTAAAAGATTATATAAAAGAAGTGGAGGCAAGTGCTTTATCCGGAAATATTAAAGATTTGAGAAATGTCCTTTTGGAATGGGCTCGCTCGGTATATAATCAAAGTAGGATAAATAATCTGGATGAAATAAAAAAGTATGATGTTTCTTCTGCTTTTCAAGAACAATTAAATATAATCAGCAAGGTACTGTATTCTGATCAAAAAGAAAAATTTAATGCAAAAGAATTTATAAGAATTTTTAGAGAAGAACAAAAGCATCAAAAAAAACAAGCGGCCAATAAATTGCCTCTTCCTAAATTATATAAATAAGGGCGTAAATTATTTTTTGCGAACTGTATATGCCGCATTAATAATGCGTTCGCGGCGGGAATCTGAAATATCATCGTTAGCCGGCAGATTAAGTTGAGGTGCAATCGCCGTGATAATTTTTCCAGCGGTAGGAACCGTATTCCAACCGGAAGTTACAAATCCCCAAGTTTCCTTTGTTGCTTTAGGCTCATCCATCATTAAAAAGAGCGCATATTTAGGATCAGATACAGGGAAGGTTGCTAAGAACGAAGTCATAACTTTTTTATCAATATAACGGCCATTAACTAATTTTTGTGCTGTTCCGGTTTTGCCTGCAACTTCATAACCAGCGACATTAGCGCGTTTTCCTGAGCCTTCAACAACGACACCGCGAAGTAATTTTCGCATTTGCATAGATGTATTGTAGGATAAAGTGCGGTGAGATTCTTTATTTTGATTATTTTTAAGCAAAGTAGGAGAAAAATAAGTTCCACCATTAACTACTGAAGCAAAAGCAGAGATTAAGTGTAATGGGGTAATTGAAATACCATAACCGTAGCCAACAGTAGCAATTGTGGATTCACTCCAATTCTTTTCACTCGGAATCAGAGGAATACCTTTTTCAGCCAATTCAATAGATTTAATAGGCTTAAAAAATCCCATGTTATCCAGAAAACGGCGTTGTTCATTTTTTCCTACGCGTAAAGCAATGCGAGCAGAACCGATATTAGAGGAATAAATCAAAATTTCCGGAAGATCGAGCCAACGATTTTCTCCGCGATAATCTTTGATGACATTGTAACGAAGTTTAAGCGGTTGTGTCGCATCAAATTTATCGGTTACTTTAACTTTTCCGCTTTCCAAACCGAGAGCAGCATTAAATATTTTAAGAACAGATCCTGGCTCATAGACACCTTTGGTTGTAAAATTAAATTGTGCTCTTTCAGGAATGTTGTTGTTTGAATTAGGATCAAAATCAGGTAAAGAAATCATAGATAAAATTTCACCATTACGAACATCCATCAAAATAGCTGCAGCTCCTTCAGCGCGGAATTTATCAACAGCGGCGACGAGTTCTGTACGAATAGTGTCCTGTAATCCGGCATCAATACTTAAGTTTAAAGGAATATCAGACTGCGTTAGACGAGAATCAAGCTGTTTTTCAAGGCCTGAAATGCCTTCATTATCAATGTTTGTTGCACCGATAATATGAGCGAACAGATTTTTATGCGGGTAAATACGTTTTTCGCTTTTTTCAAATTCCAAACCCGGAATACCGAGAGCATTAATTTGATATTGTTGTGAAGGTGTTAAATTACGTTTGATATAAACAAATTTACCTTTATGTAATTTTTGGAGAATGGTTTCGGTTGATAAATCTCCAAGAATAGCGGATAATTTTTGCGCAACAACGGATTTTTTACGAATTTTATGAGGCTGAGCATATAAATGAACGGTTGGCAATGATGTCGCGATAATTGTTCCGTTTCGATCAAGAATATCAGCACGTTTAATAGGATTGGCAGTATATTTCAAAATGTGCTTAAATTCATCATCTTGGGTATAATCAATTGTAGACGTAACGTCACGAGCCTGTATGATGCATAAGTCAAATAATCTAAAAACAAGAATCGCATAAATACAAAAGAAAGCAACAGAGGCCAAAGCAATGCGCGCTTTAACGGAATTAAGCGAATCATTTTGATAAAAGTGTTTATTTTTATCAATTCGAATTTCTTCACCAGGTTGATAAAAATGAACCTTTTCTTTATGGAAAAAATACTTTCCCAACATACCTTTGCTTCTTTGCCTTACTAAATAATTACGAGCTACCGCTGGGCTTTAACAAGTTTTCTAAGTTCTCTGTTACGCTCAGCTTGGCGATTAATATTTTTTTGTGCTAACAATCTGCGATCGGATTCGGATTGCTTATAATTAAATGGTAACTCAGAATAGTTAATAATTTGTTCAGCTCGAGCAGGATTTAAAGAAATATATTTCGAAGCTAAGGTTCTTAGCCTCTGAGGAGAGTTCAAATGGCTCCATTCTGCCTTAAGAACGTGGATTGATTTAACATCTTCCTGAATAGAGTTATTAATGCGATTTAATTCACTTTCCAAATCTTGCACCTGATTCTTCAAAACAAACATACAGACACCGACGAAAGCTGTTAGAACAACCAAAATACTTAATTTTGCTGTATCAGTACTATTCATAAACCGTTCCTTTCTGGTTCGCTATATTTTTTGAGCAAAACGCATTTTAGCAGAACGAGAACGGGGATTAATCTCTAACTCTTCTGGTAAGGGAAGAATCGCCTTAGATACGTTTGTTAAAATTGCGTCAGGGGTTAAGGTGTTTTGAGGAAGATAACGCGAAACATGAGCATTAGCTCCGGATTGCTCTTTGAAGAAGTTTTTTACGATCCTATCTTCAAGAGAATGGAAAGAAACCACCACAATTCTTCCCATAGGTTTTAAAAGTGAGACTGCTGCATCTAGACCGCTTTTTAATTCGTCAAGTTCATGATTGACGGCAATACGTAAGGCTTGAAATGTACGGGTTGCCGGATCAATAGCATTGGGTGTCCGGTGAAGAACCGAATAGATAATATCTGCCAGTTCAGTTGTCGTTTCGATTGGTTTTCTTTGGCGGAACGCAACAATTTTAGCCGCAATCTGACGGGATTTTCGTTCTTCTCCATAAGTGTAAATAAGGTCAGCTAACTCTTTTTCCGGCATAGTGTTGACAATATCTGCGGCAGTAGGACCAATGCATGACATTCTCATATCAAGAGGAGCATTTTTTGAAAATGAGAATCCCCGTTCAGCCTGATCAAGTTGCATAGAAGAAACGCCAATATCAAACATAAAACCATCAACCGAAGAAGAAATAAGATTGGCAATATCTCCAAAACAACCTTGCTTAAAGTCAAAACGATTACCATATGTTTTTTGCAATTCTTGAACACGAGGCAAAACGGTAGGATCACGATCAATAGCGATAACTTTGCAATTCGCTGTAGTCAGAACGGCTTCAGTATATCCGCCATTACCGAATGTTGCATCAACGTATGTTTCACCATCTTTAGGTTTTAAATACTGTAAAACTTGAGGAAGCATAACGGGAAAATGTTTCTGATAGGAAGCTTTCATTAATCTTCCTCCCGATGAAACATTAAAGAAGGGCGATTCTTCATAATTTCAGCACGAATACGAGCTTCTTCTTTTTCCCAATTAATCGGGTTCCAAATCTGAAATTTGCGACCTTTACCGACGAAAACGGCTGCATCGGTAATCTGTGCATGCTTTAAGAGCTTTTCACTCAAAACAATACGCCCTGTGGAATCGAAAGTAAAACGACGAGCATCTCCAAAAATAAGATTGGTTAAATCATCTTGTGTTTGTGAGAAAAAATCTAAAGAAGATTCAATCTGATTTGCCAGTTTGGAAAGTAATTCTTCTGTACATCCTTCGATGCAGGGAGCACTCAAACTGCGATAACAAACAATATCAGTTGATAATTCTTTAACAATTTCGCGATAATCTGCAGGCAAGGAAACGCGGCCTTTTGCGTCGACCTTATTAATGATTGTATCTAAAAAGAGAAAAGATTTTCCCATTTCCTGCCCCTGATAAAAACTTTATGCTTTATGGTATAGCATGGGAAAATATGGTAATCAATGGTATTTTTTAGTAATTTTTTAAGAGTTCGCCTTTTGTTCTTTAAATGAGTCTTGTATCTGTTATTGACAGAGACTTATAAAAAAACAAAATTTTTTTGCTAATATCTGAATAATTATTGCAATTATTAACAGATGTATTAATCTTCACCCATAAGGCAGTCGGATAGCTGCGCGGAGGAATGGAAAATCCTTTCGTGAGGAAAGTCCGAGCATCAAAGGAACAAAACACCGGATAACGTCCGGCTGGAGCAATCCACGGGAAAGTGCCACAGAAAATTACCGCCTGATTTTTCAGGTAAGGTTGAAAAGGCGAGGTAAGAGCTCACCGTACTGGCCGTAAGGTCAGTGGCATAGGTAAACCCTGTTTGATGCAAGACCAAGTTAGGGAATTACGATTTATCGTATTTTACGGAGTGTTCCTAATCCGTCCCAGAGGTAGGTCGCAACAAGCCGAATGGAGACATTCGGATTAGATGAATAGCTATCCCCTGTGTTTTCAGGGACAGAACTCGGCTTATAGACTGCCTTATTTTTAAGGAGAAAAATATGCAGCATACATTGGAAAAAGAGATAACAATTACCGGAATAGGGTTACATTCAGGATGCCGGGTAAAGTTAGTCTTAAAACCGGCAGCAGCTAATAGCGGTATAGTGTTTAAGCGGGTTGATTTAGAAGCTAAGCCGGAAATTAAAGCTCTTTATTCTAATGTGGTTGACACACGCAATTGCACTTGCTTGGGAGATAAAGAAGGACATTTGGTCAGTACAATAGAACATTTAATGTCAGTCCTTAGAGTGTGCGGCATTGATAATGTCTTGATTGAAACAGATAATCAAGAAATTCCGATTATGGACGGAAGCGCTAAACCATTTTATGAGATTTTATCAAAGGCAAAACTGCAAGAACAACAAGCACCGCGTAAAACAATACAAATTAAGAAAAAAGTTGAATTCAAAGATAGTAAAGGAAACAGCGTTAGTTTATCACCGAATACCGAAAATAAATTGCATATGAACTTTAGTATTGAATTTCCTTCTCCGATTGTCGGACATCAGACATTTGATGGAGATATAACTCCTGAAATTTTTGCTAATAAAATAGCGCCTTGCCGAACATTTTGTGAAAAATATCAGGTTGATTATTTAAAATCTATTGGTTTGATAAAAGGAGGAAGTCTTGAAAATGCTGTTGTTTTAGATGGAGATACTTTACTGAACGAGGGCGGTTTCAGGGTTGAAAATGAATGTGTTAATCATAAAGTTCTGGATGCAATCGGCGATTTATACACGGCCGGTTATGTGATTTATGGTCAATATCAAGCTGACAAGACTGGACATTGGCATAATAATGAGCTATTAAAATTATTGTTTGCGGATTCTGCTAATTATCAAATTATATAAGGAGAAAATATGAGAAAATTCAAAGGACTGCTGCTTTGCCTCTGTGGAATTTCTTTATTGGGAGGCTGTGCCGGAGATAATAAAGAATCTTTAAGTGCGGAAGAATTATATACAAAAGCTTCAACGCAGCTTGAAGAAACCTCATATAGTCGTGCTGCTAAAAATTTTGAGCAGGTTGAATTAGAATATCCTTATTCTAAATGGGCTGTTAAAGCTAAATTGATGGGGGCCTATGCTCATTACAAAGATAAAGCGTATGATGATGCAATTATCAGTCTTGATAGATTTATTAAATTTCATCCCGGAAACAAAGATATTGCATATGCGTATTACTTAAAAGCCTTATGTTATTATGATCAAATTACCGGTGTGGAAAAAGATCAAAGCGTCACAGCAAAAGCAATGGATGCTTTAAATAATGTGGTAATGCGTTTCCCTGAAAGTGACTACGCTAAAGATGCTCGCGCCAAAATTGATTTAACAGTCGATCATTTGGCAGGTAAAGAAATGGAGATCGGTCGCTATTATCTCAAACAACAAAATTATCTGTCTGCCTTAAATCGCTTTTCAGAAGTTGTCACTAAATATCAAACGACATCACATATTGAAGAAGCACTATATCGTCAAACAGAAATTTATACGATTATGGGCTTACCTGATGAAGCAGGAAAAGCAGCACAAGTCTTGATTTATAATTATCCTGATAGTACTTGGAGCCATGAGGCTAAAAAATTAGTGACGAAGGAATAAGGTTTAAAGATAGATGCTTTCTTCTCTGTCAATTCGCAATGTAGTTTTAATTGATAAGCTTGACTTAGATTTTAAGTCAGGCTTAAGCGTTTTAACGGGAGAAACCGGTGCAGGAAAATCAATTTTACTTGATTCTTTAGGATTGCTGCTTGGAAATCGAGCAGAAACAAACTTAATTCGCTATGGTGAGGATAAACTATCAGTTACCGGAACTTTTACACTTCCGACTAATTCCGAATTCAAAACATTGCTTGATGAATATGAATTGGAAGCAGAAGATGAAATTGTTATCAAAAGAACTTTGAATACAGAAGGAAAAAGCAAGATTTTCTTTAATGATCAACCGGTTTCTGCAAAAATTCTAAAAGAAATTGGTCGTTTTCTTGTTGAAATTCATGGCCAATTTGATAATCAAGGACTGTTAAATCAAGCAAATCATCTTGATATTTTAGATTTATACGGTGGCTATAAAGAAGATTTAAGCAAAACGGCAGCCAGTTGGAAGCAGTATAAACTAGCACGTCAAAGCCGACAAACTGCCGAACAGGATATTCAAAAAGCCAAAACGGATGAAGATAACCTTCGTCATTGGGTTGATGAATTACGCAAGATGAATATCCAAGAGAATGAAGAAGAAACACTTTCGCAGCGTCGTCAAGAATTAATGAATGCAGAAAAAATTGTTGCAAGTATTAATGATGCATACGGAGCTTTGACACAAGGAGTAAATATTCAAAGCGCATTACGTCAAGCCCAAAATGCTGTAGATAAGGTAAATGCACTAGTAAATGATAAATATAAAATATTAGCCGAAATGCTTGAACAGGCAGCTATTGACGTCAATGAAAGCGTTAATGAATTGGAAGAATTAGCTTCTAATATTACGATGAACCAAAACGAACTGGAAAGCATAGAAGAGCGCTTGTTCGCTTTACGTGGGTTAGCCAGAAAACATCAAACGACAATAGGTGATTTACCCTCTGTTTTAGCTGATTTTGAAAAGAAATTAACAGCCATAGAATATGGGGAAGAAGGTTTAAATAAATTACGAGAAGCTGAAGAACAAGCAAAATTAGAATATATTAAACAAGCCAATTCACTCAGTTCAAAGCGTCAAAAAACGGCTCAAGAATTAGATAAAAAGGTTATGGCAGAATTACCGCCGTTAAAAATGGAAAAAGCCAAATTTATGACGCTGATTGAAAAAAATGATGAAACAGGTTGGAATGAAAAAGGATTTGATAGTGTCGCTTTTACCGTCTCGACTAATCCGAATTCTCCGCAAGGCCCATTAAATAAAATTGCATCAGGGGGCGAATTGGCCAGATTTATGTTGGCTCTGAAAGTTAATTTGGCTCAAAGTTCAAATATCGGGACAATGATTTTTGATGAGGTGGATGCCGGTGTTGGTGGGGCAACAGCTCAAGCTGTCGGTGAGAGATTAGCACGCTTAGCTAAAACCGTTCAGATTTTGGTTGTGACCCATTCTCCGCAAGTGGCAGCATGTGGAAATCATCATTTTAAAGTGGAAAAATATACGGTTGATAATATAACAACGACAACAGTAAAAGAATTAAATGATATTGAGCGACACGAGGAAGTTGCCCGTATGTTGGCCGGAGAGGTCATTACGGATGAAGCGCGTGCCGCCGCAAAAGTTTTAATAAATCAGTAGAGGTGAGAGATGAAAGTAAGAACCAGATTTGCCCCAAGCCCGACAGGCTATATGCACATTGGAAATTTAAGAACGGCTTTGTATGAATATTTAATAGCTAAAGCCTCTGATGGTGAATTTATTTTACGTATTGAAGATACGGATCAAAAACGCTATGTCGAAGGTGCAACTGATATTATTTATGCTACTTTGAAACGGGTTGGTATGCTCTGGGATGAAGGTCCGGATATTGGTGGTAATTATGGACCATATGTTCAGTCTGAGCGTAAACCGATTTACGCAGAATATGCACATAAGTTGGTTGATTTGGGCGGAGCTCATTATTGTTTTTGCGCAGATACAAGTGATGAAGAGGAAGAAACGGAAGAAAATTTAGCCGCTAAATTTGCTAAATTTAAAGATCCTTGTAAATTTATCAGCAAGGAAGAAGCCCGTGAACGCATCGCTAAAGGCGAAAAATTTACAGTTCGCCAAACAATTAATAAAACTGGAAAATCAAAATTTCATGACGTCGTTTACGGGGATATTGAAATTGACTATGACGAATTGGATGAAGGCGTCCTGTTAAAATCAGACGGAATGCCGACATATAATTTTGCCAATGTTATTGATGACCACTTGATGCAAATTTCGCACGTCGTCCGCGGTAATGAGTATATTTCTTCAACACCGAAATATAACTTGATTTATGAAGCTTACGGCTGGACACCACCGATCTATGTTCATGTGCCGCCGGTTATGAAAGATGCACAACATAAATTGAGTAAGCGTAATGGTGATGCTTCTTTCCAAGATTTAGTCGCCAAAGGTTATTTGCCGGAAGCAATTTTGAATTATATTGCTTTATTAGGTTGGAATCCGGGAACAGAGCAAGAAATTTTCTCTTTGGATGAACTGAAAAAATGCTTTACCGCTGAACGTTTGCACCAGTCTCCGGCAATTTTTGACGGCGTAAAATTAAAATGGATGAACGGTCAGTATATTCGTAATCTGAGTGCTGAAGAATTCCATAAATTAGCAATGCCGTATTATGAAAAAGCCTTAACCCGTAAGGTTAATTTGGAAGCATTGAGCGGCGTTATGCAACCACGTATTGAGACATTGCAAGACATTGTTGAGCAAGTTGATTTCATAGAAAATTTACCGACTTACGGCAATGAGTTGTTTATCAATAAAAAGATGAAAACAGATGAAACAATTGCTAAACAAGGATTGCAATATGCCCATGAAGCTCTCAAAAATCAAAATGAGTGGACGAATGAAGCGTTGTTTGAGTGCTTAAAAACAGTTGCTGCCGAAAAAGAGATGAAAAACGGGCAAATTTTGTACCCGGTCCGAATTGCATTGAGCGGCAAGGAAACTACACCGGGAGGAGCAACAGAATTAGCTGTCGTTTTGGGTAAGGAAGAAACCCTGCGCCGTATCGAATTAGCTCTTGGACAATTATAGACAAACAAAAAACTTGCAAATTAAAAAAATGTATAATATCTTACAGGCACGTGAGATATTATACAGTAATTATTTTGTTTTTTTAATTTTATAGCGTATGAAACTAGTAAGCATTTATGTTGTCGGTGAGCTGGAGCACATCGCACAACACCAAGGAAACATCATCATTCGTACACGACGCAATCGCAAAGTTAAGGTCTATGAGGGAGGGAAGGAGCTAGAAGAGCCTTTTAAGGGGCTCTGTGCGGTCATTCCTAAAAAGCAAACAAACCTGAGCCATCCAATCGGAATCTTTTCTGAAGGAGATAAAGTGAGACTCACTCGCTTTGTTGATGAAAAAGAAGATTTTAAAGATGATTACGATTACGATGAAGAAGATGATGAAGTTGACAACGGTAAATACAGACTTGAGAATCTGACGTTGTCAAAACTCTCTGGTCTTGAGGTGCTTGAGCCTAAGAAGTCTGACGGCCAGCCGTTTAGTATCGAGGTAATTGGAACACTTGTACGTCTTGGTTACAACAGAGGAAAAAATGTTGCTATTCGCATCAACTGTTCTAAGAAAATCTACACTTTCTTCGATGAAAATAATAAAATGTCGAAGAAAGAAGCGGCTTTCGAGAAAACTATTTACGGTGAAATTCCGAAAGATGAGCTCCGCCTTGATCTGTGTATAGACACGTATGCCGTCTATAAAGAAGGCGATACTGTAAGTTTGTCTCGTCTCTCTGAAGGGTCTTTTGACCTTGACAACCTGACCATGTCAATCATGTATGGGAGTGGAATGGCAAAATACCAAACAGAGTTGGAGTTGCGCCCGTAACAAAAAACCTCTCGGAACATTTTGTTCAGAGAGGTTTTTTTCGTTATAAAGCTCCATGATGTTTCGTAAAAATTCTTGAAAAATTAAATATATTATGATATTCCAAAAAAACTAAAAGTATTATTAAATGTGTAAGCTTATGAATGACAGAGAATTATTATGTGTTTCTTATATAGGAACATTAGAGCATTTGGCTCGAGAAAAGGGGATTATCAGTGTGCGCCTCTCTTGTACAAAACAAATTTTCAAATATTCTAATCCTGATTATAATAATGAAAAAGAATTTGAACAAAAAGGTTTTGTAAACATTGATGAAAGAAATTTGGAAGGGGATGTTCTGTCTTGTTTTATGATCGGCGATAGAATTGAGCTATCAAAGTGTGTGGGACAGAAACAACCTATAAGTTCTTACAATGAGCATCGTTTTATCTTAAAAAATTTAACTTTGCAAAGAGATAAAAGCCGCATCACGCAAGAGTGGCGTGATCTTGACACCATCTAAAAAAAGCAGAATCTCAAGGATTCTGCTTTTTTATTTAAATTCTGCAAAATTTAAGCATTTTTGCCGATTTTAGCTTTTCCGCCGATATAAGGACGTAATTTAACCGGAATATTAACAGTTCCATCGGCATTTTGATGACATTCAATAAACGGAACCAAAGCACGCGGTGTTGCAATACCGGTATTATTTAAAGTGTGGGCAAACTTAACTTTACCATCGGTATTGTCACGATAACGTAAATTGGTACGTCTGGCTTGCCAATCGGTAATGTTAGAGCAAGAGTGCGTTTCACGATAACAATTTTGAGACGGAACCCAAGCTTCTAAATCATATTGACGATATTTCGGTGCGCCCATATCACCGGTACAAATATCCA
>CAMOQT010000029.1 GCA_946623145.1 uncultured Azospirillum sp.
AATGTTATCGATATGGCCGTTGGTATCATTATTGGTGCTGCTTTCGGGAAAATAGTCGATTCTTTAGTTAAAGATGTTATTATGCCTCCGATTGGTCTTTTGCTCGGTAAAGTAGATTTCTCAAACTTATTTATCACCTTAAAAGAAGGTGCTGTTGCCGCTCCTTATGCTTCTCTTGATGCCGCTCAAAAAGCAGGTGCCGTCACAATGAATATCGGCTTATTCGTTAATGCTTTAATCAGCTTCACGATTGTTGCTTTTGCCGTCTTTATTTTAATTAAAGGTATTAATGAGTTACAAGCTAAAATAGCTAAAAAAGAGGCTGAGGAAGAAGCAGCAAACCCGACAACAAAAAAATGTCCTTATTGCTGCTCTGAAATTGACATTAATGCAAAAAAATGTCCCCACTGCACCAGTGACTTATCTAAAAAGTAAAAATTAAACCTTATATTAATATTTTTACATTAGACTGCATATAACAAAAGAGGGTTATATGCAGTTTTTTAGGCGAATTTTCTTGGTTTTATTTACGTTCTGGCTTATTCCGATCGGAAATAGCTCTGCCTCAAATATACACTTAATCCTCGGTGGGGACTATATTATATCTGATGTTAAATCCAGCACACCTAAAAATAAAAAACAGGCATATATACCTCCTAAAGATGACTTTAAAAGCTTTTCTCCTGTTATCGGACTAACCGCCTATGGCATTGGTCTTGAGGCATACATCCTAAACTCTGATACAGTAAAAAAAGATTCTCTTGAAGCAAAAATCAGAGCTTATGGTTTTGATGTATTCGGAGAGGCAAACCTTTCTGACAATTTTTCCGTTGTTGCTTCCCTCGGTCTTACAAAATACACTTTCATGGTCAAAAAAGACAATACAAAATACAAAAATGACTGTGACGGACCGAGAGTAGGAATTGGTTTGCAATATTACCTTACACGCAACATCAGTATTATCGGAATGTATCACTATACTTTACTCAATTCCGGAGATAATGATTTATACGATGCTGTAAGCGAAGTTTCAGCCGGCTTGCGTTTCATTTTCTAAATCTTCCGCAGTTCCCTTTTGATTTTTCTTAAACTGAGATTCTTCAGAATCAAAATCAACAATAGCTTGTATAGAAGCAGCCGAACGATCTTCTGTCAAAACCAGCGTTCCGACACTTATGTCTTCAACATTCATATTTATAGCGCTGAATGTCCAAACAAGCATAACCAAATTTTTCACAACTTCATCCATAAAACATCTCCTGATATTAAAGATGAATTTGTAAATAATCAGCTTTTATGAAAATTAAAGAGGATTAAGCAACTTTACCAACCTGCTGCGTATCGCTAATCAATGCATACGTATCTTTAGCAATCATCAACTCTTCATTTGCCGGAATAACCAGTACTTTAACTTTTGAATCCGGCGAAGAAATAATAGCTTCCTGCCCGATAGTATGATTTGCATTCTCATCTAAAGAAATACCGAAGCATTTTAAGCGGTTGCAGACAAGTTTACGAATAAAGGCTGAATTTTCACCGACACCTCCGGTAAAAATAAGGCCATCTAAGCCACCTAAAACAGCCACAAAAGAGCCGATATGCTTAATTAATTGGTGAATATAAACATTAACGGCTGTAATTGCACGTTCTTCACCAGCGACATAGTGCTCTAAAATCTCACGCATATCCGAATAACCTGACAACCCGAGCAACCCGCTCTCTTTATTGAGCATCATATTAACTTCATGCATCGTTTTATTTTGGGTATTCATAATATGAAACGGAATATAGGCGTCTAAATCACCACAACGTGTTCCCATAATCATACCGACCATAGGCGTAAAGCCCATCGTTGTATCAACACTTTTACCATCTTTAATTGCTGTAATCGATGCACCACTTCCCAAATGGCAAGAAATATAACGTCCTTGATGTCCGAGAATTTCCTCCGTTTTTTGTGCGATATAAGCATGCGATGTTCCATGAAACCCGTATTTGCGAATATGATATTTTTCATATTGTTCAATAGGCAAAGCATACAAAAAAGCTTCTTTAGGCATTGTCTGATGGAATGCAGAGTCAAAAGCCGCAACCTGTGTTACATTCGGCAATAAATTATTAATAGCCTCTAAACACAAAACAAAAGCTGGTCCATGAAGCGGAATTAAGGAAACAGCATCATAAATTTTCTCTTTGACGTCATTATCTATAATAACTGATTTATCAAAATATTCTCCACCATGCCCCATTCTATAACCGACGGCATCAATTTCATCAAGACTTTTGATATTATGACGCAATAAAACTTGCAATAATTCTTTGATTGCAGCTTCATGATTCGGGAAATCCATTTGCTTAGAGAGCTTAGGTTCACTGCTACTTGAATAAGAAATTACTGAGTTAGGTAAGCCTATACGCTCAGCCATACCCTTAGCTAAAGACGTGTATTCTCCATTTTCAACAGAAAACAACTGATATTTCACACTAGAAGAACCTGAATTTAGAACTAATATTTTCTTCATAAAAACATTTACCTTCATTATTTCCCAAAAATTTTGGACACAATAGCAGAAAAAAAGAAAAGAGGCAAGACTTTTATTATCATTTTGAATAAAGTCTGTTTCCAGAAAAAAAGCCCTGAAAGTTTCAGGGCTTCTAGAGAGTCAAACCAATATTTCCTTAAGCAATCAATCTGACGGTATCTTGAGCAATAACCAATTCTTCGTTTGTCGGAATAACAAAAACGCGAACTTTTGAACCTGCTTTAGAAATTTCTATCGTTTCACCGCGCTTTTTATTGGCTTCTTCATCAAGTTCTATACCGAGATAGCTTAATCTCTGGCAAAGAGCTTTACGTAAATCTGAAGAATTTTCACCGACACCTGCCGTAAAGACGATAGCATCAACACCGCCTAAAACCGCAATATAGCTTCCGATAAAGCGTAAGATAGTATGAATATAGACTTCATTTGCTACAATAGCTTTTTTATCACCTTTAGCGATAGCTGTTTCGACATCACGGTTATCCGAAAAACCACAAAGTCCTAACATACCGCTTTGTTTATTCAACATATGATTCATTTCATCTATTGAAAGACCTTGTGTCTTCATAATATGTAAAGGAATATATGGATCAATATCACCGCTGCGCGTTCCCATACAAACACCGGCTAAAGGAGTAAAGCCCATAGATGTATCAACACATTTTCCGTTTTCAACAGCAGAAATAGAAGCTCCGTTACCAATATGACAGGTAATGATTTTACCTTGTTTTCCAATCAATCGTGCGGCTTCTCTGGCAACATAAAAATGAGATGTTCCATGAGCGCCATAGCGACGAATTTGGTGCTTTTCATACTGATCAATCGGTAAAGGATACAAATAAGCGGCCTTTTCCATTGTCTGATGAAATGCTGTATCAAAAACGACAACTTGTTTTACATTCGGCAAAAGAGACTTCATAGCACGCAAACCTAAAGCTGCAGCCGGATTATGTAGAGGAGCCAAAACAGACAACTCATCAACTTGTTCAATAACCTTATCTGTTACCAATGCGGATTCCTTAAAATATTCACCGCCGGCGACAACACGATGCCCGACACCTGACAATTCATCAATACTGTTAAGAGCACCTTTTAACAACAAATCCAAAACTTCGCGAATTGCCTCTTTATGTGTTGGTAAGGCGACATTATGAGTTACTTTTTCACCATCACCGATTTTAATAGTAATAAAAGAACCTTCTATTCCGATTCTGTCAGCCACACCTTTGGCCACAACATCATATTTATCACCTTCTACCGCAAATAATTGATATTTGAGAGAAGATGACCCCGAATTTAAAACAAGTATTTTTTGCATCAATAACATCCTATAAAATAAATAAAATATAAAAAGTACAAGCAGATTATACGAGTCAAATAATAAGATTTAAGAGAGGGGAAAGCACAGCGTATAAGATAATACGTGAGCATTTTCCCTACTCGCAAAATCTGTATTAGTTGACCGAAGAATCTGCTTGAATAGCTGTAAGAGCAATCATTCCGACAATATCTTCAACCAAAGCACCACGAGACAAATCATTAACCGGTGCATTTAAGCCTTGCATCAATGGTCCATATGCTTCACATCCGCAAATACGTTGTAACAATTTATAACCAATATTTGCTGCTTCCAAATCAGGGAAAATAAGGACACGAGCTTTTCCTGCAACTTCACTATCCGGTGCCTTTTTCTTAGCAACAACAGCATCTAACGCAGCATCAGCTTGCATTTCGCCATCAATTTTAATTCCTTTGCCGGCATATTCCGGAAGTTTCAAAGCTTCTTTAGCCATTTCCGTTGCACGACGAACTTTATCAACACCTTCTCCCTTACCTGAACCGCGTGTAGAATAAGACAATAAGGCAACATTAGGCTCAATACCGAACTTCAATGCTGTTTCACCGGCAGCTAATGCCATATCGCACAATTCTTTTTCTGTCGGATCAATAATAATTGCACAATCAGAAAAGACATAAGCTTGATCATCTTTAACCAATAAAACTGCTGTAGAAACAGAACGATCTTTATGTGTTGATTTAATAATTTGCAAAGCAGGACGAACTGTATCTGCTGTTGAGTGATTAGCACCAGATAACATACCATCGGCATCACCGGCTTTTATCATCAAGGTACCGAAATAGTTATAATTAAGCGCTAATTTTTTAGCATCTTCCAACGTTAATCCTTTTTCTTTACGTAATTCATAAAGCAAATTTGTATATTCTTCCAATTTCGGAGAATTTTCCGGCTTAATGATTGAAATACCATCTAAACTCCAACCGTTTTTAGTATAATAGTCTTTAATTTCAGATTCATCACCTAAAATAATGACTTTGACAGCTTTTGCTTCCGTAATAATGTGAGCTGCCTGCAAAATACGCTCATCTTCACCTTCCGGCAAAACAATGGTTTTATAATTCTTTTTAGCTCGTTCAATCAAGCCTTTCAAATAATTGCTAAGCATTTGTTTGACCTCTTCATTTTGTTAAAAAACTGTTCATAATTAACACCGATTATCATAAAAAGTCTACAATTAATTTTACGTTGTTAAGCTTATTTAAGCGGATATGTTGACAATTTACTTTGCTTTTAAAGCCGACATCCTTTAACATAAGGTCGAATCAAGTCTTAAGGGGAAAAGAAATTGATCAAAAAAATAGTTATATTCTTTAGTTTTTTTCTGAGCTTTAATGTCTTTGCTGAAGACATGAACATTTACGTCGCCGACGTTGATATTAATGCCACAGCTGAAAATGCCGCACAGGCTAAAGAAAAAGCTTTAAAAGAAGCCAATCGACAAGCTCTGTATGCGGTTATTAATCGTATCAGCACCGCTGACACAACGAGCATGTTAGACAATCTCAATGACAATCAAATTCTTAATTTTATCAGAGAAGTTTCTGTCGTTTCAGAAAAGACTGTTGAAGCAAGATATATTGCTTCTCTGAAAATCACTATAAACGCCCCTGTCCTCAAAGCATATCTCACCGAAAAAAATGCTCCAATAAGTATTCTTCCCGAAACAAACATCATTATCATTCCTATCTATAAAGAAGACAAAGCGGCAAAAGCTCTTCTCTGGGAAGAAAACAATATATGGTATAACACATGGCTCGACAATACCGTCGACAGCGGACAAATCACTTTTCATCCTATAGCGAAGACTGAAAACAATCAAAACACTTTGCAGGCCGAAGATGCTATACAATTAAACGGATTAAGTTTAGATTCAATTCGTCGCAACAGCGGAATAAATGAAATTTATATCGCTGAAGCTATTCAGACGGCCAAAAATATAGAAATTATCTTAAAATCCGCTAACGCCGGCCAAATTTTTTCTAAATCCTACCCTGCAGAAACACCCAGAGTATTAGAAACAGCAATTAAAGACATTAAAGCCGAAATTCTGAAACGATTACGACAGCAAGCTAAAGAAACAGAAAATGCCTATAATCAATTAACCATTGTATTTTCATATAAAACACTTAAAGAATGGGCTGATCTCCAAAAGCAACTAAAAGAAATCAATGTCATTACAAAAACCAACATTGATGCTTTTGCTAATCATCGTGTTCAAATAAGCATTGAATACACAGGAACTTTAGATGCCTTAAAAGATAAATTGGCCTTGCAAAATTTAAATCTTTTTGATGCCGGAAATTTCTATGTTATAGAAAGGCTGCCTTAAATAAAATTTGCAAAACCACAAAAAGAAAATTAATAATTATTTTAGAGATTTTTTCTATGATGAAAGACACCTCAAACGAAATATTGGAAAGAGTTTGTTATGCTATATAATTTGTTTAATTTTGCTGATAATTTACCCCTTCGCTGTTTATTTGCTTTTTTAACAGCATTAATCATTGCTCTAAGTAGCGGAAATAAACTGATTGACTTTTTGCATCATCATCAAACCAAAGGACAACCTATTAGAGAAGATGGTCCTCAGAGCCACTTGCTAACAAAAAAGGGAACCCCGACAATGGGAGGATTACTTATTCTCGGTAGTGGAATTTTATCTTCTTTAATTTGGTGTAATTTAAGCAATATTTTCGTTTGGCTTTGCATTTTAGTTCTGATTATTTATGGTGGAACTGGTTTTGCTGATGATTATGTAAAAGTGCAAAAACAAACTCCCAATGCGATGACTGCTAAGATGAAATTACTTTTACAATTTGCTACGGCTTTCTTTGTCGTATGGGTTGTCAGCATAAATACTTCTGAAGATATTCGTTATCATCTTACTTTCCCCTTTATCAACTGGAGCTTAAATTTATGGTGGTTTTATATCCCATTCGGAATGTTTGTTATCGCCGGAGCATCTAACGCTGTTAATTTGACCGATGGATTGGATGGTTTAGCGTCTGGTCTTATGATATCCGCCTTAATTGTTTTTGCGATTGTTTGCTATGTTTGCGGCACATTATTAGCTTTTGATTTTCACACGATTTACATTACACCTTGTAATGAGGTTTCAACTCTTTGCTGCGCAACAATCGGTGGTTGCCTCGGATTTTTATGGTTTAATGCGCCAAAAGCAAAAATCTTCATGGGAGATACCGGATCATTAGCTCTCGGTGCCTTACTCGGAACGATTGCTGTTATGTGCAAACATGAAATTCTTCTCGCTATTGTAGGCGGCGTATTTGTGATGGAAACAGTTTCCGTTATGATTCAGGTTTTATATTTCAAAAAAACCGGTGGTAAACGCTTTTTCAAAATGGCCCCTATTCATCATCATTTTGAACAGCTCGGATGGAACGAAACTTGCGTTACGATCCGTTTTTGGATAATTGGTTTTATCTTAGCTGTTATCGGCTTATCCTCTCTTTTAAGCTTATAAGGACAGAGTAAAATGAACCCGTTTTCTAGAAATTCTCGTAGTCTTTTAAGCAACTGGTGGTGGACTGTTGACAAACCTCTTTTGGGAATGGTTTCCGGTTTAATGTTTCTGGGAATCTTTTTAACTTTTTCAGCAAGCCCATCTGTAGCTCAACGTGTTGGCTTAAGCAGTTATCACTACATTTACCGTCAATGTTTCTTTGTCCCTTTAGCTTTTTGCATCATGATTTTTTTATCCATGCAAAATCTAAAATTTATAAGACGTTTCGCCAGTATTGGTTATCTGATTGCTATAGTCTTAACCATTATGACCTTATTTTGGGGACAAGAAACTAAGGGGGCAACCCGCTGGATACATATTATGGGTTTTTCTTTGCAACCTTCCGAATTTCTTAAACCGACTTTTGCCATTGTCGCCGCATGGTTATTTGATACCCAGAAACAATATCCGGAAATTCCGGGAACTTGGCTTTCTGCCGGATTGTTTGTTGTAACCGCAGGAATTGTACTCTGCCAACCGGATATCGGTATGACTTTTGTTATCAGCGCCATCTGGTTTTTCCAATTTTTCTTAAACGGATTACCGATGATTTGGGTTTTAGGTGCTCTATGTGCCGGTTTAGGCGGAGCTGTTTTACTATACTTTACATTTCCTCACTTTCAGGTTCGTATTCAACAATTCATAACATCAGAACACGAACTGAGTTACCAAGTTCAAAAAGCTTTTGATGCTTTCCAAAGCGGTTCTTATTTAGGAAGAGGTCCGGGAGAAGGTGTCGCTAAATTAAGCATTCCTGATGCACATACGGACTTTATTTTTGCCGTTGCTGCAGAAGAATTCGGATTTATTTTATGTAGTATTATTATTGCAATTTATGCCACAATAGTTATTCGCTCCATGTTAATTTCAATGAAAGATAATAACTTTTTCATTATTGCATCAACGGCAGGTTTAGCCGCTTCTTTTGGGCTACAATGTATTATTAATATGGCTTCATCATTACATTTAATGCCAACCAAAGGAATGACTTTACCTTTTATTTCTTATGGCGGTTCTTCAGTATTAGCCTCTGCAATAGGAATAGGAATGCTATTGGCAATCACTCGTAAAAATGCACACTCGGAGGATAAAGATGAGCAATAAATCGTCATCAAAACCTTTAATTATCTTGACAGCTGGAGGAACCGGAGGTCATGTCTTTCCTGCAGAATCTTTAGCTGAAGAACTCTCCGCTCGAGGCTATGAGCTCGCTTTAGTAACAGACAGTCGAGGCAAAGATAACTATCACGGAAAATTGGGAGAAATTACCAACTATTCTGTTCTCGCTGGAGCTATGGTCGGAAAATCCAAATGGTTTAAAATAAAAAGTTTATTCAAAACCGGATTAGGCGTTTTACAAGCAGCTAAGATTTTATTAAAAAGAAAACCGGTATGTGTTATCGGTTTTGGAGGTTATGCTTCTTTTCCCTGCAGTATGGCAGCTATTTTACTGGGAATAGATCTCGTCATCCACGAGCAAAATTCCGTTATGAGCAGAACCAATCGTTTTCTGAGCAAATATGCTTCCTTTATTGCTCAAAGTTTTGAGAATGTAAAATTCACACCGTCACGCACACCTAAAATTTTAACCGGTATGCCAATACGTCAAAATATCGCCGCATTAAAAGACAGACAATATACTCAAAAAAATAAAAATAACAAATTCCAGCTTTTAATTATTGGCGGCTCTCAAGGTGCTAAAGTATTTGGAGAGGTTATTCCTGAAGCCATAAAACAGCTGCCTGCGGAATTACAGCAACAACTCCAGATTTATCACCAATGCCGTAAAGATGATATAGAAGTTGTAAAAAAAGGATACGAAGGGTGTAAAGCTGAGCTGACTATTTCTCATTTCTTTGAGAATATGTCCGAATTATACGCTCAGACAGGTTTAATCATTTCGCGAGCAGGAGCATCTTCTATTGCTGAAATTACGGCAGCCAAGCTCCCGTCAATTATTATTCCTTTACCAACGGCAGCTGATGACCATCAGACGACAAATGCCGAAGCTATCGGTAAAACTCAAGCCGGACGCGTTTTTAATCAAAAAGATTTCACCAGTGAAAATCTTAAAAACGTTCTTACCGAATTACTAAATTCTCCCGATAAATTAAGCGTTATGTCAGATCGTGCGGAAAAATTAAGTATCATAGATGCCTCCCAAAGATTAGCAAATGCTATTGAAAAAGAAATTATCACAGGAGGAAGATGATGGTTCCTAATCAAACAGATATCACACCTTATCTTCCGAGTGTTCGAGGAAAATATCAAAAACAAGAGCCTTTATCAAAGCATACTTGGTTTGGCGTTGGCGGTCCTGCTGAGGTAATGTATCATCCGGCAGACATAGAAGATTTAAAACATTTTATAACTAATATTACACAAAATATTCCTGTCTATATAATTGGTGGCGGCTCAAATTTATTAGTAAGAGATGGTGGGGTCCTTGGTGTCATTATCAAACTAGATAATAAAAAATTCCAAAAAGTTGAGGTCGGAGATAACTATATTAAATGTGGCGCCGGATTACACAATTCCGATTTAAAAAAAGTAATACTTGAAAATGAAATCGGAGGTTTAGAATTTTTGTGTTCAATCCCTGGTGTTATCGGTGGTTCTGTCAGAAGTAATGCCGGCTGCTTCGGAACCGAAATCAAAGATGTCATGATTTCTGCAGAAATTATGAACAATTCCGGAGAAATAGTCACCCTTGCACCAAAAGATTTTAACTTATCTTATCGTAGCAGCTTTTTTCCGGAAGATTGGATTATTCTTTCCATTACATTCAAGACTTACCCTGATACTAAAGAAAACATCCAAAACAAGCTTAATGAGCAAAAAAAATACAGAATAGCTCATCAGCCATATAAAGAAAAAACCGGTGGTTCGACCTTTAAAAATCCTCAAGGATTACGGGCTTGGGAACTGATAAAAAATTCCGGATGTGCCGATTTTCATGTCGGTGGAGCCAAAGTTTCAGAAATTCACAATAACTTTTTAATTAATACCGGTACAGCAACAGCAGATGATATCGAACAATTAGGAGAAAAAATCATCTCATGCGTTCGGGAAAAAACATCAATCACATTAGAATGGGAAATAAAACGATTAGGAATAAAAAAATAAATAAAACGGATCAACCGTCTGTTCCGGTTTCAACACCGGTTTTAATTTCTCCTCAAATTTGGTTACCACAGGTTTGGGTTTATAGATTTATTGGTAATTTATTTTTATTAAGCATCATTTTTGCTACCGCTTTTGGTATATTTACAATTAAATCTAATCTTATCGGTAAACATTTAGGAACCTTAAGTAATCAATTTTATTTGTTTAGTGGTAATCTTGGTTTCAACATTAATGACATCATCGTCAGTGGTCGTCATCATACAGATAAACAAGAACTTGAAAAAGCCATAGGAATAACCCGAGGCGATAACATTATGGAGCTGGACCTTAATGAATTAAAACAGAAATTAGAAAAACTGCCTTGGATTCGTAAAGTTAATTTACAACGCACTTATTTTCCGAATATTTTGCAAATCGATATTCAAGAAAGAGATGTTAAATCCATTTGGCAATTTGAAAACAATTTTTATCCTATTGATTCTGAAGGAAACATTATCGATTCCGAATATATTCCGACATCCCCTCTATTATTAATTGTCGGAGACGGAGCGCCGGAAAACATCAAAGATTTAATGTTAAGCATTCAAGATGATCCTGAAATATTTAAGCGCATAAAAGTGGCCAACTTTATTTCCAAAAGACGCTGGAATGTTGTCTTAGATGATATAGAAAACGGAATAACCATCAAACTTCCTGAAGAAAACATCAAACAAGCTTGGCAAAAATTATTAGACTTAAACAAATCTGTCGGCCTTCTTAAACGTAAATTAACTATAATTGACTTAAGATTAGAAGGTAAGGTGATTGTCCGTTTAAGCAAATCAGAACTCGACAGTCCTCAGCAATTAAAAGAAATAAAAGAACACGAAATATAATATGAGGTTTAACGTTGACACACTCATTTAACCGCTACAGTACAGTTTCCGCTCTTGATATCGGATCATCTAAAATATGCTGTCTGATTGCCAAAATTAGCAAAGATCAAAAAATAAACATAATTGGCTATGGTCATAATGAATCCAAAGGCATAAAAAACGGCATAATTACAGATATCAGTCAAGCAACATTATCTGTCTGCAATGCGGTTGAAAGTGCCGAACAAATGGCCAATGAGAGAATAAACAATGTCATTGTTAATGTCTCCGGTGAAAAAATCAAAAGTAGTATTCGTGAGGCGACAATTGCCATTAACCGCAATCGCCCAGTAACTGACCTCGATATCAATAAAGTTATTGAAAAAGGAACAAACAAATTAAATATTGAGGGAAACGAGCTTATTCACTGTCTAACAACCGGATATCGTTTAGATATGGGTGAAGAAACAAAAGATCCTCACAACATTTATGGTGAAAATTTATCAGCAAAAATTCTTCTCGGATTAACCCCGGAAGTTCAATATAAAAACTTAGCTTCTGTTATCGAAAACGCTCACTTAGAAATTGCAGATAAAGCTTTTTCAGCTTATGCCTCAGGATTAGCTTGTTTAGTTGATGATGAAAAAGAATTAGGAGCAACCATTGTTGATATCGGCGGAGGATGCACAAATATTGCAACTTTCCGCAACGGATACCCTGTTTATTTTTCATGTATTGCTGTCGGTGGCAATAATATTACCAATGATATCGCTTGGGGATTAACAACATCTGCTGCACATGCCGAAAGATTAAAAACACTGCATGGCTGCGCTTTCTTAACCAGCAAAGATGCCGAAGAAAACATCAATGTTTATCCTGTCGGAGAAGAAGACGACACTCTCATTAAACAAGTTCCAAAGTCTGAACTGATTAATATTATTTCGCCTCGTGTCGAAGAAATGTTTGAATTAATCGGACATAAATTAAACGAGCATGGTTTAAAAGACGTAAACAGTCACCGTGTTGTCTTAACTGGTGGATGCGCACAACTGTCAGGCATCAGAGAAGTAGCCATGATGATTTTAGACAAACAGGTGCGCATCGGACGTCCGAGAAATATATTGAACTTACCTGAAAAAATATATAATCCGGAATTTTCAACTGCCGTCGGTTTATTAATGTTCAGCGGTGTACAAACAGAAAAGAAACCTCATAAGGTATTACATAAAACAATTAATAGCGACAACAAATTTCTCCAAATTTTGGATTGGCTAAAACAAAGTTTTTAAAAAAACATTGCACCCAAAGCAAAAAAATGCTATAAAAAAGCGTTTTGTAATTATTAATTATATATATATATGAATATCACAACTATACGTAAGTTAAGAACGTATCGCCGTAATTGGGCTAAAGCAATCCGTAGAGACTACTATCAAAAACAAGAAGGTGCTCGGGAAATTCTCTTCTCTTTATATGAGACATCCGGTAGCATCATCCTGGCATTAGAAGAATCTGCAAAAGGAAATTTCAGAGACAAAATTGCTCTTAAGCTTGTTCAACAAAAGCTTGAACAATTAATTATCTCTCAGAATTTTCATAATTATGACATTCTTGGACAAGAGGAAATGTCAGACATTGTCACAAACAAAACAAAAGAGCAAATCAAGCTCATGATGGAAGCCATGGATTCCTTAGTCTCTTAAACGACCAAAACACCGTTGATCAATATCACGGTGTTTTTTTGTATTTAAATTCTAACAACAAAAAAGCCCCTTTGACAGGGGCTTTTTTATGGCGCGCTCGGCGCTGGAGAATTAAAAATAACCGTTGCTCCGGTTATTTTTAGACGACAGGCGAAGTTTTCTTATTGAATAAACGAGCCTTAGCGATGTGAAATGAAATTAGAAAACAAGTGACCGAAACGACTTAGCATTGCGATAAAACGCAATGCTTAGGAGTAAGAAATCGAACTCACATCTATGAGTTTGAATCCCTGTCGAGATGTTGGTCATAAAAAAAGCCCCTTTGACAGGGGCTTTTTTTATGGCGCGCTCGGCGGGATTCGAACTCACAACCTTCTGATCCGTAGTCAGATGCTCTATCCAATTGAGCTACGAGCGCATCTTATAAACACGAAAATACTTACTAAACCATTTTAAAATGATTTGCAAGCAAAATTTTAAGCAATTTAAAAGATTTTTAAACTATTTCTCATATCTTTTAGAAAAATAGGAACTATATTATTTGTTACGATTTTTTGCTAAAAAGTCCTTTACAAATAGATATTACCGTGACAAAAATAAAAACAGATTCAACCATTATTATAAGGTTTCGCGAAGATGAAATATACCTTTCGTAATTTATGCATTTTATCCTGCGTTTTAATATTATTAAGCGGTTGTGCAGCCGATTCTCCATTCAAATCACTATTTGGAAAAGAGGCTACAACTAATTACAGTAAAAATGATTTACCAACACTAGGTTCTACAAACTTTGAACCTGTCGAAATATCAAGAGTCGGCAATACAGGAACATTGGTCGGACAAAAGGTTATTGCTTTTCGCAATGAACTCTCTAAATTGCAAGAATCTATTAAACAGAATAATGATGAATTACAAAATGTTCGTTCTTCGGTTATAAATAATGCAATTGATTATCATAATACAACAGCTGCTATGGAAGCAAAATTACAGGTCGGAACCACTCCGGGTAACCCGATCATGTATCAAATGCTCCAAAAAACACAAAGCAATGTTGTCATTATGGATGAAAACGCTAACACCTTAAATAAAATTTACAATCAAGCTGTTTCCGATATGTCTGTTGTAAACAATCTCCAAGAATCAATTCGAGCTACATATAGTGTTTCCGGAGCTGTTGATGAAGATCACACTCAACTGAGAACACTTGAAAACGAATGCAATCAAACAAAACTTATCATTAATAGTTTGTTATCGGAAGTAGAGAGTGATTACGGACGTCAAATTGAATATACAAACACAGCTCGTAGATATTTGGTTTCATTGGACAGAGCCATTAAAGTAGGAAGTTATGGTATTAATAACGCCCCATTGCCTCCGGCACAAAATCAACAATTCATGACTTCAAATTTACCACAAAACAAACCAATACGCAGAGAAGGAAGAAAACCTCAAAGCATAGAAAACGGTGTTAAAGGCAAGCCGTTATTTGTCGCTAAATTTAATCATGATAATATCAACTACAAAGATAGCTTGCAACGTACAATAAAAGCCGCACAAAGTAAAAATGGTGGTTTCCACTACGAAGTTGTTTCTGTATCACCAGTTAATGCATCAAATGCGGTTAGTGATTTAGCTCAAAAACAAGCCGTTGCTGTTTTTGAAGAAATAACAAAAGCAGGTGTCAGTCCGGATAAAATTGATTTATTATCAAGAAGAAGTGAGCAAGCTACCGGAGCTGAAGTACAAATTTTCGTAAAATAAAAGAACTCCCGTTAAGGGAGTTTTTTATTACCTGAAAATTATTTCTTTTGCAAATATTCTTTTATAAGCTCTGAAAAATTTTCAGCCACAGTACAATAAACGTCATATTTAAACTCAACGACCAACTTTGGCGTATCTTTAATATCAATCCATTGATAAGATCGAAACTCTGGCTCAGCTGTTTTTAGATTAATTTCGTCTTCTTGCCCATAAAAGAAAAACAAATGCCAATACTGCTCTTGTCCATCATTTTGTCTCTCAGGATGCCTATTTTTAACTTCCGGAGGAAAGTCATATCTAATAGGCTTTGCTAACGAAGAAATAAACTTAACTGACGTAACGGAAGTCTCTTCTCTCAATTCCCGAACAGCGGCTTGCAAAGGTGTTTCTTCAGCATCAATTCCCCCTTGAGGAAATTGCCACCGCTTAGGATAATTTTCAACTCGTTCACACAACAAAACTTTACCGTCATTTCTAAATACAACTATGCCGGCATTAGGACGATACTTATTCACTTTAATACTCTCCGACTAAATTAGATAATGGAACTAAAATCAAAGGTTTCTCAAAACTCGTAACCTGCTTTTCTTTCATCTCTTCATAGCTGAGTTGTTTAGAGAACGTTTGCAACCAATTTACTATTTCTAAAACAGCGACAGGTTTTGAATCAGAAACAATAACAACATTACCTGTTTTCAAAGCATATTGCTCTGCTTGTTCCAACTTTCTGCGAATAGATGCACGACTAAAATCATGATCAATAACGAAATCAGCTTTTACACGATCCAAACCCGAAACATTATTTTTATCTATATTTTTACCATGCGTCGCATCGAATAAAAGCAGCCCTCTTTTTTTAATCATTTCCATAATTGATTGAGAATATGATTCATAAACATCGTCATCTATACCATCATTAACAA
>CAMOQT010000030.1 GCA_946623145.1 uncultured Azospirillum sp.
ATAATTTTTTTTTTTTTCAAATCCGTTAAAGTAAATAAAAATAAAACTGCTGATTGAGGATACATATGAGTAAAAAACAGACTTATCTATTTATTTTTGCTATGGGACTTATTCTCATTTTTATTGGAAAATTTATGCATATCGGAACGATTAATCAAGTTGTTAATCCAACGTGGAAATGTATGCAAAATCCGTTAGTATTCGGCCCGGCGGCTATCTGTGCTTTTATCTTTATGAATAATAAAAAATATTGGATGATAAATATCTGTGTCGCGTTGGTTACCTCTCTGGCTATCCAATATTTAATTATTAAAGGCGGTGATTCTTTATACATTCTGCTTATACGAGCATTTGCATTCATCGTCGTCGTTTATCTGATGAATTTAGTAAAAGTTATTCTCGATAAATAAAAGAATATATATCCCAATTATACCTGAAAATGAGTTCGTAAAAAGCGAATTTCTTCAGCATATCCATCTAATTCATTTGGTGTTTCCAGCAAAAAAGGCAAGTTCTTCAGTTTGGGATGATTAATAAAACGAATGATAGCCTCAGCACCGATTGTTCCTTGTCCGATTTTTTCATGTCTGTCTTTATGTGATGCAAATGGCATCATTGAATCATTAAGGTGAATTGCTTTCAGACGAGATAAACCGAGAATTTTATCAAATTCTTCCAAGACATCGTCAAGCTGATTAACAATATCGTAACCGGCAGAGTAAACATGACAGGTATCCAAACAAACACCCATTTTTTCAGAAAGTTCAACTTTATCAATAATTGTGCGCAATTCCTCAAATCGAGAACCGACTTCACTACCTTTTCCCGACATTGTTTCCAATAAAACGGTTGTCGTCATTTCCGGTTTTAATACACGATTTAATAAATCAGCAATTAAATCGATGGCTTTTTCTACACCTTGCCCGACATGACTTCCAGGATGGAAATTATATAAATTATTCGGAATATACTCCATTCGTTTCAAATCATCAACCATAGCCATTTCAGCGAATTCTCGTGTTTGAGAATTATCAGAGCAGGGATTAATCGTATAAGGTGCGTGAGCTAGTAGTGTTGTAAAATGATGTTGAGCATGAAAGTCTAAAAAAGCAACAACATCTTCATCTGAAATTTCCTTAGCAGCACCGCCGCGAGGATTTCTTGTAAAAAATTGAAAAGTATCAGCTCCAATGGATTGAGCCTCTTTTCCCATATTCAAAAATCCTTTAGCCGCTGATAAATGACAACCGATATGTAGCATATTAAAGTCCATTTGAATAAAAAAAGAGTTCTCCACAAAAGAGAACTCTCATAATTGTCTTAATCTTCTTTACAGCTTTTAACAGCTTCAAAGATTTTTTTATAAGCATCAGCAACTGCCTCAGCCGTATATGTACGTCCTTCAATCAAAGTACGACATAATTCAAAAGCAATTTCTTTATCGGTATTAAAACCGCAGCAGCAATCGCAATCACAGTCGCAATCACAATCACATCCGCAACCGCAAGAACATTTTTCTTCTGTCATAAAATATCTCCTTAAAATAAAACAATATAGTCATAACGTTTTTATTTTAATTGTGCAAGATATTTTTCAGCTTCCAGAAAAGCCATACATCCGCTACCTGCGGCTAAAATAGCCTGCTTATAATTTCCTGAGATAACATCTCCGGCAGCATATACCCCTGAAATATTAGTTAAACAAGATTGCGGAGGATTAGTAATAATATATCCCTGACGATCAAGATCAAGTTGCATCTTAAAAATGGATGTATTAGGGGTATGTCCTATCGCTACAAATAAGGCATCAACAGATAAAGTCGTGACAATATCATTTTTTACATTTTTAAGTTTAAGCGCTGCTACGCCTAAAGGATTATCCTTTCCGAAAATTTCCGAGACAACACTGTTCCAAATGACAGTAATTCGAGGATGATTGAATAATCTATCTTGCAATATTTTATCAGCACGAAGAGTATCCCGTCGATGGATTAAAACGACATGAGAAGCTAATTCTGCCAAAAACAGGGCTTCTTCTACGGCGGAATTACCGCCCCCGACAACAGCAATATTTTTACCTCGATAGAAATAACCGTCACATGTTGCACAAGAGGAAACACCCCATCCGCGAAACTTATCTTCTCCCGGAATATTTAACCATTTTGTTGAAGCTCCTGTTGCAATAATAACGGCATCACTGCAAAATTGATTATGATTTTCCGAACTGCAAACAAAAGGATGATGTTCAAAATCGACTTCAATAATCATATCATTAATGATTTGACACCCGACAGCCAAGGCTTGCTGATGCATATTATTCATTAATTGTTGACCTTTAATCGGATTCGGAAATCCCGGATAATTCTCAACATCATTAGTTGTTGTTAACTGTCCTCCAAGCTGATCTCCGCTGACGATAATAGGATTCAATTGTGCTCGTGCGGCATATATACCGGCAGTATATCCGGCAGGACCGGAACCTATAATAAGGATTTTTGATTTATATTCGGCCATAAAATTTAATCTGTCTCTTGATAATCAATTTTACAGTCACAATTTTTGGGAGAACAATAACAAACTGTATCTTTTTTGATATGCCGATCTCCGGTTTTAATAACAAAAGATTCTTCCGTATGTGTTATATCCTCTTTGTCATTCATCATATTTTCAGGGAAGGTACATCCGCAGTTATCATCTTCTGAACAACAGCAACGCGGATTTTCATCACAAAATTCATGTCTATCGGAATAATGCTTCATTTCAAATTCTCCTTTCTATTATCTGAAAAGGATATAAGCATTAATCGACATAAAAAAAGGTTTCGTTTCCGAAACCTTAAATTTTATTTGTAAATAACATCAACAATATCAAATGTCTTGCGGCCGCCCGGGGCAACATACTCAACTTCATCACCGAGTTCATGACCGATTAAGGCTTTAGCCAAAGGAGATGATAATGAGATTTTATTTTGATTGATATCAGCTTCATAATCACCGACAATTTGATAAGTATTTTCTTCGTCCGTAGCCTGATCAGCAACAATAACTGTTGCACCGAAACGAATAATATTTCCCTTAATTTGAGCAGGGTCAATAACTTGAGCTCGACTGACGACAACTTCTAATTCCTGAATTCGTCCTTCAATAAAGCTTTGTTTTTCTTTTGCAGCAGAATACTCTGCATTTTCAGATAAATCACCATGAGAGCGAGCTTCTGAGATCGCAGCAATAATATTCGGGCGATCAACACCTTTAAGGTGTTTTAATTCAGCTTCAAGCGCTGCAAAACCATTCTTTGTAACCGGAAATTTATCCATCTTAATTACTCCAATATTATTAAATTAAGTTAGAAAAATAAAACCGCGAGAAAAGCATAACCTCTCTCACAGCTTCTAATTATGTAAACATTAAAGAGCAATATAACATAAAAAAATTAGACTGCAAGCATTTTTAAAATAAATCATTCAAATAAAAAAATATGTGACCAAAAATAAATTAAAAATATTTACATTAGGAATTAAAGTGATAGTCTCTTTACGTAACTCTTATCTTAAAAGGAGAAAAACATTGAAAAAATCACTTTTAACAGTAGCAGCAGTTTTAGCTGCAGGTATGTTTTCAGCTAATGCTCACGCAGTTGATAGTACAGGTTGTGGTTTAGGTTCACTTGCTTGGCGCGGACAAAAAGGTCCGATTCCTCAATTGTTGGCTGTTACAACTAACGGAACATTCGGTAACCAAACTTTCGGTATTTCTTCAGGAACTTCAGGCTGTGATCCTCATGGTCGTATTACCGGTGGAACAGGAAGTATGGCTTTAGCATTCTTAGAAAATAATATGGAACAATTCGCTATGGATGCTTCAGCAGGTCATGGTGAAACCATTGATACCTTAGCAGGTATTTTAAATGTTGATAGCGAGAAATTAGGTGAAATTTCTAAAACAAATTTCGCAACATTATTCCCGTCAGACAATGTTGACGCTGTAGATGTTACAGTTAATTTGTTAGCTTTAATCTAATTCTAACAAAAGAAAATCCCTCCCTACCACATAGGGAGGGACAATTTTTTATAATGCCGATAATCGTTTTTCTCATAACTATTTTATTAAGTTTTTCTGCTTGGGCACAAACAGAAATATATGCTCAAGATTCTCAATGGTTGGCATTATTGCACTACCAACCTCAATTGATAAGCAAAGACGAAAGCACCATCGATTCTGATAATTTTTTTCTAAGTCCCGTCGGAAAATATAATCCTGAAGCAGAACTGGCCGCCACCATTCATTTGTTCGAAGACACAACAGACAATGATAAAAAATGTTTATTTCCCGCACGTTATAAATGGTTAAAAAAGAAAGGTTTAATCAGTAAACCTTTTCCCAAATGTGAAGAATGGGAAAGTTTTTACGATGATATCAGACCGGCAGGTGTGACATTATTATTTACCAATGCTTACATGAATAATCCGGCATCTTTATTCGGACACACTTTGCTCCGAATAGATACAGCACGCAAAGGAACGCAATTATTAGCTCATGGCGCTAATTATGGGGCATTTACAGGAGAACAAAACGGATTATTGTTTGCTATTTATGGCTTAACCGGAGGATATTTCGGAGGATTCACGGTCAAACCATACTATCAAATTGTTAATGAATACAACAATATTGAAAATAGAGATATTTGGGAATTGAATCTTAATTTATCTCCGGAAGAACTGGATTTTACCATGGCACATTTATGGGAAATCGGGCAAACCAGAACCAGTTATTATTTCTTCACTGAAAATTGTTCGTATATGCTGTTAGAATTATTGGATGCCGTCCGACCTGATTTAAAATTGTCACAACAATTTCCGGTGCACGCTATTCCGTTGGATACTTTTAAAGCAGTTGCCTCGCGTCCTGATTTCGTAAAAGGAATTAACTATCGTCCCTCCAGACAAAACAAAATCATTTACCGTTATAAACAAATGAATTCAGCCCAAAAAGAGGTTTATAAAGATATTATTAAAAATCAAAATTTTGATTACCGAAATTTATCTGAACAAGAAAAAGCCGGTGTTATTGAAACAGCATACCAGTATGTTCAATATCAATATGTTGCTGAAAAATTAGAATTAGGGGATTACCGTAAACAAAGCTTCAAATTACTCAAAGAGCGTAATAGTCTAGGGAAAAATGATAATCTGAAAGAATTAACCGAAGGAAAAAATCCGCTTCAAGCACATGAATCCGCACAAACCGGCATAGGTATTGGTAATCATAATGGAGAAATGTTCCAACAAATCAATGGCCGACCGGCTTATACATCATTATTAGATAGAAGTTACGGATTATTATCCGGCGCCGAAATCAATTTTTTAAATATAGCCGCACGTCATTATGATAATTCAAATAAATTTGTTTTGCAAAATCTGAAAATTGTCGGCATTACTTCAATTTTTCCGGTAGATTTTATGTTCCGTCCGATTTCTTATAACATCCACGCAGAGCTTAATCGCGAGATGAATCCTGAGACTGAAGATGAGGGCTATGTTTTTGAAATTCATGGCGGAGCAGGGGGTGCATATGCCTTAACCGATAACATCAAAGCCTATGGTTTTGTTAATAATCATTTAGGGTATGGTGGATTTTTACCTCATAACAGCTACGCCGGGATCGGACCGGAAGTCGGTATTTATGCTGATTACGGAAAGTGGCGGTTGTTAGCAAGTGCCGAAAAAGTTTTCGCCACCTCAAAGTTTGCCGATAAAATGAAATATAATGCCGGTATCAGTTTTGATTTGAATAAAAATATGGCTTTGCAACTCAATTATAAATTTAATGATAATCACGGTCATAATGAAGAAGAAACTATGCTGAACTGGCAGATATTCTATTAAAATAATAAAAGCCCCTTTTCAGGGGCTTTATTTTTACTCAACACTTGAGGAAAATAATTTAATTTTCGCAGGACGCGCCGGCGGAAAATCTTCAAACTGCGCTAATTCAGCTTCAATTTCAGAGGAAACATTTTCTGCTTCTGAAATAACCTCATCTTCCGATTCCGAAATTTGTTCAGGTAAAGGAGGAGTATCACTCTCTCCCTCATTAGCTTCTTCCTCTATTTGCTGATTAACTTCTTGCGCAAAATGATCCAAATTTTGTTGCATTGTTTCAGCAATTGGTTTCATCGAAGCAATTAATTTCCCCATACTGTTGCTGAATTGAGGCATAGTCTCACTTAGAGCTTTATTAACCGCACTCATATATTTTATCAGTTCATCGGTTTTTATCTGCAGTTCTGAAGTCATTTTTTGTAAACTCTCAGCGACTTCTTTATCATAATCAGCCTGAGTTTTAACATCATCTTCTGCTTGTGCGGAAACAGCACAAAGCAAACTTCCCATCAAAACCAAATTAAGTATTTTCATATGTCATAACCATTAAATGTAAAATTCTCAAAACTGAAAATATTATAGTATCAGAAATAAAAAAGTAAAATAAAATATATTTGATAGCCTATTGCTTTTTTTAATTGATATGTTTATGCTAATCCAAAAAGAAAATAAACGGGAGAAAATATAATGTTAAGAGATGATTTACAAAAAGCCTTGAAAGAAGCAATGTTAAACCATGATGCAGGCACAACCAGCGCTGTTCGTTTGATTATCGCCGGTATGAAGGAAAAAGACGTTGACGCTCGCGGAAAAGGTCAAGAACGCGCTTCTGATGCTGATTTATTATCCATGATGCAAGGGATGATTAAACAACGTAATGAATCAATTAAAATGTATCTGGATGGTAAACGCCAAGATTTGGCTGACAAAGAAATGGCCGAAATCAAAGTTATTGAAAAATTTTTACCAAAGCAGATGTCTGATGCTGAAATTGAAGCCGCCATCAAAGGAATTATGGCTGCAACCGGTGCTAATTCCTTGAAAGATATGGGCAAAATTATGGGTGAATTAAAAGGTAAATATGCCGGACAGTTGGATTTCGGTAAAGCATCTGCAATGATTAAAACCTTATTATCATAAAATAAAAGGTTATAATGGCAAACGTCGATTTACAAAAATTCTGTGACGAACTGCGGGCTAAACTTTCTATCGTTGATGTGGTAAGCAGTAAAATTAAACTTATCCGTAAGGGAAGGGAGTATCAAGCCTGCTGTCCGTTTCATAATGAAAAAACACCGTCGTTTACCGTTAATGAGGCTAAAGGTTTCTATCACTGCTTTGGTTGTGGTGCCCATGGTGATATTATTAAATTCGAAATGGAAGCCAACAATCTGCCGTTTATGGATGCTGTCAAAAAACTGGCTGACAAAGCCGGTTTACAAATGCCGGTATTAAGCCGTGAGCAGCATGAAGAGCACGAGAAGAAAAAAAGCCTTTATGATATTATGGAACTGTCCTGCAAGTTTTATGAAAAGTGCTTGCGCTTACCGGATGGAGCCAGAGGAATGGAATATTTTCATCGTCGCGGTTTAGATGATGAAGTCATTAAAAAATTTCGCTTAGGTTATGCCCCGAATAATAATGGGTTGAAAGCTCATTTGTCCGCCCAAAATATCAGTGAAAAAGATATGAATGATTTGGGATTATTGACGATTCCGGAAGATGAAAGCCGTAAACCGCATGACTTTTTCCGTGATCGGGTGATGATTCCTATTTTTGATAAGCAAGGAAGAGTCATTGCTTTCGGCGGTCGAATTATGGGTGACGGTCAGCCTAAATACTTAAATTCACCGGAAACACCGATTTTTAATAAACGCCGAATTCTATATAATATGAATAATGCGCGAGATAAAGGTTTTGCGGCCAGAAACCTGATTATCTGCGAAGGTTACATGGATGTGATTGCTCTTGACAGATATGGCTTCGGATATGCCGTTGCACCATTAGGAACAGCTTTAACAGAAGAACAAATTCAAGAAGCATGGAAAGTCACGCCAGAACCTATCCTATGTTTTGATGGCGATAATGCCGGAATAAAAGCAGCTATCCGCTCGGTAGATAGAGCTCTGCCGATTTTGAAAGCAGGATATTCTCTGAAATATGTTTTTTTACCGGACAGACAAGATCCTGATGAGTTTTTACAAGCCCATGGACAGGAAGCATTCCAAAAATATCTGGAAAATACAACGCCGTTAGTGAAATTACTCTGGAAAAAGAATACCGACGGACAACCGGCATCTACCCCTGAGCAAAAAGCTTTAATAGAAAAAAATATTCGCGAAGAAGTTGCTAAAATTACGGATGAAACCGTTCGTGGTTATTATCAGCAGCAAATGAAAGATTTCATTTATAATGAGCTGGGACGAGGAGCGTGGTTAAAAAAACAACAAATACAACAAACACAACCTCAACAACAAAAACCGAAAAAAGTTTCATCAGTAAGACCAAAATTAACCCTCGATGAACTTGTCTTTAAATTTATCCTATCGGCAATACTTTACGAACCGAAATTAATCTCCGAATATGAAGAAAAAATATCCATGTTTGATCTGAATAATCAAAAACTAAAAGGGATATTGGATATTATTTTTGAAGAAAGTCATGAAAATGACGATATTTCCACAGCAAGTTTATCTCAAAAATTGGAGCAGGCCGGTTATGAAAGAGAGATTCACAACTTATGGGAACTGGAAATGTTACGCCAGCAAAAACCTCGTCCTGATAAATTAAGAGAAGAAATTGACGCTAAAATAGCAGAAATTCAGTTAAATCAATTAGATATGGAAATAAAAGAGTGTTTAAGAATAATGCAAACCTCCGAGTCGTTTTCAGAAGAAGTCTATAAACGCTACGAAACACTCAAAAATGAAAAAAATTTACTTTTAAATAATCATACAATTATCTAAAGAAAACTTTATTTTTCAAATATTAACCTTGATTTTACCTTTTAGTATTATTAAATTAACATAGCTGAAAAGGTTGACAAATTTTCCAGAAAAGATTAAAAGCTTACCAGCTAGCAATTTATATACAAAAATCGATTTTTAGGAAGTACTCTATGTCAGATATAGATAACCAAGATTACTATGAAGGCGTTAATACTGATGCGCCTTTAATTGATTCTTTAGGTAGTGCCGTCAAAAAATTAATCGAAAAAGGAAAAACTCGAGGTTTTATTACGGTTGAAGAGCTCAATAAAGCCTTACCTTCCGAAAGAGAAACATCAGAACAGATCGAAGATATTATGGCTGAGATTTCTGATTTGGGAATCAGCATAACTTCAGAGAGTGATGCCGATGTCTTAGACGGAGACGGGGACTCTGATGAACGTGATGAAATTACTGATGAAGATGAAAGCGGCAACTTTGATGAAAAAGAATTAGGACGTTCTGATGATCCTGTTCGTATGTATCTTAAAGAAATGGGAACGGTTGAACTGCTTTCTCGTGAGGGCGAAATAGCTATTGCTAAACGTATTGAAGCAGGTAAAACCGTTATGATCGATGGTCTCTGCGCCAGCCCGATGACAATTAAAGCCATTACCGGTTGGAAAGATGATTTAATTGAAGGAAAAATGCAGTTAAGAGACATCATTGATTTGGAAATGATGTATGGTGATGATGCCGAAGCTATGGTCTATGAAGAAGAAAACGTTGAAGATTTAGATAACGTTGCCGATGAAATAGCTAAGAAAGATAATCTTGACGACATTGATGATGATTTAGAAGATGACATTGAATTGGAAGATACGGTCGATGAAGATGATGAAGAAGACGACGATATCACGGAAGAAGATAATGAATCATCAGATGAGGATGAAGATGAAGATGGGGCTAACGGGCATTCTTCCGCCTCCGTCTCTTCTATGGAAGAAGCTCTGCGCGAACCTGTTGTTGAAATCTTAAGTAAAATATCAAGTTATTATGATGATTTAAGTAAAGTTCAAAAACAACGTGTTGATGCAGTCATTGCCGGAAAAAACATTCCTGCAGCTGTAGAGAAAAAATATCTGCAAGTTAAAAAAGAGCTCGTTGAATTAATGAGTTCTATTCATCTGAATAGCATTCGTATTGAACAATTAGTTGAACAACTGAACGATTTAAATAAACGTTTAATGGGATTAGAGGGCAAATTATTACGTTGTGCTCTTTCTTGTAAAGTTAAACGTGAAGATTTCTTAGAAGCCTACCAAAAATCAGAATTAGATCCTGATTGGATTAAGAAAATTTCAGCTAAAAAAGACAAACATTGGCAAGCCTTTGTTGAAAAACATGGTCAAGAAATTGTTGAATTAAGAGAGGCTATCGCTGAAATGGCAAAAGATTGCGGATTGCCGATTAACGAATACCGCCGAATGGTCGATACAATTAAGAAAGGTGAAAGAGAAGCCGATCGGGCTAAAAAAGAAATGATTGAAGCAAATTTACGTTTAGTTATTTCTATTGCCAAAAAATATACCAACCGTGGATTGCAATTCTTAGATTTAATTCAAGAAGGAAACATCGGTTTGATGAAAGCCGTTGACAAATTTGAATATCGTCGTGGTTATAAGTTTTCAACGTATGCAACATGGTGGATCAGACAAGCTATTACACGCTCTATAGCAGATCAGGCTCGTACAATACGTATTCCTGTTCATATGATTGAAACAATTAATAAACTTGTTCGTACCTCTCGTCAAATGTTGGCAGAAATGGGAAGAGAACCTGTTCCGGAGGAATTGGCAAAGCGTTTATCTATGCCGCTCGAAAAGGTTAGAAAAGTTATGAAAATTGCTAAAGAGCCTGTTTCTTTGGAAGCACCTGTCGGTGATGAAGAAGATTCATCTTTGGGCGATTTTATTGCCGATGATAACGCTTTACAACCTTTAGATTCAGCAATTCATGCAAATCTTAAAGAAACTTGTACGCGTATCTTATCATCACTAACGCCGAGAGAAGAACGTGTCTTAAGAATGCGTTTTGGTATCGGGATGAATACGGATCATACTTTAGAAGAGGTTGGACAACAGTTTAATGTTACGCGTGAACGTATCCGCCAAATTGAAGCAAAAGCTTTAAGAAAACTAAAACATCCGAGCAGATCTCGTAAATTACGTTCATTTTTGGATCAGTAATTAAAAGCCTCCTGAAAAGGAGGTTTTTTTATGGGATATCTGTGTGGATAAGTCTCATAGAAAAGAGTTTATATTTTAAAAACAAAAAAAATTGATGTAAAGTAGGGGCGGTTAATATGTAATAATGACATTCATTATGGGGAAAATAATGTCTAATCAGCAAAAACAAAAAACAAACACCGTTATCACTATTCCGCAATTTATGTCTGAAAAAGATAATACATCATCAGAGAATGATTCTATTAAAAAAAATGCAGGAAATCTATATAAACTGATGCTTGGAATCAGTAGTATTTGGGTACTAATCGTTGTCATTTACATCACCCAGTTTTTTGGATGGTCAAATCTATTCTTAATGATGCCGGATGAATTCGGAGGATTTCTTGCCGGAATTACATTACCTTTAGCGGTTATTTGGATGGTTATTGCCTATATTGACAGAGGAGCAAGCTTTAAACAAGAAGCCAAATTATTACATACCTATATGAATCAATTAGTCTATCCTGAAGATGGTGCCGCTCAAACGACAAAAGCTATGGCTGATGCGATAAGAGCTCAAGTAATAGAATTACAAGAAGCCACTAAACAAGCTACGGCTGAAACAAATAAAATAAAAAATGAATTAGGAAGACATGTAACGGATTTCTCAAAATTAGTTGAAATTTTACAGGGTTATTCCGGAACCACAATGAATGAAATTAACGAAGGTGTCCGTTTATTATCATCAGGATTAGACTATATTAATGATAAGGTAAATACGGTTACATCTGATGTGGAAAACCGTATGGAAAAATTTTCAGCGACTGCCGACAATATTAAATCAGATATAACTTGTGTAACATCCTCCTTAAATCATCAAATAGAAGCAATTCATGAAACGACTGTTGAACTAAATTCTTTATATGGTGAAAATAGTAAAATTGTAAACTTAAACAATGAACTAATTACAAATTGCTCATCTAAATTAAATAATGATTTTGAAAACATCAACCAATTTATTTTAACCCAAAATGATCGTCTGGAAGCTCTCTCTAATCAGATAGCTCAAAACTATAAGGATACCTATGAAGGAATAGAAACCAGAGCATCAAATGTCGAGAAATCATTTAAAAATCAATCTCAAAGAGTAACGGATTATTTGAAAAACTTAGATGAAACTTCTTTATTAGCCAGCAAAAAATTTGATGTTTTCCATAATCAATTAAATAAAGAAGTCGATGCAATCATAGGCAAAGCACAATCAATTTCTGATTGCGTAGAATTTCAAGTTCAAAACTTAAATAATATCTCACAATCTATCAATCAAGATATAAATAATGTCGAAGAAAATATCAGCAATCAAATAAATTTATTGCAGCAAGCATCTGAAAATGCAGTAGAAAAAATAAATAAAGCTGCTAATAATGTTAATAATAAAATTGATATTTTACATCAAATTCAAATTAGTGCGGTTGAAAGTTCCAAAGCACTTTGCGGTGAACTTGATGAACATAAGACCTATTTAGCAACGTCTATTCAAAATACACAAAGTATCACTAACCAAATATGTGAACAGGTTGTTTCTGATATTACAAATGTAAAATCTGCATCAGATTCTCTCATAGAAAGCTTAAAAACAACAGAAAATGCAATTAGTCGTCAAACAACTAACTTACAGAATATTTCAGAAAACCTAGATACACAAAGTCGATTGAATACGGCATCTATAGAACAACAGTCGAAGCTGCTTAATACAATTTTGAATAAAGTAGAAAGCAGTAAAGATGCGTTACGTCAAAATATTGAAGAGTTATTACATATGGCCAATACAGTTAATGATGAAACCGTTACTTGTATGAAATCTTTGGAGAATAATTTAGAAGATACGATAAAGAAATCTTCTCAAATAGCAAATACTGCAAATGATGTCACATCTCAATTACAAACTCAATCTTCAACTTTAGAAACTATTTCAGATAAGGCTCTGGCTAAAGTTGTAGATTTTAATGCTCAAATAAAAGAACAGCAAGATAGTCTTGATGACTTAGCGCAAAATATTACTATCCGTGCCGAGAAAATAGCAGATTTATTACAAACTCAAGTTCAAGCTGTTAACAATGTTACGGAAAACACTACAAATAAACACAATAAAATTATTGAATTATTCAATCAGCAATCATCTATTTTGAATAATACCGCAGAAAACACCACACAATACATTGCGGATATGGTACAAGCTCTTGATGAAAAAGCAGCTACCATTAATTTATTATTTAAGAATCAACAGAATGAATTCTTTAATCTTTGTGATAAATTATCCGATAATACGAGTGTTATCAATCAGACATTAAAAAATCAAATTTCACTGTTTGAGCAGGGTAGTAACAGTGTATTCAATCGTATGAATGGATTTGAAGAAGAATTCTCAGAAAAAGCAGAATTATTGACAACAACATCCAATAAAACAATGGATAAACTTATCAATATTACGGATATTTTGGAACATCAAAATCAAGAAATTGAAAAATCTGTTGCCAACATCAATACCAAAATGCAAGCTGTCGGAAATGAAATTAATCAATATGTAAATAGTTTTAATGAAAACTTAAAAGCAATTGCCGAGGGAAGTACTCTTGCCAATAATGAAATTACAGATAATTGCAGCAAATTGAAAGAAAATCAACGAAATCTTCTGACGGAAAGCCATAATATCAGTCAAATAATGGAAAATCAAATTAAGTCTTTAGATGGAAATTTAACTAAGATTCAAAATCAATCTGAACAAATTTCTCTCAACTTAAACAAACAAAAAGATAGCATTACCGATATTATGAATACGGTTTCAACTCAAACGCGTCTGGGTGAAAGTTCTCTGGCTCAACAATATAAATACCTATCAGATGCCGCTAATGACGTTAATAATAAAATGAAAGATATTCAACAAACCTTCAAAAACAATACGACAGATGTTTTTGAAAACAGCAATAAAATTGCCTTTGAAATCAACAGTTTAAGCGATAAATTAATAAAAGCCGGTGAGGATATCCAAAAAACAGCCAAACAATCTATCATGACTATAGACGGTGTCAATGTATCTTTATCCAATACTTCTGATAATTTATTGGAAACAGTAAATAATACCAACAAAAAAATAGAAAATGTCATCAACAATTACCAAAACCATATTGCTAATTTCAATACGGTAACGGCAGAAGCGAGTAGTGGCATTATTGAGGTTAACAATATAATAGATCAACAAAATGATAAAATGATCAAAATTTCAGAAGATACGAAAAACTTGGTTAATAACTTCAATGTCCTTCTGAATGAGGCTTCTGGTCAAATGACCAAGCGAGCCAATGGAGCTTATGAACAAATTAAAGCAATGAGCACCCAAATGAAGGATTTAAGCTTACAATTAGAGGATACAACTCAATTGACAGCAAAACATATTGATGATGCCGGAACAAAAATGCGTGCTAATATCAATGAAATTGCTGCGAATGCAGAACGTATTTCCAATGATATTCGCTCATCAGGAGAAGTTTTCTTAAAACAGTCTGAAGCCTTAACGCATGTTACATCAGACACATTGGAAAAAGTTAATAAAGCTATGGATTCATTGAAAAACGGAACAGATACTTTAACAATTAAAGGAAAAATGTGGTTAGATCAATCTGATGAATTTACAAAAGTCTTCGAGAGACAGGCTGAAATTATTGACACAACTTCCTTAAAAGCAAA
>CAMOQT010000031.1 GCA_946623145.1 uncultured Azospirillum sp.
GCCTCAGCGAGGGATGACTGTTTATATTACTGACGATGTGGAGGGATGACTGTTTCTTTGTGGGGGAAATAATCCCCAGAAAAGGGGATAAGTGATAAATAAAACTTCCTTTAATCTGCCCGTTTTGCTATATTCTTTCTAGTTTAAAATATATAATAAAGGTGTTTAAAGTGAGTGAAGAATTAAATTCTGTTGTTGATGTTAAAGAAGATATTACACCGGTTGACATCTCTGAGGAAATGCGTCGTTCGTACCTTGATTATGCGATGAGCGTCATTGTTTCTCGTGCGTTGCCGGATGCCCGTGACGGCCTCAAGCCTGTTCATCGGCGTATTATTTATTCTATGTTTGAAAACGGGTATGATTATAACCGTCCTTTCAGAAAATCCGCTCGTATCGTCGGTGATGTTTTAGGTAAATACCACCCACACGGCGACAGCTCGGTTTATGAAGCTATGGTTCGTATGGCTCAACCATTTTCTATGCGCGTTCCTCTCGTCGACGGACAAGGAAACTTCGGTTCTATGGACGGTGATAGCGCCGCCGCTATGCGTTATACTGAAGCCCGTATGGCTAAAATTGCCCATTCAATGATTGAGGATATCGATAAGGATACTGTTGATTTTATGCCAAACTACGACGAATCTTTGCAAGAGCCTGTCGTTTTGCCGGCAACTTATCCGAATCTGCTGGTTAACGGCGGTAACGGTATTGCCGTCGGTATGGCCACCAACATTCCTCCGCACAACTTGGGTGAAGTTTTAGACGCTTGTTGCGCTTATATCGATAATCATGACATTACGGCTGAAGAACTTATTCACTACGTTCCGGCTCCGGATTTTCCGACCGGTGGTTTGATTTTAGGTCAAGGCGGTGCACGTCAGGCTTATTTAACCGGTCGCGGAACCGTTATGATGCGCGCTAAAACCACTATTGAAGAATTACACAAAGACCGTGAAGCCATTATTATTCACGAAATTCCTTATCAGGTTAATAAAGCCGCTTTGGTAACACGTATTGCTGAGCTGGTTAAAGAAAAGAAAATCGAAGGTATTTCTGAAATCAGAGATGAGTCCGATCGTCATGGTGTTCGCGTCGTGATTGAAGTTAAGCGCGATTTCCAAGCTGACGTTATCTTAAATCAACTCTACAAATTCACACCGTTACAATCCAGTTTTGCGATGAATATGCTCGCAATTAACAACGGTCGCCCGATGATGATGAATTTGCGCGATATGATCAGCGCTTTCGTTGATTTCCGTGAAGATGTTATCCGTCGTCGTACAATTTTCAACCTTAACAAAGCTCGTGACCGCGCTCACACCTTGGTCGGTTTGGCTATTGCCGTTGAAAATCTGGATCCGGTTATCGAGTTGATTCGTTCTGCGCCAAATCCGCAAGAGGCGAAAGACGCTTTATTGCGTAAAGCTTGGCCGGCCGGCGATGTTGAGCCTTTGGTTAAATTAATTGATGAGCCTGATCGTAAGGTCGAAAACGGAACTTATCATCTTTCTGAAGCTCAAGCTAAAGCTATCCTCGATTTGAAACTCCAACGCTTAACCGGTTTGGAACGTGATAAAATTCACCAAGAACTCATCGAAATCGGCGAGGAAATTAAAGAATGCTTGTCTATTCTTTCCAGCCGTGAGAAATTGTTCGCCATTATGCGTAATGAATTCATCGCTATTAAAGATGAATATGCTACACCGCGTATGACAAAGATTGAAGATATCGATTATGATACAGATATTGAGTCTTTGATTCAGCGTGAAGAAATGGTTGTTACCGTTACCGAGGCCGGCTATATCAAACGCGTTCCGCTTAATGCTTATCGTGCACAAAAACGCGGCGGTAAAGGACGCTCCGGTATGGCAACCAAAGAAGAGGATTTCGTTACCCGTCTGTTTGTGGCCAGTACCCATACACCGGTCTTGTTCTTCTCTTCTCGCGGACAAGTTTATAAATTGAAGGTTTATAAGTTGCCTTTGGGTTCTCCAACCTCTAAAGGTAAGCCATTTATCAACCTCTTGCCTTTGTCTGAAGGTGAAAATATTACCACGGTTATGAAATTACCTGAGAATGAGGCTGAGTGCAAAGATATGTTCACGATGTTTGCAACCTCTAAAGGTAATATCCGTCGTAACTCTTTGATGGACTTCGTCAATGTTCAGGCAAACGGTAAAATTGCTATGAAACTCGACGAGGGCGATAAGCTGATTAATGTTCGTATCTGCTCTGAAGATGACGATATTATCTTAGCTACCCGTAAAGGCCAATGTTTACGTACACCGGTTACTGCTGTTCGTGTCTTTGCCGGTCGTGCTTCAACTGGTGTTCGCGGTATCCGCTTGATTGGCGATGATGAAGTTATTTCAATGTCAACCTTAAAGCATTGCGAAGCCAGCGTTGAACAACGTGATGAATATGCTAAGATTTCTTCTGCAATCAAACATATGACTGCTGAACGTAATGACGGCACCGAAGCAACACCGGAAGAAACCGGTTTGCTCTCAAGCTTAACTGCTGAACAATATCGCGATATGGCTGAAAAAGAAGAATTTATCTTAACCGTTACTTCTACCGGATACGGAAAACGTACTTCTGCTTATGAATACCGTGTTGCCGGTCGTGGCGGTCAAGGTATCGGTAATATCGAGATGTCTGCTCGCAACAAAGAAGTTGTCAGCTCCTTCCCGATTGAGGATAATCACCAAATTATGATGGTTACCGATGCCGGTAAAGTTATTCGTATGCCGGTTAAGGATATTCGTATCGCCGGACGTAAGACACAAGGTGTCATCCTCTTCCGTTTGGCTGAAAACGAAAAAGTCGTCTCTGTCACCTGGCTTGATGCCGATGCTGAGGACGAGGAGGAAATTGAGGAAGAAACCGGAAGTGAAGTTTTAGGAGACTCTGTTGCTGATATCGATGATATGGAAACAGTTGTTGAACCGGAAACTTTACGAGATGATGAATAGTTGAACCTTTTCAACTCCGAAGCGAACGCCCCTGATGTCAGGGGCGTTTTTTCATAATTTTTATGCTGTTTTTTGCAAGTTTTTTAATTTATAAAGCTCTTCTAAAGCTTGCTTAGGCGTTAAGTCATCAGGATTAACGGTTTGCAGATATTTTTCGGCTTCACTGGCCTCTTGAACCTCTTTTTCTTTTGGTTTTAAGGCCGCAAATAAAGGTAAATCATCAGCCAATGCGGCAATATTCTTTTGTTTACTGCCATGTTCCAAACTATCTAAAACTTGCCCTGCTCGCGTTAAAACGACTTCAGGCAATCCGGCTAATTTTGCAACGTGAATACCATAACTCCGATCAGCCGCACCGTTAATAACTTCATGTAAAAAGATAACTTCGTCATTAAACTCTTTAATTTTCATACAGTGCAAACTCATACGATGCAATTTTGCCGTTAAACTCGTGAGTTCGTGATAGTGTGTCGCAAACAAAGCACGACATTTGTTTCTTTCATGCAGATGCTCAACCACCGCCCAGGCTATTGACAAACCATCAAACGTCGCTGTTCCGCGTCCAATTTCATCTAAAATCACAAAGGATCTCTCACCAGCCTGATTTAAGATACTTGCCGTCTCTACCATCTCAACCATAAAAGTAGAACGGCCACGCGCTAAATCATCACTAGCCCCAACGCGGGAGAAAATCTTATCAATCAACCCGATATGTGCCGAGCGACAAGGTACAAATGACCCCATCTGTGCCATAATGGCAATAATTGCATTCTGTCTTAAAAAGGTTGACTTACCTGCCATATTCGGTCCGGTTAATAACCAAATACGATCATTTTCGCCTAATTGGCAATTATTGCCGACAAAAGTTCCACTATGCTCACGGGCGATAGAACTTTCAACAACCGGGTGTCGGCCTTCTTCTATTTCAAATGCCAAACTCTCATCTAATATCGGACGACAATAATTGTTTTCTACAGCCAATTCAGCAAGTGATGATAAAACATCAAGCTCTCCTAATGCCTTAGCCGTTCGCGAAATATTGTCCGATGTTGCCATGATTTCTGTCACTAAATTATTATATAGTTCTAATTCTATGGCTAAGGATTTTTCGGCAGCACCTCGAATTTGATTTTCTAATTCCGTTAATTCAACTGTCGTAAAACGGGCGGCATTGAGTACGGATTGACGATGGATAAATTCAGGTTTCTCCAGCATATCAGCGGCAAATTTGCTTTGCACTTCAATAAAATAGCCGATAACATTATTATACTTGATTTTCAGATTACTAATTCCGGTTTGTTCCGCATATTTACTCTGAAGTTCTAAAATCACCTGATGACTGTCTTTTTTGAGGTTTCTGACTTCATCAAGCGGCGGATAATAACCCTCTTTAATAAATTCACCATCACGTGCCAATAGAGGCAACTCCTCTTTTAAGGCTCTTTGTAAATTATCAACCAGAACTTCATAATGTCCGAAGTTTTGTAAAATCTGTTCTACCGCCGCGCAAAAAGTATCTATAACTTCCGTATTTTGACTGCCATAAATCAAGTTTTTAATTTTAGGCAATGCCCCTAAAACTTGCATAATATTCGCCATATCCCGAGGTCCGCCACGTCCGGCACTTAAACGAGAAACAGCGCGTTCGGCATCCGGTAAGGTTTTTAATAACTCTCCGACATCTTCCCGTAATCTGGTATGATTGATAAAAAATTCTATTCCATCCAGACGACGATTTATCTCTTCAACATCCAATAAAGGATTAGAAATCCAGCTGGTTAGCAATCTTCCGCCTACAGCTGTTTTGGTTTTATCTATAACGGCTAAAAGGCTATAATTTTTATCCCCGCGGAGACTGTCCAGAAGTTCCAAACTCTTACGCGTTGAACCATCAATTTCCATAACTTTATTTTCATAAACCTTTATTGGCTTTTCAATCCTTGGCAATTGGCCTTTTTGGGTATTAGCAACATAATCCAAAACAATTCCTGCTGCCGTTATTTCTGACCGACTGAAAGCGCCAAAAGCATCTAAAGTTTGAATTTGATAGATATCTAACAATCTTTTTCTGGCATTTTCACTATTAAAGCGAGCATGTGCCAGAACTGATAACTTTTCCTTATACTCATTCAGTATTCCAAAAATAGCCGGGGTTTGCAAATACATATCTGAAATCAGAATTTCCACCGGATTTAATTTTGTGAGAATGGTCGTTAATATATCGCCTTCATTTCCAGATTTAATTTCATGTTCTTGCGTATAAAAATCTCCGGTTGAAATATCTAACCATGCCGTACCCAATTTGTCCTGAATTTTAGCCAGGCATAAAATATAATTATTTCTCTTGGATTCCAAAAGATTATCTTCGGTCAATGTACCTGGTGTCACTAAACGGATAACTTCTCTTTTAACGACAGATTTGCTACCTCTTTTTTTAGCTTCTTTCGGATCTTCTGTCTGTTCACAAATGGCTACTTTATAACCTTGTTTTATTAATCGAGATAAATAACTTTCATAAGCATGAAACGGAACACCGCACATCGGAACATCATTGCCATCCAAATGCCCGCGCTTTGTTAAAGCGATATCTAATGCTTTTGAGGCTTTAACCGCATCATCAAAAAACATTTCATAAAAATCACCCATACGGTAAAACAGCAAATACCCCTCATGTTGGGCTTTTATCTCCAAATATTGCTGCATCATCGGTGTTAAAGCATAATTTTCAGTCATTTTCTCAAAATTTTTATTAAATTTAAACTTATTGTATCATAAAGTATTTTTAGGACTAGTCTATACTTTTTTTTAGATTTTGAAAGGCTGATTATGTCAAATATGCCCAGAAAACCTATTGCTATTGAAAAAAACATGCGATTTGTTGATCGTGTTTTGCTTTTGTCTCTGCCTGTCGGTTCTATCTTTGTAATCTTGGTTGCTGCAGGTATTCTTCCGGCTTGGATTGCAGTATCATCTTATGCAGCTTGTGTTGTTTTTAATATTATTTTTCTGTTTCCGTTGACCTATGAATTACAACAACTAAAACGTTACATAACCGGAATGTCTCATGGTTCTGAAATTGATGACCAGGAACTTGTTCTTGAAGAACAAGATTCACAAGAAATCATCAATGCCGTCAATGCCATGCATAAATTTTGGTCTGAGAAAAATGATGTTTTGGAGGCTCAGACTATTTCTGATACCGCAGTTTTGGATACATTACCTGATCCGCTTATGATGATTGATGAAAATGGCGTTATTTCCGGTGCAAACCTAGCGGCAAGAACTCTATTTGGAAAAAACATAAGAGAAAAAAGTATTGATAAGATTATCAGTTCAAATAACTTCATTGAAGCAATCAACCGTATTTTAAGAGATGACAGCGAAAGTGAATCTTTAATTTTTTATATTTCAAAACCTGTTGATAAAAAACTTTATGCGCATATCAAAAAGCTTCCTTATATTTCTCAAGGTAATGCTATTGCTGTTATTTCTATTTATGATTTAACCAAAGCTATGAAAATTGAAAAAATGCAATCTGATTTTGTTGCTAATGCCAGTCATGAATTGCGCACTCCGTTAGCTGTTATTTCCGGATTTATAGAAACATTGCAAACTTCAGCAAAAAATGATCCGCAGGCTCAAGATAAATTTTTAGGAATTATGAAAGAGCAAGCTGAATATATGTCAGCTTTGATAGAAAATCTCCTTTCTCTCTCTAAGATAGAATTAATGCAAGATAACTTACCTGATACGCAGGTTAATATTGTTAAAATTGTGAATGAAGTGGCTCAAGGGCTTTTCTTAAAAGCTCAAGAACATGAGACAGAAATTCATGTTTTAATCGAAGATGATATCCCTGAAATTACAGCTGATGCTCAACAAATTAAACAAGTCGTTCAAAATTTAACAGATAATGCTATCAAATATGGGACACCTCATAATGATATTGTTATCAAAATAGGCTTAATAGATTCAATTCCTTCTGCTCCAAACTTAAAAATTCAGGAAGGAAAAGCTGTTTCAATTTCTGTTACTAATAAAGGTCCGAAAATATCAGATGATAAATTAGCTCGTTTAACAGAACGTTTTTATCGAATGCAAGAACATAAAGATAAAAATATTAAAGGAACAGGTCTTGGTTTATCTATTGCTAAACAAATTATCGTTCGCCATCGTGGTAATCTTACGGTAAAATCCAATGCTTATAATGGAACAACCTTTACTATTTATCTTCCGCAACATCTGCAACAGTAGCTTCTTGTTGTGATGAGCGGTGATAATAATGCATAAAGGTCACTGGTTTTATCCCTGTCTTATTCATGATCTTTTTGCGAATTTTAGCACGTATCGTATCTGAAATCAGATCATCTCGATAATTGTGCTTAACTATTAATGTAGAAAAGTCTTCGATAACCTCTGCTTTTATTTCCTGAGCTAATTCATTAAAAGCTCGTTCTTCAATGATATCTATTGAACTGATCTGTAAATCTTCTATTTTCCAATCTTCGGTTATCACAAGACTAATAAAAACACTACAATTATAGGCTATTCTGCGTCGATTTTTAATTAATTGTGAGGTTAAAGATGTCTCTTGATTACGATCTTCCCCCAAAATATCAGTCGATATTTCCTCAATCTTTTCAATTTTATGATCGTTAAACAATAAAACATCACCGTTATTTGACGTTTTAACTGTTTTAATACCACACTCCAGAGCAAAACGTTGTTGTTCTCTTGTAAAACGGTGTGTTCCGTGCACAGGTAAAACAACTTCAGGCTTTAATAAATCATACATATATTTTAATTCTTCTTTGGTTGCATGCCCAGACGTATGAACCAAAGCATCATCTGAGGTTATAACCTGTACACCTTGTGCTATTAATTTCTCTTGCATGCGTTCGATTTTATCTTCATTACCGGGAATAACTTTAGATGAAAAGATGATAGCATCTCCTGCCGATATTTTTATATCTTTATACTCTCCATTGGCTATCAATGTCAGAGCGCTTCGATAATTTGCCTGAGAACCGGTACAAATATATAATACTTTATCGGATGGAATTTCTTTGGCCTCACTAGCGTCCAAATATGGTGGTAATTTTTCAAAATAGCCGTTTTCTTTCGCTATTCTCATATTATTAATCATAGAGCGCCCGACCAAAACCGGTGTGCGTTGAGCCTCATAAGCAGCTAAAATCAAACTTTCCAAACGCATTAGATTAGAGGCAAAACATGTGGCTATGACTCCCTTTTCAAAAGAAGGCATCATTTTGATCAGATTTTGCCTAACATCATATTCTGTCGGTTGTTTTCCTTCAATCAAAGCGTTCGTAGAATCATTAACTAATATTGATACACCTTCTGCCGCAATTTTCTCTAGTGCTTTATAATCTGTTTGAGAAAAAGCAATTGCTCCGTCATCCAATCTCCAATCTGTTGCATGAACAATATTTCCAAATTCCGTACGAATAGCCAATGCACTCGTTTCCGGTACAGAGTGAACTATCGGAATAAATTCGACATCAAAATTTTGTAATTTAACATGACGATTTTCACTAACCGATATTAACTCTGCTTCGTCAGCTAAATGATGTTCTTTTAAGCGTTCTCTAATTAGTCCTAAAGTGAAGTTTGTCGCATATATCGGACATCTTAACTTAGGCCAAATATGAGCTATCGCCCCAAAATGGTCTTCATGCGGATGCGTAATAAACAACCCTTCAATATCTTCTGCATAATATTCTAAAAAAGACGGATCAGCAAAAGCTAAATCCATTCCGGGATATTCATCATTTAGAAAACCATAACCGGCATCAACAACAATCAATTTCCCTTTAACGGCATAAACATACATATTAATACCGATTTCATCGGCACCGCCCAGCGGAATGAAATATATTCCATCCTTATCAAAATTACTCATCTATTTTTCTTTCTCTATATAAAAAACATCTCCGGCATAAATCTTTTGTTTTTCTTTTTCTGTTTGTAATAACAATTCTCCGTTGTCTCCTATACCGGTAAATATTCCTTGAATTTTTTCAGATGCGGTATGAACACAAATTTCATCATTTATGCCTTTTACAGCGTTTAACCAACTCGTCTTTATTGGTGAAAAACCTGATTTTTGCCATATTTCATAATTATTATCAAATTTGTTTATATATGAACGCAGAAACGTTAATCTGTCAATATTTATTCCTTTAGCCTTTAAGCTAGTAACAGGATACAATAATTCTGCTGACTGTGGAGCCTCACAAATATTGACACCAATCCCTATTATTAAATAGTTATTTTCTCCCTTTTCTAATAACATTCCGGATACTTTATTATTATCGATTAGTACATCATTCGGCCATTTCAAATTAACTTGATACCGGCTTGGCAACATTTCTTTAATGACTTCATACAGGCTTAAAGAACTTAAGCAAACTAATTGCCCTAACTCTTTTATATTTGCTTTGAATCCCTGAGAAAAAAACAAGTTTCCAGCCAAGCTGATCCATTGTCGTCCTCGACGACCTCTTCCTTTGGTTTGCTCTTTTGCGCTGATAATAAAAAAATCCTGTTTTGCTTCTTTACTTAAGAGAAAAGCATCGTCATTCGTACTTTCTGTAGTATTTTTATCTTCCCAAAACCATTTTCCTATTTTATTCATTATATTCCCGTTGTAAATAATGTACCGATAAACATTCTGACATTTGCCCAAATTCGTCCTGGATCGGTCACAACCCATAATAAAAAGCACGCATTTATAAATAAGCCCCAATAAACACTTTTATCGACCCGATCAAATCCGTACAGTCTTTTATCAAAATACACACTTTTGATCAGCTTTAATAAACCATAAGCTAAAAACGTCAGCATAATAAAGATAAAAATCAACAAATCATATTGTTTAACGACTAATAATCCGTTCACCAATGTTAAATTTCCCAACATTCCCAATAATGGCGGAATACCAAGAAATGAGGCGCTAAAAATCAACAACCCTGACGCCACATATGGTTTAACTTCAGCCATACCGGATATATCATCAATACTGCACAAATATTCTCCACGTTTTCGTATTCCGTAAAGGCATATATAAATTCCCAAAATGGATATTAAATAAATGAGATAATAAATCGTACTTTGTTGTACAATCTTTTCATTAAAACAAGAAAACAAGAGAATAATAATCCCATCATAAAACAATCCAACACAAGTAAATATCTGTTTCAGATTTTTACGATTTCCTGTTCCTATTGCACCTAATACCACAGACAAACAACCGCAAATCAGAAATATTCTTTTTATACTTTCCGGAGCATTAAATAAATATATAAGCATCGTTAAAATCGCTATTCCTGCTGTCGGTAAAATTAAATTCAGATAAGAGGCTGATGGCAAAGCTGCACGGCGAGCTATTTGTATAAACCATAAATGGAATGGTGCAACACCCATTAAAAACATGACACAGACGATTAAACTTGCGATAGCGACATTATCGTAAAATGAACTTTTTTGCTGATGATAATATGTATAAATTTCATCATAGAACCAACTGTGTGTCTGGTAATATATACCGGCAATTCCGCCAATTAAAAATACACCGAAAATAATTCCGTATATTAATTGTTCTTTTTTGGCTGTATCTTGCTCTATAACATTATCACCGATGCAACTCAATTTCATACCGACTAAAAAAGTTATTCCTAATGCAACACCTAAAATACAAAGGTGGGTGCAAGAAATAGCCATACATAAACTCACTAAAATTAAACTGCCTAATTCATAATACACAAAACTTGAACGATTTTGATTGAGAAACCATTTCCCGGCAAAGAAATTCGAAACAAGTGCCGTTACCAATATAACACTTTTAAAAAATGCCGTATAAGGAGAATTGATGTACCAATTTTCCTTAACATCCAGGTTATAAAACACAATACAGCTTACTAATGCAGTACCTATAAAAAATTTGCTGATTGTCATAAATGTCTTTGGTGTTTGTTCTGTTCTGAATAAATGAACCAACATCATTACAATAATATTGAGCGCTAACAGGCATTCAGGAAGCAAACTGATATATTTAACCAACATATTCTTATCCTCCTATACCTAAAAGCGGATTAAAAAATGAAATTAGTAATAGAACACCGATACTGCTTAATCCGATAAATACAGAACGAGAAATATCTGAAATACATACACTATCGGAATGAACATAACGATTATCTTTAAGAAGGTACAATTCTTTTAACAAACTGGCTGATGAAACAATAATTGCAATCATAATCACCAATCCTAAATTAAAATTATAGCGGAAAAGATATGATAAAATTACAAAATTATTGATAAACAGTGCCGATAAAGGAAAACCTACTGCCGCCAGTGTAAAAAATGAATATAATAAAGCTATGCGTGGTGAATAACAAAGTATTCCATAAAAATTTAAATTATTTCGCTGTTGTTCTTCTCTAATATAGTCAGCTAAAACTTCCAAAACCGTTATAATAATTAAAAACGCAAAAATAGAATAACCAATATTCAACAAAATGCGATTGGTCGGCAATAATGCTCCCAGTAAGAAAATAATATAATAAACTGTCATAAACGAAAATAATTTGTAGCGATTATCTTTATTAATCAAGCCGATCATCGCAATAAACAGCATACTGATTGCTGCGATAATCTCCAAAACAGTCAACATATAACTGACACTTTCCGGAACGGTTTTCGGGCAAAAACGGACCAATCCATAAACCCCTGTTAGTGGTATTAAATTAACCAATAAAAAGGCTAAAGGATTTTGAATTGCCCCTGTAATTGATGCGATCCAATAATGGAAAGGCCAAATCGGAATTCTCGATAATAAGGCAGCAAAAATTCCACCCCATATCCAATATTCATAAATACGAGGAAGGCGCAATTTTGCAACCTGTTCCAATAAAATACCTTCTGTTTGCGGATGATACTGATACAAGGTACAGACGACCAAAAACAGAATAATGCTTCCCAAAAAATTATAAATAAAGAAGCGAAACATCCAGCTCGATTTTCTGATTTCACCCACTGTTCCGATTAACACAAATAACGGGAACAGCATGGCCGTAAAGAAAATATAAAATGAAAAAATATCTGCCGAAATCAAAAATCCCGTTAACAGACTTATCATCAATAAACTTAAGCTGATTAATAATTTTGGGTGTTGTGAATTTTTTGCAAACGGCAAACCGATAACCAGCATTAAATGAATGGCTAAGGCAATCATTAAAGAAAAGATATCTATCCCGAATGATATTTTAATATGCGGTTGTTCTAACCAATTATATGATGACAAGAACTGCAGACCATTTTGTGATAAATCTATCTCTGTCAGTAATTTTCCTAAAAGTAAAATATTACAGCAGACGGCAAATTCAGCCACCGCAACACCATTATAAATTTTTTTCTGCTTATCTTCTTGCGACATCAAAACAAATAAAAATCCAAAAAACGGAACAAGCATTAAAATTAAAAGAATGTGTGACGTTATTTCCATTTTTATTTTCCTTGCCAGCTGCTGTATAAAATAATACCGATCCCAATTAATGTGAAAATCAGGGCATTTTTGTATGTCGGTTTATGCAAATAACCAAATAATTGCGATAAAATACCGGTTATTTTAGCCAACCAACTCAACAATGTTCGTTCAATAATCAAAAAGTCTATTGTCAGCCATAAAATTCGCCCTAAGAACTCAACCGGACTGACAAACAGTATATAAAAAATTTTTGAAAAGCCATCTGCTTGTTGAATATTTTGATTTGCATAAATCTTTGTCAATAACTTATATGGTTGCAATAGGTTTAATAAAACATATCCTCCCATCCATAAATAAAAAGATGTCGGAACAGTTTTTATTCCGTATAAAAACATTAAGGATATTCCCATGGCAAGAAACAGGTTAATCCAATGATTTTCTTCTTGATCTGAAGAATAAAGCACAAATAAACATCCGCTTAAAGTAACCATAACTGCGACCAAATAAAGAGGGACAATCGGATTATTCAACGACAGTGCCGCATTGACGACTGCTCCAACAACCAAGAATGTAACAATAAAAATACCTGTGGCATAACGACGTGTCGCTCTGATCAGATTACTCAGAATAATATGTATTAAGAATAAAGCAACAATCTCTCTTGATAAGGTTTGGGAATAAAATAACACATTATATATCAAACCATAAAATGTCATATTCATATATATTTTTCTGTCAGCCAATCGATTAATGAATATTCCACCGATAATTCCCCAAACTAAAGAAGCCTGAGCTGCATACTTTAATATCTCTATTCCTATAAAATCATCCGGGATTAAGGATTTAACTTTATATATCAACAAAAATCCGGCAAGCGGTGTCGAAAGAAAACTTAAAATATTTTGTCGACTATCATTTAATATTGCAGTCCGTACAAAATACCCTTGAAAAGGAAACAAACCAGACTTTATCCAAGCAGATAAAACAATCAACCATTCTGCAACATTATTATAGCTATGGTGACATTCCGTTAAATTAACTAATGAATTAATACGGCAATTTCCCCACAATATAGCAAAAGCCATAAACAATGCCAAATCTGCTAATAAATTATAAAAAATGTATTGTCTACGGGCATTAATATTATTAATAACGCAAAAGCCTAACACATCAATAAAACAAACGCTGACCAGAAGCTGAATCGTATTCTGCCCGCAAATCAGCATTATCAATGCCGCCACACTAAAAACAGATAATGCACTGACAGAAACCTTTTGCCGTTCGATTTGATTGCTGATTGAAAAGAAATTGCACAATATAACAGCAAATAACAATGGAATAATTAAATGATAACTTTCTTTTGTCGTAAAGAAATCTAAGGAAACCGGATAATATTTTGATGTTAACCAACCATAACTGTATTGGCTAAACACTCCAGATTGCAACCCTTGATTGAAATAGAATAAAATTATTGATAACAGAAGGATTATTGCTGAAACTATAAATTTTTGAAACCGAATCCCTTGGTACCATATTGTTGCAGCACCCAGGCAAAGTAATATAAGAAAAATATTAATTACCATATCAGATTTCCTTATTCTTTTTTAGCTAATATAACAAAAAGTATGGGCTTTTAAAGCCCATACTTCATTCTAACTGTGTATAACTTAATATATTTTAATATAAAGCTTGAAGACTTTTGATGACTCTTACCGGAACTTTATATTCACGGGCAACATCATCTCCCTCAACTTCAACCATCAGGACTTCATCAACTGATTTTAAGGGACTGCGTGCTTTATCATTAATACTTTCGAGTAAAACAGCACTCTCTCTGCTTCGATATAGCAATGCCGCATCTCCGCCATCATAGACCAAACGCGGATTTTCCGGACCGCCTTCATGATATTTGATGATTATTAAAATTTCCCCGGCGGCATTCTGTAAAATATCATATCTGCCTGCTTGTGGAGTTTCATTATCAGCCATTTTTAAACCTCTTTTTATTAATTTTGTTGTTACCATAACACATAATTATTAACAAATCCATTACATTTTAATTTTTTTTATTTTTTTCTATTTTTTCTATTGACTAAGTATTTTTTATCTTATATACATAGCCTCGTTGTAAAAACATAGTTGTGGGCTCGTAGCTCAGTCGGTAGAGCATTTGACTTTTAATCAAAGGGTCATGGGTTCGAATCCCGTCGGGCTCACCATTTTAATAAAAAAGCC
>CAMOQT010000032.1 GCA_946623145.1 uncultured Azospirillum sp.
TAACTTACCGACCACACCTTATGCTAAAGATGAAAAAGGTCATGGTCCGGCTTGGGCTAACTCTTTGTTTGAAGATAACGCCGAATTCGGTTTGGGTATGAGATTTTCTATCGATCAACAAACCTCATTCGCTAAATCTTTATTAGAGGGTTTAAAAGACAAAGTTGGTTCTGTTGCTGAAAAGATCTTAAGTAACCCACAAAGCAACGATGCTGAAATTGATGCTCAACGCGATAACGTTAAAGAATTACGCAATGCTTTGAAGAACATTAATTCTGCAGAAGCTAAACAATTAAATGAATTAGCTGACTACCTGATTAAGAAATCTGTATGGATTATCGGTGGTGATGGTTGGGCTTATGATATTGGCTTCGGCGGCTTGGATCACGCCATTGCATCAGGAAAAAATATCAATATCTTAGTTTTGGATACAGGTGTTTACTCTAATACCGGCGGTCAACAATCTAAGGCTACTCCGATGGGCGCAAGTGCTAAATTTGCAACCGCAGGTAAAGCTTTACCGAAGAAAGATTTGGGTATGATTGCCATGAGCTATGGTAATGTTTATGTTGCTCAAGTTTCTGCCGGTGCTAATGACTTGCAGTTGATCAAAGCTATGAACGAAGCTGAAGCTTATGATGGTCCGTCTATCATTATTGCTTACAGCCACTGTATTGCTCAAGGTTTCAACTTGGCTGATGGTTTGGAACACCAAAAAGCAGCTGTTGAAACAGGTAGCTGGGCATTGTACCGTTATAATCCGGATAACATTGCCGAAGGTAAAGCTCCTTTGATGTTAGATTCAAAGGCTCCTACCCGTCCGTTATCTGATTATATGTCTAACGAAACACGTTTCCAAATTGTCAATAAGGCTAATCCGGAACGTTATGAGACCTTATTAAATAAGGCTCAAGAGAACACTAAAGAAAAACGTTCTCTGTTAGAGCATATGGCTGAGTTCGCGGTTAAAGCCGGCGAATAATCAGATAAAAGAAGTTTACTTCTGACAAAACACTCCTAATCAATCCGATTAGGAGTGTTTTTTTATAAAAAACTTGACAAAATAATAGGGCTATATCATAAATGACATACAATAAATTATTATTCACTAAAATTATTATAATATGAACACAGAAAAATTATTTAGGTTAAATTCTACAGAATCAGAGATTTTTGTGGAATTACAGTTAGTCTTATCAAACCGTTTGACGGAATTGATCGGACTGATTAAGGCAGGATATGGTATTTATCCTGATGTTTTGAATGCAGTTGTTATGTTTGGCGAAGAGAAATATATCTCAGAGATATTGTCAGCAGGACAACAGCACGAAAAATATAATGAGCAAAATCTTCTCGCGTGGCTGCAAGGCTACTATGAGGAAAATTGGCACGACAAAGTCGGAGAATATAAATTTATCCGCATTGCACGCAATCACTTGACCGCTAAAGAATGTGAAAAGTATCAACTTTGGGATGCCTTAAAGTATACCAATAAAGCATTTGCTTTGGAGACGTTGGCTAAAAATAAGGGAATTGAATTTATTAAGCAGTATTACATCAATAAATTCTGGAATAAATCTCTCTCCTCTCTCGAAAAAGAAGAAGCCAAAAGGGTTGAAAAATTCCTATGTAAGAAGCAGGAGCATGACTTTCTTTATGCATACGACTGTTTTGAAACTCTCGGATTATCCCATTCCGGCTGCCAGTATATTGCCTTAAAAGGCAATTATCGCCTGCTCTTAAACTTAATTTCTTGGTATGGTTATTTCGCCGACTGGAAGGAATGCAGGACATACTGCTTAGAAGTTCTGCAGAGAGCAGAAACTTCTCTGTCCCCAGAAGAATTAAAAGATTTTAAGGAATATCAGCGTCGATTTCGCTAGAATTCAAACAAAGAACACCCCTTGTCTCTCCGACAAGGGGTGTTCTTTTATAAAAGACTCAATTAAACAAGATTTAACTTGAATTTTTGATAAATATAGTCTAGCATTTTGTCAAAATATCTTATTATCAGAATTATTAAAAATATCATATTATGGAACAATTTATTTATAACGATTTTATCTCAGATGACATCCCCGGATGTCCTTTGACGAACAGTAAACTCGTCCGAAAAGCCATTGAAACAGTCAAACCTGATGACAAATCAACCATTTTAGATATTTCTCTGATTGGTTTGAACTATAAGGATGAAATCCTGCTTGAATGGCAAATTTGGATGGAAAATGAATCACATCAAACATTTGTACGATTACCGGTGTTTATCCCTCCTGACAAAAATCTGGCACAACAACAACTTGACAAACACAGCAAGGTAACAATGTCCTCAGATTTTGCGGCTTTTCGGTTTAGTCCCGGTGATTACTTTTTGATGCACTACAAATATCCTTGCCAACTCATTAGTGATAAAGAAGGAAATTTGTATATCAAAAGATTAAATATGTTCGCATCGCAAAAAATTGTACAAGAATTTTTAAGTACTATTTTGCGCTGTGACTTGGTTACTGCCACAATGGTCGTCATTAATTTTCATACTCTCTTCGATAAAGGGATGCATGATATCGGCTGGCTAGTAAATTTTGATGGAACGCCCGGAATCATCTCCATAGATAGAATACAACCCCAACTGGGTTTTATTTTTATAGATGGGTATGACGAGCTTCCTGAAGAATCAATCTTTGAACTCAACAGCAAAAAGTACATTGTCAGATGTGATGATGAAAATGGCATATATATTGCCAAAACCTCTCAAAAAATGAAATGACAACATCATTTCAACTACGGAAAAAATATTATTAACCTCAAAAAAAATCGACATGAATAAATTACCTAAAATGTCCATTGGGGAATATACCATTCCTGTCGGCGAAGAGTGTCCTTGCCCGAGCAAACTTGAGGCTCTTAATGTTATCATTAACAACGACTTAAAGGGTGATAATATAGATTTGATGTTGTTTCGTACCGACGAGCAATCTCTTATTTTTTGGTGCAGTTACAATAATGACCACACCATTAATGCTGTATTCAACCTGTTTAAAGGAGACCCTTCCCCTCAAAAGTTATCTAACCGTGCAAGAAAAATCTCGATTGGAGAATATATTCGTCACGGCAATGACATTTATAAAATATGCGAAGATTCTGCATTAAAACAAGTTGTCAAACAAATGTGGATATATTCAACCGCTATTGACGCTAAAGCTGCTTACAATCTGTCAGATGCAGCCGAAGATGACGATAATCCGGACGAAGATCCTGAATGCTACTTGGTTCGAATAACTGAGGTCATAAAACCGAATGAGACATTATGCTACGCTTGGTACGTCACCAAAGAAGATCGAATTTTCTTATCACCGATTTTCTGGGAAGATGCAGGCATACTCAGAGAAAAATTTATTAATTGTCTTAATTGGGAATTCCTGCATGAAGGAAATATCTTCCGTCACAATGATCGATATTATCGCATCTGTAAAGACAAAGACGAAGATTATTACATTTCCCCGCTTAAAATGACATTACAACTCTGCAAAGTACCATAAAAAATCCCTAAAGCTCAGACTTTAGGGATTTTTTCTATTTATCAAATCTAAACCATTTTCATCAAATAATCATGCAATAACATTACACCAAAACCGGTACTAACCTTTGTGTTTTCATCATATTCACATCTATCAAAATCAATATGAGCCCATTTAGTAGATTTCAGCACAAATCGTTGTAAAAAGGCCGCTGCTGTAGATGCACCTGCCATACGTGGTTTACCAATATTTTTCATATCTGCGACAGATGAGTTAATCCATTTATCATATTCCGAATTTAACGGTAACTGCCATAAATTCTCTTCAACTTCTGTTCCTGATTTGATTAACTTTTGGATTAATTTATCATCATTACCTAAAATTGCAGCATATAATCCACCAAATGCCACTTCCACAGTACCTGTCAATGTTGCAATATCAATCAACGTTTTTACCTTAAAACGCTTTTGAATATACCACAAAGAATCAGCCAAAGCCAAACGCCCTTCTGCATCGGTATTTAAGATTTCAACCGTCTGCCCCGACATTGATGTAATGATATCATCAACTTTATAAGAATTAGCAGACGGCATATTCTCAACCAAAGAAACAACAGCCACCAAATTCAAAGGCAATTTTTGCAAAGCTGCCGCTTTCATTACTGAAACGACATCAGCTGCGCCGGACATATCCTGTTTCATAGTCCGCATACCTTGCGCAGATTTCAAAGATAGCCCGCCGCTGTCATACATCACACCTTTACCGACCAAGCCGCAGTCAAATTCTTCTTTTTTAGGATTTCCTTTCCACTGCAAAACAGCGGTATATGGCGGATTAATGGAACCTTGTGCCACAGCTAAGGCTAAACCGAAATTTTCACGTTCCATTGCTTCTTTATCTAAAATATCAATATCTAAATTCAGATAATTTAAGCGTTCGATATCCTTGATAAATTCGTAGGGCGTTAATTTATTTGCCGGCTCATTACTCAAATCCCGAGCATAACGAACAGCATTTGTCACCGCGGTAATTTTTTCCATATCCGGCTTTTTAGGACCGATAAAATTAACGACCTCTAATTTATCAAAATCCTCAGCTTTTTTCTTGGTATTATATTTATCAAAGCTATAATTGGCATTTTCCATGCCGATAGCAAATTTTTCAAGATAATTAGAATCACATTTTTCGGGCAAATAAACATTGACATTCATATATTTCTTCAAGGCATTATAAGCATTTTTACCGCTTTTTAGAGGATGTTTTTCATCGACAGTCATTAATAAACACGGTTTTTGTCCGAGATACGTCTTTAGGCAAACATCAGATTTAGCATCTTCAGCTATCATTGCGAGTCGCAACGCTTCAACAACGTTTTTCCCTACTTTTTTAACGAGTCTCTCACTTTGCAATTCTTTGACATCAAAAAGTAAAATCATAACTGCAAAATCATCATGAAATTTCTTTTCATTAAACTGAAAATCAAGCATTTCATCCTCCTTTTGAACTATTACGGAATATTTTACAATACAAAAGATAATAAAATGCTAATTTTATCTGGATTTTTTTCAAAAATAGTGTATATTTAGACAAAATAGTTTTTCTAAAAGACAAGCATATGGCATCAAGAAAACTAAATAAAAGCATAAAACAACATCCAGAACTTTTTTCAGATGAGAAGAAAACCGCTTCTGAAAAAATTTTGGATGAGCTTGAAGCCGCCAAAGCATTAACTTCCATTTCCGATTTTACAGAAATTCCGAAAGCCTTAGAAGAACATCTTGAAGAAATATCTCCTGAAGAAAAATTAACCGTCCAACAGCAAATAGATGAATTATTAGATAGATATTACAACGGAGACAGAAACGTTGATAAATCTAAAAGATATGTTCATCGGGAAGAATATAAGCGTGATCTTATCAGAACACTGAAACAATACGGCATTAAATATATCGAAAAACATCATTATCCTTTGAGTATGGATGAAAAACACGTTATTCGTATGGATTTTTACGGCACAATTAACCGTCCTCATCCTACACGTTTAAGCCGTTTATATAAAAACTACTGCAGACCATATCCAGCCGCAGTTAACATGGAAAGAACAAACAAAAAAACAAAGCAGGCTGACGATGAAACATCTCCCGTTAATAATAATATCACTTATCCGTTCAAAAGTTATGATTTAAGCACTTCTCCGGTATGGAATAACCTGTTTCGACTGTTTCCTCGTTTCCAAAAACTTGAAAACACAATGCTGAAAACAGTTCAAAGCATGCATATTTCTCCTGATGATTTAAAAAAATTAACCGTTTACGACTTTTCTGATATTTTATTCCGAACCTACCGCAAAAATGAAGATGATCTTGATGCGCACCTTTTCCTCGGTGCCAGACAAGCTTTTGTTAAAGATGTTTTTAAAAAGCATGAAAACTGGATACGCGCTTATCTGCAAAGACAAAATATTCATCCTCGCTATATTGATGAATTAATTAAAACAGCCCAAAGCAAAGGAATAACCGGAAACATAACGATATCTTCGGATATAAATGCTTATATGTGCCAGTTTGCCTCAGAAAGAAGCGTGGAATTTCAAAAATATATAACAGAAAGCATTCGTTCGGATAACTATGCAGAAGAAATCAGAGCTCAGATACAAAATGATTCCTATATCATTCAAGGTCCTACTCTACATTTTTTACAAGAAAACCAAACTTCCTTTGAAAAATTTATCAAACAAGATTTAATGGAAGACAAGTATATTAACACAATTTTAAGTCAATTTGAACGCCAAACTCCTCCTTATGTCCTCAAAGATGTCAAAGAATTTCTCAAGAATAATAGAGTACTGTTTCACGATTTTCTCCAAAATCATACCCACGCAGACAAAATAGAAAATTATATTTTCAAAAAACTTCCTGATAAAATAAATCCGAAGTATTTGCACATCATTAATGACTTTATAAATGACCATCAAAACGAGTTTTTTATCGCCATGTTGGAAAACAGCCGCAGTAGCGAATACGCCAACTTTGCTTTGAATACCTTATCCCCGACACCGATATTAAATGACTATGCTAAAGATATGCTGACATCATTCATTTTGAATGACGAAAAAAATTTTTCCCGTACCATATCACCTGAAATACTCGAAGATATTAAGGAAAATGGACTTTCTGACGACTTTTTGACAGACATTTCTCCATATATTCAAAAAAATAAAAATAATATCAAACTTTTCTTCAAAGCCAATAATGCTTTTACTTTTGATGAACTGCAAAACGAATTAATAGAAAGCACGACTTTAGGCATTCAAACCAACGGTGTAACAGAAGAAGATGATAAAATAAATAAACATTTTATTCTGAGCAATACTGAACTGTTCAAAAATTGGTATTCTCGTTTTCATACAGAAAAATATAAAAATAAAGCCACATTCGATTATAATCAAATTGCCACAAAAGGCATCTCAGGTAAAAATGAAGAACTCTGTATCACATTTTTAAAAGAAAGACTAAACAATTTTATTGAATTTTCGGCACAACACAACGTCTCTGCCACTCAAATCGTAATGGCCTTAAAACAAAAAAAGATACATCACAATCAAGAACTTTCAGAAATAGCACATAATTTTATAATTGCTTACGGTTCAACTTTCAAAAACTTTTTACTACAACAACAACTGCAACAGAAAGAAAAAGAAGTTGAAATAAAACTTCAATCGCTCAAAACAACACGAACAACAATACAAGATCGAAGCCTGATGCATAAGTTTATTTTAGACAATCAATCTTTGTATATGCAATGCTTAGGACAAAACAAACCATTAAACAATCAAACCCAACAAATATACTCTCGTTTAATTCACAACAAGAGCACAAGCGAAGATAAAGAGCTGTTAAAAGCTTATTTAAGCAATAATATTTACAATTATCTTTTATTCCAACAAGATGACGCTCAACTGCAACCACACGTTAAAATGATTGCAGATAATGTTAAAAAGCGGCAAATAGACCCAACAGCAAACCACTGGCTTAAAGTCTTTACCCAAGAGCACGCAGAGGAGTTCTCTGAATTTCTCAACAAACGTAATATCTTCCCTAAAGATCAAGAAAATGAGCTACTGGCAAACATTAATTTTAATGGTAATAAAATAATCTGCAAATTCAATGACGGTTACAGCTTTGATATTAGATTAACAGTTCATCATAAACACGCCATTAAAGACACCGGCGACAAGAAAATGAGTATGGAAAACATTGCCGCCATTAATAATTTTGAAAATTTATGTATATTTACTGATTTCTGGCACAAAATTATGCATAGTATGGATTGTATGGAACCTGTTGAAGACAAAGAACGTTATGTTTCTCGCCTGATGCTTGAAGACAGCAACACCATCTTTTATGGCGGAGAAACACCTGAAGATCAATTAAAATATGATTATCTGAATGACCCTCGCTCTTTACGTAATGAAAACCGTCTAAAAATGTTGGTTGCAGAAAGATACGGATATCAAAATGACTAATATTATACATAAATTACAAAATATTATAAAAACAACTTCAACAATTACATCAACAAATATTATCTTCATGCAACAATTTTTAAAACAGCACAACTATGCTTTACTTCCTGATGAATTTGTTGAATTTTTGCACTATTTTAATGGGATAAGCTATAACGGAAGCGTCATCTACGGTATTTACACAAATGAAAATTTACAAGATATTTCAAATACTAATACATCAATAATTCATCCTTTACATAAAGATTTAGTTTTTCTCGGACATAATGATTTTGACTATTTAGCGTATAACCAAAAACATCAGATTTATCAAATTATTGACAAAGCCGATTTTGAAGTGCTAGAAGAATATCAAGATTTATCACCTGCACTTCAACACATATTGAAAATAGACTATGAGTAATATTTATCTTCCGACAGAAGCAAACTTAAATTTAGCAGCACAAAATATCAGACAAGGTCAATTAGTGGCTTTTCCGACAGAAACCGTCTACGGATTAGGCGCCAATGTCTATAATGCTCAGGCCGTCGCTTCTATATTTGAGGCTAAGGGGCGCCCTCGTTTTGATCCGCTGATTTCACATATTGCCGAAGTTGATTTCTTAAAAGAATACGCAGCAACGGATGAGCGGGTTCTAGCCTTAGCCAAACATTTCTGTCCCGGCCCGCTGACCTTTATTCTCCGCCGCATAGATAATAATTCTTCTATTGATTTAGCTTGCTCCGGTTTGAGCAAAATAGCCGTCAGAATGCCTAATAATCCGATTGCTCTTGATTTAATCCGAAAAAGTGGTGTCCCAATTGTTGCCCCTTCTGCTAACAAATTTAAGGCTGTCAGCCCGACAACTGCTCAACACGTCCAAGAAAGTTTAGGCGATAAAGTTCCGATGATATTAGACGGCGGCGCTTGCAAAGTAGGCGTCGAATCCACAATCATAGATGTGACCGATAAGCAAATTGTCTTATTACGTGCCGGAGGAACAGCCATTGAAGATATTGAATCCTTTTTAGGAGAAAAAATTCTTATTTCCGATGGAGATCCGAACAAACCGAGTGCCCCGGGACAACTCTTAAAACACTATGCCCCCAAAAACAGTTTAAGAATTAACGCCGAAAGCAAACAAGATAATGAATTTTTGATTGGTTTTGGTAACGTTGCAGAGGCTGATATAAATTTAAGCCCTGCAGGCGACCTCAAAGAAGCCGCTGCCAATCTGTTTGCTTATATGCGTTTAGCAGACGAACAATGCGGTAATAAAACCTTAGCCATGTCCCCTATTCCCACAACCGGATTAGGCTTAGCAATTAACGACCGCATTAAACGAGCCTCTTATAAATAAGTCACAAAAAAATCTTGTTACCTTTAACGGTAACAAGATTTTTTTATTCATCACAGGAATCTTCCCATTGGATATTGTCCGCCAGCCCTTTAATGGCTTTATAACTGTAAACACAAACCAGTGCCACCGGAATAACCACCAAAGCCGTAGCGCCAAACAAGGTCCATTTCTTTTTCTTAGTCATAATGATTAATGTTTAATAATTAAATATGTAATAAAATAAGAGAACTCGTATATAGCATAAAAGATTTTAAATGACAACAAAAAAGGTTGACGCTACTCACGTAGCACCAACCTGTCTTTTTCGGGTGTAGAACAACCTTACTTAAGGAGTTCATTTGGCGTCGCAGCATTGAGCGGAATTTTATCAGTTGCACTTGTCTACTCGGTAATGTACAGTCCTTGGACAATTACTTCTGTCGCTGTTGTCATCATCATGATAGCTTACTCATTCTTCCGTACCCCTCAGGAAAATCTCAGCCTGATGGCAGCATGGTTACTCGGATAATTAGGTTAATACGAAGAAACACCTTTTGCACGGTGTACAAAAATAGCACATAAGCAAAAGATGTTTCAAGTAGTAACCAATTAGGCGAGTTTTTTATTATTTCTTTTCATCAGGATCGCGTAACACATATCCTCTGCCCCAAACAGTTTCAATATAATTCTTACCGCCGGAAGCTTTTTCCAATTTTTTACGCAATTTACAAATGAACACATCAATAATTTTGAGTTCAGGCTCATCAATACCACCATACAAATGGTTCAAGAATTGATCTTTATTCAGGGTTGACCCTTTACGTAAAGATAACAATTCCATAATACCATATTCTTTACCGGTTAAGTGTAAAGTTTTATCACCAACGGTAACTGTTTGCGTATCGAGATTAACCTCAACCTCACCGGTACGAATAATTGAATTTGAATGACCTTTAGAACGGCGAACAACAGCTTGAATACGAGCTAACAATTCTGCTTTATCAAACGGTTTTGTTAAATAGTCATCGGCCCCGTAACCCAAGCCTTTAACTTTCTTATCCGGCTCACTCAGACCTGATAAAATCAAAACCGGCGTATTAACTTTAGCGGCACGTAAATTCTTCAAGACTTCATAACCGTTCATATCCGGCAACATCAAATCCAAAATAATGATATCATAATCATATAATTTACCGATTTCGAGCCCATCTTCACCCAAATCAGTCGTATCAATAATCATACCTTCTTTTTTCAGCATTGTTTCAATGCTTTGTGAGATGGCATAATCATCTTCCACTAACAAAACGCGCATAGTTAAACTCCTCTTTCCAAAATTATGAGTACATCATATATCGTTAATTTCTATTTGTTAACTTTTTTAACAGGGTTGTTAATAATTATTAATAAAGTTGAATAACCATAAAAAAAAGCCTAAATTATAAATAGAAAACAGGGAGAAAAACGTGTCTACACGCTTTGATAACATCATTCATAATCTCGATACTTTGCATGCCGGCTCTTATTTTGGAACAGTTACCGGTGTCCAAGGTCTTTTTATTGAGGTCAGCGGCATCAGTTCGGCCCTGACAATCGGAGATCGTTGCCGTGTTCACACCACTTATGGTAAAAAAGTTCCTTGCGAATTAGTCAGCTTTAAAGGAGACAAATTACTTTTGATGCCTTATGGCTCTCTTGAGGGCATCGGTTTAGGATGCCGCGTTGATGTTGAAAATTCGGCGCCGGTTATTTATCCCCATTCGGAGTGGCTAGGTCGTATTGTTAATGCTTTTGGCGAGGCTATTGACGGTAAAGGACCTCTTCCTTTAGGGAACAAACCTTATTTTATCAAAAATTCCCCTCCTCCGGCTCAATTCAGAGACCGTGTAAAAGGAAAGGTCGATTTAGGCGTTAAATCCGTCAACACTTTTCTGACCGTCTGCAAAGGTCAACGTATGGGAATTTTTGCCGGCTCCGGTGTCGGAAAATCAACCTTAATGTCTAATATAGCACGTCACACAGATTCAGATATTTCTATTATCGGATTAATTGGAGAGCGTGGCAGAGAAGCCAAAGAATTCGTCGAAGATGTCTTAGGTGAAGAAGGTTTATCAAAATCAGTTTTAGTCTTGGCAACCTCAGATGAAAGCGCCCTTATGCGCCGACAAGCAGCATATACGACTATGGCTATTGCCGAATATTTCAGAGATGAAAACAAAAACGTCCTTTGTATGATGGACTCCATTACGCGTTTTGCCATGGCTCAGCGCGAAATTTCATTGAGTATCGGCGAACCCCCTGCATCAAAAGGTTACACCCCAAGTGTTTTTGCTGAACTTCCTAAATTACTTGAACGTGCAGGACCGGGTTCCGGCAACGGTACCATTACCGGTTTGTTTACGGTTTTGGTAGACGGAGATGATCACAACGAACCTATTGCTGACGCTGTCCGATCTATTCTGGATGGTCACATTGTTTTAGACCGTTCTATTGCTGAACGAGGCCGCTATCCTGCTGTTAATATTCTCCGCTCTCTTTCTCGTACCATGCCTGATTGTGACACGCCTGAAGAAGCCGAATTAGTCATGAAAGCACGCAAATATATCGCCACCTATGAAGATATGGCAGAACTTATCCGTCTCGGTGCTTACAAAAAAGGGTCTAATGCTGAAGTGGATGAAGCTATGTTCTACTATCCGATGATTGAAGATTTTCTCTCTCAGACCAAAGAGCAAAAAGTAACTTTAAGCGAATGCTACCAATTATTAAAAGAAATTCTTGATACACCATATGTTCCGCCGATAAGATCTTAAAAAAAATGAAAAACGCTCTCACCACACTCAGCCGCATTGAAAAATTTAATATCAACGAACAACGTAAAATTTTAATTGCCTTGTTAGACGAGCAAGAAGCCCTGCAACTTCATCTTGATAATCTCAATCTCCGCTATGAACAGGAAAAAGAATTTCACCGCCACAATCAGCTGATCGGTGATTTTGGTGCTTACACAAAAAAATATCTTGCAGATAAAGAAGAATTAGAAACCCAAATACAGTCTTTGGAAGATCAAATTACACATATTCGCGATATTATTACGGATATGTTTAAAGAACAAAAAACTTATGAAATTATTGATAAAAATCGCCAAGAAAAAGCCCAACATGAGGAAGATTTAAAAATCCAAAAGCAACTTGATGAAATCGGAACGAATAGTTATATAAAAAAGCACACAAAACAAAAACAAGGAGAATAATCATGTTTACAATACCTGAACTTCCTTATGAACTCGATGCTTTAGAACCGTTCATCAGTGCTAAAACGATGGATTTTCACTACCACAAACATCATCAAACCTATATTAATAATCTAAATAATTTAATTGCTGACACTCAATTTGCTCCAATGTCATTGGAAGATATCATTAAACAAACTTATGGTTCAGATGAATATAAAGCAATTTTTAATAATGCCGCACAAGCATGGAATCACACTTTTTTCTGGAACTCGATGTCTCCGGCAGGTGGAAAAATAACTGATAGCGAAATTGAAGATCACATTATTCGTGATTTCGGAAGCTTTGAAAAATTTCGAGCTGATTTTAAACGCGAAGCTTTGGAACAATTCGGTTCAGGATGGATATGGCTGGTTAAAAATAAACAAGGTATCTTAGAAATTATCAAAACATCTAATGCCGATACACCTATTGTACATAGTTTAAAACCATTAATTACTTGCGATGTCTGGGAGCACGCTTATTATCTGGATTATCAAAACCGCCGAGCTGACTTTGTAGAAGCTTTTCTAGATCACCTGATGGTTATAAATAATCTTAAACAATTATAAAGGATTACCTTTTATCTTATAATATATGTCTTAATGATGAAAGGTAATCCTATGAAAAAATTTATTTCAGCTTGTTTACTGACAACGTTTCTTGCTTTTCCTGCTCATGCGGATAAACAAGATAAACTAAAAGAACTTGTTTCTTTAATGGATTACGATAAACTAATCAATGAAACTATTGATCAACAAATTTTTACACCGCTGAATTGTTTGTTTATGATTCCGCAAAATGAAAAACAAGACATCAAAAATCAATTAACAGAAGCCTTTAATTTAAAAAGATTAGTAGATTCAATAATTAAATTTTTATCTCAAAATCTGACAGAAGAAGAACTTGATGATCTTCTGGCCTTTTACAAAACTCCGGGCGGAAAAAAATTAATTACGCTTCAAACTGCTTTATCTCAATTTACGACAGATGAATTAACAGCATGGTTTAAGGATATTGATCCTCAAATGAGATCTTTTGCTTCTCAATTAGAAGCAAAATACAGAAAACGTTCCGGAAACGAAGCCCAAATGTGTATGACTGCTGCAAAAAAATAACAATTTTAAAATCATGAATGATGTCGCAAATAATCACCTGGAAGTGATAAACCTCGAAGAGAGGCAATGCGTTCAGAAAAATATCGTTTACGCTTCTCAAAAGCAGCTTTTTTTTCAGATAAAGATACCGTTTTTTTTGTATCTGAATTATGTTGAATAGATGAAGATTTTTTTTGAGAAATATCTGTT
>CAMOQT010000033.1 GCA_946623145.1 uncultured Azospirillum sp.
AAGTGCCGTTGTAGCTCAGTGGTAGAGCACGTCATTGGTAATGACGGGGTCGTAAGTCCGATTCTTATCAGCGGCACCATTAACAAAAAAGCCTCCTTAAAGGGGGCTTTTTTGTTAATGCGTATCGAGGATAAGAATCGGACTTACGACATGATTGCGTGAGCAATCCGTAAGTCCGGAGCTGAAGTCGCCGAGCCTTTTAAGTGCAAGGCGGGTGAAGCCGACAATGAGCAAACTTTTTTTGCGAATTGTCATTCGACTTCAGCGGCACCATTTTTTTATTTGCTCCATTATCGGAGCTTTTTTTGTTTGTAGAGTTGGCTCACAGAAAGTCCGATAATATCAATCTCAAAAATTCCTTTTTTAAGCTCAGAACCGGACTTTGCAGAAATTTTCCTATATTTACAGTAATATCGATGATTTTAAAGATTATTTTGATTGGTGTTGGCTAACATAGCCATATTTGAGTTTTGCGTCATAAACATGTTAATGCTCTTTTTGGCTTCCTGAGTTAAAAGAACATCTTCATAACTGCGAAGATTGTATTTTTCTTTAATTTCTCTAAAAGTATTAGCTATTTTTCCGTTATTTATTCCCGTTTCTGATGACATTTGATATTTAACTTCTTGTTCTAAGGGAATGCCGTTCATTTTTTTATAAATAATATCTTGCATAACAATTAATTCTATCGTCGGAGCTAATTCTACCAGTTCAGCTCCATAATTTTCTTTCTCTCCTGGTAACCTTTGCATAATATGTCCCAACTCATGCGCTTTTACAACGGCCAGCGGACAATATCTTCCCTTTGTTTCTTTTAATTCGTTTGGCACAATATATAACTGTAATCCCCAGTCATTCCATTCATTATCAGCATCATTGGTAAATACTGCTGATTTAAAATTTGAGTATTGAAAACTTGTATCTTGTGGGGATATATGATATGCATTCAGTTTATCAGCCAACAGCTGTTCTGCGATTTTTTCTGCTTGTGGGGCATCTTTAACATCAAGCATCTTAAATCGGCTATCATCACTATATATTTGATTACAAAAAGCTTTCATATAAGAATTTGCTTCTTGATTTAATTGATGAAATGCCTTAGCATCTATTCCTAAAAGATATGATGTTTCATTATATTTTCCTGCATTATTGGAGGTAGATGTAATCCTCCCTCTTTTAACAATTTTCTTAAATGCTAAAAAGCTTTTACGAATAAGAGGATCATCTAAATTAACTTCGTTATCTTTATTTTCATTATAAAACGATATGAGTTTTTGTCCAAATTTATTATCAGGATCTACTTTATTAATTATATTGATAGCTTTTTCTGCCATTTCTGAAAAATCTTCTTGAGACTTTGGAATATAGGCATAATGACTATGCTTTTCTTTTTTTATCGCTTCTTCCATCATGAAAAAACTATCGGCGTGCCTTGCCATTTCTCCGTCATCAAGCATCACGGAAATACTTTCATCCATAGTAGGGGATGATATTTGCTCTACACTTGTCTGTGGCATAGGATCAGCAGGAACAGGCTCCGTATTTTGTGCTTTACTGTTCAAAGAAGACGCGCCCAATAAAAAGGTCAAGCCCAATGTTTTTAGTCTTTGTTTTATATTCATTTTAATTGCCTACCCCTCTATAATTAAATTATATCACTATTTGTCTTTTTTTACAATACTTTTAGTAGTTCAAGCCTATATCCCAGTTGCTTGTATTCATCATAAAAATCACTCCGATAATCGCAAAGCAAAAGCGCACCATTAACAAAAAAGCCTCCTAAACGGAGGTTTTTTTGTTGCTATTATTGCTTCTCACAAAGTCCGATAAATCCGTTCCCGAAAACAGCAATTTTTCACAAATTATCGGACTTTTTTATTTTTCACATCTTACGACTATTATCTAATAAGTTTCTATTTCTAAAAGATACACTATCTTTTCCTAACTTTAATGAACGCTCTGCCGCATTACGTATATCGTTAAAAAGACCTTTTAATATTCTAGCGCGTTCCTCATCAATGATTTTCACTTTTGACGTTTTTGCTTCATTATACTCATAAATAGTCCAAGAGGGTTTCTTATCTGCACTAGTGGTAATATACCTCCCCATCAAGCTATGACCATTTGTAATATCTAAATTACAATGAGCATCATCTTCTCTATTTAGTGTTCCAAGTAATTCATCATTGTTGGTTAGCAGTTCTACTTTTTTTCCATTTTGTGATGCTTTCATTTTAGTACAGCGCTTCAGTAAATCTGTTTCAGGAAGAGCATTTTCTTTTGAAGATTTAAGTGTTTCTTCTTTAATAAATACTACCATGAGATTTTCCTCCATATATTAGATAATAATTTATTGTATATTGTATTCCTTCTTTTGTCAATTATTTCAAAATGATTCAATCTTATCTTTCAACTGCTTATATTCATCATAAAAATTAGTCCGATACGCGCATAGTAACGCGCACCATTAACAAAAAGCCTCCTAAACGGAGGTTTTTTTGTTGCTATTATTGCTTCTCACAAAGTCCTATTGTTTGGTTTTCGAAAGTTAAAATCCCGTCTTTTTAATCGGACTTTTTTCCTCGGTGCTACGTAGGTGCTACAAATCTCTTATCTTTTCAAAAAAACTAGACAAAATTTTTATTTTATTGTATACTAAATTATATTTTAATATTTTCTATTTTAGGATTTGACTAGCGAGTTTAAATTTAGAACATAAAAGTAAGGAGAATACTGATGACACAAGATAAAAATACAGCCTCCAATAATGGCGTAAATGTTCTTTTTCAAACAAAAGAAGTTATGTGTTCTAAAAAAAACGGTTTTTTCTTGGATACTCCTTCTGCAAATGTTGTTTTTTCAGGGAAGGAAAAAGATTTATTAGTAACTTTTAATTATGATATAGAACGAAAAGAAAAAGAAAAAGCAAATCGAATTGTTTTATCAGCAAACGTCTATGAAACAGATGAATATCATCAAAAAGGGACCGGAATATTAGCACGTATTCATAAACTGATGTCATCAGGAAGAGAATTACACGCTACAGATGTTTTTGCAATTACAGATTATGAAAGGTTTGCTGATGGATCTATTCGTGAGTCTATAGACGAGGATGTTAGTGCCGATGAATTTAACAAGCGATCATTTGTTGCTGATTTATCTCAGGCTAAATTTGAAAGTAATAATGATAAAATAAATAAAATTATAGCTATTGCACAAAAACAAGCTATTAAAGCTTGGAATATACGTCAAAAAGAAATAGAGGCTAAAGAGAAACAAGAAGCGAAAGATAAAAAATCTGCCGATGAAAAAATAGGGGCAGCTTTATTTGATAAGTATCTCTCTCAGTATGAACAAGATAATTAATGTTTTCCTTTTAAATAAATAGAAAATCTTGCGTATAAATATTTTAGTCGCTGTGTATCAAAATAATTACTCCCGTATTTATATAGTGCACGGAAATACATTATTTGACATGCTCACAAATCTTGTTCTTTGCGCCTATGCCGCATTTGTCATAAGTTTTATTTGCTTTATTCGAAACATTATTTTTTATAAAGGTAAATTAACAAAAAGTATAACCCTTATCCTACTGATCATAAATGTTATTGTCGGACTATATGTAAACAATCTGCAAATGATTGGCTTATTAGCAATTATTGCCTCCGCAAGTTATACAATATGTATTTATACCACAAAAAATGACCAACAAATGCGTTGGGCTTTGTGTGTTAATCTGATTTTATGGTTTATTCATAATTTTTATGTGCAGGCATATCCTTCGGCTGTGGCTTGTATCGTATTATGTATATGGACATTTATACAGATTTACAAAAACCGTCGTCAATTCATCTCCTAACAATTTATAATCATCATAATTTTCAGTCCGATATTCGCAAAGCAAAAGCGCACCATTAACAAAAATCCAAACAGGTGGGATTTTTGTTAATGCGTATCAGACTTTGCTTAGCGCAAAAAAAATGCAGTCGGACTTTTGATGTCTGACTGCATTTTTTAACTTTACACTCGCTTAAACAGGCTCATGTTTACGGATACTCTATCCAGAGTACCGTCGGCATTATAACCACAAATCATTGGCACAACCTCTCGTCGGCAGGTAAATAATGATCTTTGAATGGTTCCGTAAATATCCGGATCAAAAAAATCATTACCCAGATGCCCATCCTGATCAATGAATTCCTCAATAAGACGATAAAGCTCCTCGCAATTGATTTTTTCCTTCGGCACAAAATTAATCCTCTTTTCAAGGCAAGACTCGTATCTTTCGACACCCATCTCTCCTTGCACCAGAACTAAATCCTCATCATTTAAAATCTGGGTTTTCAGAGTGAGCATACAATGCCCTTTGAGTTTCCTTGTTTTTTCCCTACCAGTTCGACCACAGCGCCCCTGATACATTAAAAAAACCTTGTAAGAAAATAAGGGCTTACTTTCATACATCTCAATTGCCTTAGGAATAGGAATTTCACTGACTTCCATTCCGACGATTTCCGCTTGAGAAACCTCATAATTACCACTAGCCATACTACTTTTAAGTTTAAAGTTATACAATAATTTTATAAATATAAAAAAGTGATTTGATTTTAGAACCAATAGAGAATTTGTCAAGCAAAAGTCCTAAAGAGGTGTTTTTTTGATTCTTATCGCTCTGAGCCTGAATTTTGCGTGCCCGAAACAGGAGAAATATAACTTTGAATAAAGGCGTGGCGATGTTTATAATCTAAAGCTATTCCGTTATGAGAAAGCTCCATATTTCCTGCAGAATCTTTTAAAACAGTTCCATCGGGAAAAATTATCTTTGCACTATTATTGTCATTAGCAAATTGAGTCGTCAATTTTTGTTTTTCAGAAAGACTAATACTCACCTCTGACAGTTGTCCTCTTCTATCTGTGCTGACTCTAATCTTAGGCGCAACAAATAAGCTTTCATGTCGACCAATCCGCGTACTCCGACCTTGATCTACGTAATCTTTGATTTCAAAATTCTTCTTTGTAAAAAGTTTATTGTTATTACTAAAACGGAGGACATTATACCCTTTTGCATCCAGATATATATGCGTATCATGCGTTAAACGGACTTTTTTTCTTTTCAAATCGATATAAATTCCGTTTGGAAGCGTACAATCTATAATCTCTTTTTCTTTCCAATGTACTTTAACGGGAGAAACTGCGGCAGCGGCACTGATTTCCGCATTATGTTTCGAACTTTTCAGTAAATTACGCCCTTCTCTGTCTACATAACTTATAATTTTTCTTTCTTCAAGATTAATATGAATCATCGATCCGTCTTTATGCCTTGCTAAACAAGTTCCATCTTCCTGTTGAACGAAAACAGGCGTATTGTTACTGATAAAATCTCCCAGTTTACAGAGATCTTCACCAAAGCTACCATGAACAACCTTATCTAAAGTTTCTCTTATTTCACTGCTCAAATGATTATGGCTTAAAGTGTTGCGTAATTGCCGATACTGAGCCCAAAGACTATATTCCTGCGGCGATAAAACTTTTGTCTTAAAATAATTCCACATTTCGTTGCGATTAAAAACTTCACCTTTTGTAAAACAGTAATCTAACATATCGCTTTCCAGGTGATCATAAAGTTTTAAAAACCAAGCACGATGAAAATAGCCTCGTTCAAGTTCCGGAAAACGCGCTAAATCGCTCTCTTGCATGCAATCCAGTACTCTGGCTTGCGGAACAACTTTCTTTAGATTATTAATCAACGATATTTTCTTATCCGAACGCAAAGGATAATTTGTATTTACCATGGGTTGCAATGTCGGATTTTGTTTTTGCCATTCTTTTAATCTGGATACAAATTTAGAATTACTCTCCCCTTGCTCTCTTGTCATAAATTCCGGATAAATAAATTTTAAGAGGACTTGCATATCTATTGCAATTTTTTGATATGCCTTTATCCGATCAGCCAATGTTTTATCAAATATCTGATGATATGATTGCAAATATTTTCGACGTAATTCGTCATTTTTCTTATTTCCACCTAATGCAAATCGACCTGTTCCATCTAACATATCCCATTGGTGTCGCATGATCTGCCTGATATTCATATACTGTTGCATAGTCTCTGCATTAGAAATTAAATTTTCTTTTTCTGCTTTTTCCCAGACTTCTTGCGAGGTTTTATTCGGAAAAAAAGTATGAAGAATATCTTGCGTTTTATCACTATAAGAACCTAGCAACTCTAAAACTTTATTTTCAAAGCTTGATAAAGCTTCTGCTGCCATAATTTTTTTCATAATACCGGTAATATATTTTGAACTACCTGCATGCGTATATTCTATTTCATATTTATGTTTATCATAATAATCTGCTAAGCTGAGAAGTACTCTGAATTCATCTTGTGCCTGTTCGTTATTCAGGCCGTCAAAGACCGATAAATCACCAAATTTTCCACCTTCATATTTAACCTTAAATGTCCCATCAATAATAAAAGCGGCATCTTTCATTTTTTGATCTTTAGGGTAGGCTACAGCATAGCGCTCTACAACACAAGGTAAGTCCAAATCAATATTTGTAAAGCCATGTGTTGATGGGTGAGCTCGAACTTTCGGATAGGAAGCATCATCTTCCGTTTTTGTGTGATAAAGTGAGATGTATGTATATTTTTCAGACCCTTCTGCATCTCCTTGAGCAAAACGGACATACCCTTCTCGTTCTTTTTTATCAGCCCAACTAAGATGCCATGGTAAATTTTTGATTGCCTCGACATCCCAGCCGACTCGCTTCATAAACATATATGCCAAATTTTCTATGGAATTACTTTTTACAATAAGCTCCAAACCTTGTGTAAAATACAGATAATCCTGATATATACCTAACAAATCTTTCTTTTGTTTAGGAGTCATTGCGGCTGTATATATGTTTATCTGTGGTGACATATTTATTAAAAACCTATAATTTTATTGAATAGATGCATCTTAAATAATCTTTATTTTATGTCAATAGTCCTTTTTAGTCTTATATTTGTTGACTTTTAGCAAAGATTCTATAAAATTTTGCTATACTTCTTCTCGTAGGAGGCAAAATGCAAAAATATGTTCCTAATACATTACAAATCAATGAAAAAATATTGTTGACCCCACAATTACATTGGGCTGTTTATTGTGATATCTTTTTCAGCTTTTTTCTGATCTATGTTATCTTTTGTGATTTTATGAATAATTATATTCTTGCAAACATTGGATATTCGGATATTTTTCAATATGCACAGATTTTTATTGCTTTGGCAATTTTCACCAGAATTATCTATTTGTTTATCCGTAATTTTTCAACAGAGATGGCTATAACAAATCATCGTGTTATTTATAAAACCGGTATTTTTAATGTTAAAACTGATGAATTAGCCAGCAATAAAATTGAATCTATCAGCGTTCAACAGTCCATACTGGGCAGAATTCTAAATTACGGTGATATTTTATTTTCAGGCACCGGCACGTCTAAGCTTGTCTTTAAGAAAATTTATGCTCCTTGGTGGATAAAAGCTCAAGTTGAGGATATTATTCAACAGAGTTATTATGCTTTTTCCGCTTAAAAATTATCGCTTAAGACCGAAAAATTCTTTCATATTTGCAACCAATCTATTAGCTTTGGCTAAATTTGCATTTTGCTGAATTTTGTCATCAAACGCCTCTTGTCCTTGCTCAAGACGAATTTGTTCCAGTTTATCCAAATGCGTCATATTAGCTTTCTTTTTAGCAACTTCGGCAGCAAAAATAGCTTTTTGTTCCGGCGTTATTCTTCCTAAAATCTCTTTTTCTTTTGCAAAAATATAAGGAGAAAAATCTATTCCATCTATGTAAAACATATGTTTTACAACACGATGATGTCGAGGAAGATTTTCCTGCATCGCATTATAATTGGCTCGCGGTGTTCTATAATTATGCAGCGTTCTGAGCATATTTCGTTCTTTATATAGATTATATTTCTCTTTCATCCAGCTATCAAAAACACCATTAGCTATTAATTTTTTCTCTTCTTCTGAAATTTTTTGTCCTTGTTCTGGATTAATTTTTCCTTCTTTTATGGCTTCAGCATAAAAGCCAAAACGTGGCGTAATATGGGTAAAATCATTGCCTTTATCTAAATATTTTTGACGCTGTGCCAATAATTGTTTGATATTTGCAGAAATTTCATCCAAACATGTTTCAACAAATGTCAATTCATGACTTTGTCCTATTTGCCCAACAGCTGCAGAATTATAAATACTTTCTCCCGGACATTTATTGTAAAAATGTTGCCCTTCATGATCTGATGTGCAATTATATTTATCATTGTATATTTCTATACGCATATCTCGTTTGCAATTTCTAGGCTCAAACTGCCGAATTAACATTTCTTCAAAACCGCTAAATCCCAAACTTGGCATATTAGCTAAACTGTCTTGTGTTCCCAATTGATATACGTATTGCGTAGAATGTTTACGAATCCATTCAGGATTTTCTACCTTTGTATAATAAACCGTATCAATTTTTGTGTGGCGCTTCTCTTTAGCTTCAAGCCATCTTTTAGCACGTACCTTATTAACCACATTAAAATCTGATATATCTTTTACGCTATATCTTTTATTCTTTTCTTGGTCCTGATATATCCATTTATCGTGATAATAGGCTAAATTTTCATAGAATTCCTGAATGGGGATTTTGCGATCATGAAAAACAACGACACTATCCGCAAATTCACGAGCATTGATTTTATCTAACTCTTTTAAGGCATAAGAAGAAACACCGCTTAATAAAACAACTGCGGATGCCGAATAAGCTGCTAATCTTTTTGCCCAACGTTTTGCCATTTATAAACCCTTTTCTTTTAAGGAGATTATAAACCATTTTCGTTAAACAACCAAGTCTTTTTTGTCGATTTTTTAATTTTATTCCCGATGATAGGGATGTCCCTCTAAAATTTTTTGAATACGGTATATTTGTTCTGATAAAACAGCTCTCATTAACATATGGGGTAAAGTTAATTTTCCGAATGATAATAACAAATCAGCCTTATCACGCGTACTTTGCAAATGTCCGTCAGCGCCACCAATTAAAAAACAAATTTCAGAGCAACCGGAAACTTGCCAATTTTTGATTTTTTCTGCTAATTCTAAGCTTTTTATATTTTCGCCGCGTTCATCCAACACGACGACTTTTGCCCCCGCAGGAATATGGCTTTGTAAAAACTTAGCCTCTTCCTCTTGGGTGGCATTATCTTTTTCTTTAATCTGAATATTCCAACCGGAGCGTTTTACATATTCCTCAATAATTTGAGCTTCCGGTGATTTGGGTTTACATTTACCTATGGCTAGAATTGTAATTTTCATACTTAAATTGTCATCTGCATAATTTCTTTATAAGCTTTGATTGCCGTATCGCGAACAGCGACAACTGTTTCGAGTGCAACTTCAGCATTAGAAACTGCTAAAACAACATCTTGAATATCAGCTTTACCAATCATTCCGGCTAAAGATGCTTCCTCTGCACTTTGTGTTATTTTTTCAGCTTCATTAACTGCTGTTTTAACCATTGTCTGAAATGTATCTTTAGGTGTGGTATTCTCTGCGGTTGTAATTGTTGTCGCTTGTGCCGCATTGCCTATACGTGATAAAGCTTGCTGATAAGCATTTAAAGCACTTGAAATATTATTCATTTACTCACTCCCTATTTCAAAACATCTAAAACTCTTGTATTCATGTCTCGCGCAGTTTTCATCATCGTTAAGTTAGCTTCATAACTGCGCTGAGCTTCTTTCATATCCATCATTTCAACTAAAGGATTAACATTCGGTAATGTTACATATCCTTCAGCATCTGCAGCCGGATGGTTCGGATCATACTTTTTAGGTAATTCTGAATCATCGGTTTTGACACTGGAAACTTTTACTTTATGAGCACCAGTTTCAGCTTCAACATAATCCTTAAAAGTAACTACCTGACGACGATATGGAGCTTCTCCGGGATGAGTCCCGACAGAATCGGCGTTTGCCATATTTTCAGCAATAACCCGTAATCTCTCGGATTGAGCCTTCATCCCTGAAACTGCAATATCGGCGCTGACTGATAAATTATTTCCCATCTATGCTACTCCTATATATTTATCTTGGTATTGGCTGTTTGCAGCATAGATTTATATTTATTGTAAATTGTTAAAACCCGCTCATGTTCACTTTTAATTTTGCTTGCCTCATTGAGTTGGTCTTCAATATTAACACCATTGCCATCAATTGTCAGGGCTGTATCCGGTTTAGGGGTATAAACACGATATGCGCCACCCTGCACCGGAGCTGAGGTCATATGTTTAGGGTTTGTTACCGTCATAGGCAAGCGATGAGAAAGGCTTTCTTTTACCTGAGAAGCAAAATCAGGTTCTTGAACGTCTTGCGCTATGTACCCCGGCGTATCCGAATTAGCGATATTTGTCGCAATAATCTTTTGGCGCTCAGATAAATAATCTAATTTATTTTTTGCAATATTGACGATGGATAAGCCTGACATATCCATAGCCGTTCCCCTTATAAAATTAATTTGTTCCCCATAAAAAATGCAAGTTATGTGCCAAAACATATTGCATTTTCAAATCCAGACACTACAATAACCTCTAAGAAAGGCCTGTTATGTCCGATATTAATGATAAACCAAATCCTACCGATTACAACGAAGATGACGCGTTATCCCCAGATTATGCGGTTGCACTCGGCTATGATATGGAAAAAAACAACGCCCCGGTGGTTGTTGCCAAAGGACAAGGACATATTGCAAAAAAAATCGTGCAAATCGCTTTAGATGAAGGGATTGAAATCCATCAAGATGCGGATTTGTTGCAAATTCTTAAAGCGGTTGATATTGATAGTGAAATTCCTTTAGAAGCTTTTAGTGCCGTCGCGGAAATTATTTCCTACATTTATCGCGCCAACGGCAAATTAAAAGGTTAGATTTTTTCCAATATACTTACAAAAAAACCGTCTGTTCCGCTGATGAGCGGATTGAGATGCAAATAGTATTCATCTTTAACAGGATAACGACCACTTAATTTTTGCTTCCATAAGGTTTTCAAATTGACCGGTTTTAAGTCAGGATGAGATTGTTTAAACTTTTCAATGATATCTTCGTTTTCTTCATACAAAATTGAACAGGTAAAATACACTATCCGCCCGCCTTGACATGTATGATTATAGGCAATTTCTAAAATTTCTGATTGTGTTTTATTTAGATCAGCCACTTGTTGCGGGGTTAATCTGAATTTAGCATCCGGGGCTCGACGCCATGTTCCGCTTCCCGAGCAGGGAGCATCAATAATAAATCTGCTATAATCTTTATCTTTCAGTTCTTTAACAATATGAATATTGCTGATTTTTAATCTTTCGGCTCGGTCTTTTATCGCTTCCAATCTTCCCCAATTAATATCATGAGCATCGATTTGCCCTTGATTATTATTCAAAAAGGCTATCGTTAAACTTTTACCTCCGGCACCACAGCAATAATCTATCGTTTTATGATGAGGGTAAACATCTGCCATAATCGCCGCAATTTGTGAAGCCTCATCCTGAACTTCAATTTCTCCCTCTTGATAAGCGATACAATTGTGTAAATTGACTCTTTCAGATGAGCGAATTCCTATGGGAGAATAAGGTGTCGGACTAAAAAACAATCCTTCTGCCCGCAATTTTTGCAACATAATTTCTCTTGTGGCTTTATTTATTCTTAAATCCGCACCGGCAGGCTCATTTAAGGCTTTTAATAACGCAAAATCTTTAATTTTATCAAACAGCCAATCCGGCGTTTCGGCTTCTACTGCCAGCGGATAAGGTTCTTCATTTTCTTTTGTCAGCCAAGTTTTTTCTTCTTTACTCAGCGGCGCTAAAGAATAGGCACTATCTGCACATAGAATATCAAAATCTTCATTTCTCAGGAAATACAATAAAATTCGCCGAGGATCACTGCTTTGGGCATCAAAAGCTAAACGGCGACGATGGCGGACAATATTCCATACCGTTTCCGTGATAAAACGACGATCTTTCGAGCCGATATACTTACGTTCCCGCAAATAGGCATTGATGATATTATCTGCAGGCTCTTTATCCTTAAAAATTTCACTGATTAGTTCTAAAACGGCTTGATATTGTGCGCCTTTTTGCATATTTCCTCTCTTTTGCGGTTATTTTAAGCATAAAAAAACTCAAAAGCAAGTCTGCTCTTGAGTTTTTTTAATTTTCCTAAGGGAAGGCACGGAACCATCTGGTCCGGCATGAACATCCCATGCCGTTCCCGTCATCGAACCAGTACTCTTTCACCTCGCGCAGTAAAACCATATGGTTTGGGCGGCAAACATAGGTTGCCCAGATTTTTTTCTCCGTCCCCTTATGTTCATACTCGTCGCGAAGATACCTGGCTTTACGCCAGAGGTAAATGAGACCATAGCGGATTTGACGCCCGTAGGGGTCATAGATTAATTCTTTTGAGAATGGGAAGTAATTATATACACCCATATCATCTTCCAAAAAAATGATCCATTTTGTCTGTCCGTTGTCCACATAAACGTGGATGGCCTCCACCTCCTCCTGAATTTCTTCTGGCAGAAGATTCTTCACATCCTTTGCACTAATGATGAACTTACCTTTCAGGCAAGAATCATCCACTTTAATGTCGCTGTACATAATAATTATAAGTTAAGTTAATAATATTTTCACTGTTAATAAGATTAGCTTCTTCAGAAAATTTTGTCAAATATTTTCTGAAAGCATTTTTATCTTATCTTATAAAAACGATGTTTTTTTTATAGCGGGCAGAAATTATAATTTTCTTGTTTGCGACGTTTCAATATACTTAATTTATCGCTGACAACCGCTGTATCTCGTCCGGTTTTGGCTAAACGGTCATACATTCTTTCAATTTCTTTTTCAAGATAAGCTCGTTCAATATCGTTTGCCAATTCCTGACGTTCTTCCGATGTGCCGTGATAGCTGTTATTTGTTATTCTGTTGCAAATATCTTCAACGCTTGTCTCTTTATTGGTGTTTTTTACAAAATACGGTAATTCATAAATTAGCTGACGCGTTGACGCATACGCTTCTTGAGTGGTATTTCCTTTTCTATAGCGCCGTTTTAATAATCTGAATACGATAGATAGCTCATCACTATTGTCGACCACGATAAAAGGCAACGGGTCAGCAAATCCTTCTGCGGAAATTGATTTTAAATATTCAACCAAATGATGGAAAAATCCATTAATATTATATAAAATAAAAGGTTTAATTTTCAAAAAACCATCTTGCATAGCTACACAATCATAAGCCAATTCATCTAATGTACCGACACCACCGGGGGCAAAAACAATAAAATCAGCATTTAAGAGTTTTTGTTTTCTTTCCTCAAGCGTCTGTGCAACAATCACATCTTCTATCTGATTTAAAATTTCATCGGTTTCATAAAGACTATAATACTCTTTCGTCGTGATGCCCTGTATTGGTGTTTCGGTTGTGTTTTTTTGTTTCCAACAATCCAGAACACCTTTCGCAACAGCGCCCATAATACCGGAACTGGACAATCCAAAATCAAGTTTAAATTCCATTGCTGCTATTTGCTGTCCTAAGCGATAA
>CAMOQT010000034.1 GCA_946623145.1 uncultured Azospirillum sp.
TATCATGCCATAAAAGAAATTGCTGGAAAATCAGGAACCTATTCTCTCGTTAAAGATATGAATGAGGCTGATTATCTTTTGGATAGCCGTATAGAGGAATTTAATTCTGCCGGATTACCCGCTATTATTTTTAAATTAACCATTAATGATAAATCTGATCACCCCTTAAAGGCATGGAATGTGGTTATCAGACAAATGAGTGAAGATCAGAGCTGGCAATAATGTTCTTTTTAGGTATTTGCATTACTTTTTTAATTATGAGCTTGTCTCCGGCACAAGCGGAAATTACTGAGGCTGATGATAATGCTTTATCAGTTTTTGGTTCTGCTTGTGAAGAAGTTAAAAAAGATGAACCTAATACCTCTACTCGCGTCAAGGCTACCGATAAGGCTTGTTACAGCGCCATTACTTCATTACCTCAAATTGTCGGCATAAGAGACAATTTTGATGACCATGATTTTAATGTGATTGTTTATAATCTTATTGATGAGTATTTAGAAGATTTAGACACTAAAACGACGCAGCAGGATGGTGAAAAGATATGTATTGAGATTTCCGGCTATATTACGCCTGAAAATATCGGAAAAGCTATAGATGAAGCGATAAAAATACCAGAAGAGACTTCTTCCGAATCTCAACCCAATGGAGCACTTGTTGAAAATTCTTTAAATTCATCATCAGCTTCTGTACCGGCAAATAACTCTCATATCGTTGTCTTAAGCACCGTTTATGTCCGACCAACAGAATTTTATAATAACACTCAATCCCATAGCCATTCTCGTGTCTTCGAAAATATTATTGCTCAATCTGAAAATATTAAATTAGTCAAAAGTGAAGATGAAGCTAATTTTATTGTAACCCCTAAAATTTTAAAAGCAAAAATTGAGCCGTTAAATAAAGAAACAAGTCGTCTGCAAATGGTTTTAGCGCTTGAAATTCTTGATAAAAATAAAAACAGCCTTATTACCGAACATGAAAATAAATTTATTTTATTTAATACATCAGATGACGAGCAAGTCATCGCCAAAACATTGCTCAGACAATTATTTGAACAAGGTAGTGTTTCTGTACTTTCTTTAGTTGAAAAAAGCAGTTATAAAGCTTACGAATCCCAGACAAAAACTCTATAAAGGGGCCAACCAAAGATCCTGCCGCGGGTGTTTTATCAATGGATAAAAAGCCACATTTAAATTTCGTAAATCAACTATTTTATGGGCGGCACAGTATGTGGAAATCTGTATATATATTGTTTCTTTAAGCTCGGTATAATTTGTAATAGAATCATCAACATAAAAAACAAATTCTATATCCGGAACATCTCTATCTGTATAGACATTGAAGGAAAATCCAAGCATTGCATCAGACACATTTTCTAAAATACGGCGCATAACCGGTGCTATATGGTTACTTGCATGAACTTCCTCATTCAGTTCAATCCAATCTCTTAAAGTATTATGTCTTTTATCATCCGGCATGTAAGCTAAAATTCTTTCTAACAAGCTCATATTACCGACAAATACTGCATATTTAACGAGTATATCACCATATGACCTGACACTGTTTTCTATCTCTCCGATATACCATGACAAAGCCGTTCCTGCCATATCAGAAAGTCCTAAATTGATTAAATCGTCGATATACATTTTTTCAATTTCAGGAGCAATTTCTCCACCCAAATCCCATATTTTGTAAGCTATGGATCGTGCTCTCTGCCCGCGATTATTCATTATTTGCTCGTGCATTAGCAATACCAAAAGATTACAATCTTCAGGATTTTGCTGCAGTAAGTTGTATAATTGTTGCTCCAAATATAAAATTTTATCTTTATCGCTATAATCTAAAGACTGAATATAAAACCATGCATTTTCATAGCCAGCCATTGACATTTTAGGCAACTGATTTGGCGTTTCATTTTCCATTATATCATCCTTTTCTTTAAGCATTATCCGTTATTCTATCATGTTGCTTGTAAAAATTTATTTAATCTATATAGAATAAATAACCGCAAGCTATTGCTGCGCATATTCCTGCTAAATCCGCCAACAAAGCACAAGGAAGTGCTGACCCGGTTTTACTGATTTTGACAGCTCCAAAATATACAGCCAAAACATAAAATGTTGTTTCTGTTGAACCTTGGATGACAGCAGAAATAAATGCAGGAAAACTATCTACACCATAATTTTGCATTGTTTCTATCATCATTGCACGAGCACCGCTTCCCGACAATGGTTTCAATAGTGCTGTTGGCACTGCTGGAATAAAAGAAACATCGCCATTAAACCAAGTAATAATATTTTTAATTCCTATCAATAAATAGTCTAATGCTCCAGAAGCTTTAAAAACAGCTATTCCGACGAGCATTGATACCATATAAGGAATAATTCGAACTGCCGTTTCAAAACCTTCTTTTGCACCTTCAATAAAAACGCTGTAAACGTTCAAGCGTTTTATTAATCCCGCCATAATAAAAAGAAAAATAATACTAAATAAAACAACATTTCCGATGAGTGATGCATATGTTAAACGTGTTGCGGCATCCATTGATAAAAACCAATACGCCGTCGCCCCGATAAATATTCCGAAAGCAATTAAATATCCTAGAACTATTTTATTGAAAACAGGTAATTTTTCAGCTATTGCCACACTTAGAAAACCAACAAGAGTTGAGCATGAAGTTGCTAATAGAATCGGTAAAAAAACCAGTCCGGGTTCTTGCGCCCCAAATTGTTGGCGATACATTAAAATTGAAATAGGAATTAATGTGACGGAGGAAGTGTTTATAACCATAAACAAAATTTGGGCTGAAGATGCTTTTTCTTTGTGAGGATTATATGTTTGAAGTTGTTCCATTGCTTTAATACCAATCGGTGTAGCAGCATTATCCAATCCTAAAATATTTGCAGCCATATTCATGACAACAGATCCTATTGCCGGACTATTTGATGGAATCTCCGGCATAATTTTACGGAACAAAGGACGTAAAAAACTTGCTAAAACTTCTGTTAATCCTGATTTTTCAGCTATTTTTAATAGTCCTAGCCACAAACACATCATTCCTGTTAAATTTAAGGTAATTTCAAACGCATTTCTGGCCGATGATAAGCTCGAATCTACAAGTGTTGACCATATTTGCGTATTTCCCTCAAATACAGACTGCCAAATTGCCAAAACGAAGGCCGCTATAAAAAATCCACTCCATATAATATTCAGCATTTTCTTCTCCTTTTCTCTTTTTTAACAAATATTTGCTAATCTTTGTTTAATAAATTTTCGTTATTCTAAGACTATCTATTTTAAGGAGATTAATCATGCCTATTTCACTCATTTTTTTATTAATTGTTCTTGCTGTTTTTTACTTTTTATACATTTCTCTTATCAAGAAGAAAAATAAGGTAAAAGAAGCATCTTCAGGGATTGAGGTTCAACTCAAAAAACGCTATGACTTAATTCCTAATCTTTTACAAACTGCTTCGAAATTTATGGAACACGAAAAGTTTCTCATGGAAGAAATTACTAAATTACGTACTGAAGCTATGAACGGTTCTTTTAGCAATAATCCTGAACAAGCAGCAAAAATTGAAAACGCATTAAGCAATAAACTTAAAGAATTTAATATTTCCGTTGAAAATTATCCTGATTTAAAATCTAATCAAACGATGGTTCAGGCTATGGATAGTATGAAAGATGTTGAAGAACACATTGCCGCGGCCAGACGTTTTTATAATGCTGCAGTTAATGATTTGAATAATGCCGTTGAAATATTTCCAAGCAGTATCATTGCCGGTTTATTAGGAATAAAACAAGCCGTATTCTTTGATGCTCCCGAAAATGAAAAACAGTCTATCAATGCCGGAGATTTCTTTAAATAATGGTTTCATCTGACTACTTTGCAAAGTTGCGCTCCGATTTTGAAGAATTTTATTATCAAAAATTATGGCTTAAACTAACCACAATGGAACAAGATAGGCTAAAATATCTTCACCGTTTTTGGATTTTATTCTTCCTCATGGGGGTACTTCTTCCCGCTCTCATTATCTTTATTTTTGGAGAATGGTTTTATTTAATTCTTACCCAAGGTTCTCCTAAAGAGATTGAGAGTCTCGTTAAACTTTGCTTATTAGGGGCCACAATGATTATTGCCGTTATTGGCTCGCCTATTGTGACTTATAAATTGAAAATTAAAGATTCTATTATTGAGGATTTTATTAATTATTTCGGTTCTTTCCGTTATAGTCCACTCTCGTGCATTCATGATGATATTATAAGAAACAGCTTGCTTTTTAACTCTTATAATCGCCACTCCAGTGATGATCATTTTTATGGAACATATAAAAACGTTACGATGACCATTTCGGAAGAAAATCTGCGTTATAAACACAACAAAGGCGAATCGAAAATTTTTAAAGGGATTATTATTTTATTAGATTTTCCTAAATCCTTTCAGGGGCAAACTGTTGTTTTTAGTGATTGGGGAATCTTTAATTTCTTGCATAAAATTGCAATTAAACTTCAACACATCAGTTTTGAAGATCCTGTTTTTGAAAAAAAATTTGAAGTCTTCAGTAACGACCAAATTGAAGCACGATTTCTGTTAACAACCGCTTTTATGGAAAGAATGCTCAAAGTAAAAAAAGTTTTTGGCGGAAAAAAAATTCAATTCAGTTTTTTTGATAATAAACTTTTGATTGCTGTATCTTCCGCTAAAGATATGTTCGAGCCATCTTCTTTGTTCAAAAGTTCAACAGATCGTCGACCGATTAATGAGGTTTTAGAACAATTTATCTCTGTTTTTGCGGTTATTGAATTTTTAAAATTAACGCAACAGTAATATTTTATTATTATGATAACATAAAACTATATAGGATGCATTGCCATGAAACTTTTGAAATTTATTTTATGTTTTAATTGCGCTTTACTGTCGTTCCAAGCTCAGGCTCAAACTATTCTTCCCAATATCAGCCACGATATTGGAGCTGCAGCTACAAAAAATATCGAAAAGGCAGAGCGTTTATTCTGTTATCATATTGCTAATAAACCGCAAAATTACAATGGCTACACCATTGATAATTTTGCCATTACAGGCTTTTGCGGTATTTTGGATCCTCATCTAAAAGATATGTTGGTTGAACAACTTTTTTCTACCAATAGTAATATTAATTTTGGCAATATCAATAATTGCACCATTGAGCCTCGTATTATGTTACGTTTTGTCAGAGGCATTGATAGCACAGATGTTTTGTTATCCAACCCTTGTCCTTCTGCAACAATCTTTTATGCAGGAAAAGTTAGTACATATAATATGAAACCGGCAACAGAGTTATTAGAAACCATCACTACTGCTTTTAATAACACTCAAACTTCCTTTGTTTCACCGGCTTTATTAAACCAGCTTCTACCTATAGGTGTTGTCCAAACATCTGAACAAAGAGCTGCTGTTAGCGCTCCTGAACAAGCTAAGCGAAATTGGAGTACCGGATCATCTGCTTCGCCTCAAAAAAATGGTGGTTGGAACTCTCTTAACTTCAAATAATTAAACAAAAAGGCAGACATTTAGAAAATCTGCCTTTTTTTATTTGATAAGTCGCTTTTTACTGTTTAATTATCCAAAAAATCATATAGTATAGTTTATAAGTGTTTTTAGGAAAGGTGTGCTTTATGGAAAAAAGCGAAGTTGAGGATGAAGAAACCGAAGAGGTTTCTTTGCCTGAGAAGGGTTTGAAGAAAAAAATTATATTATATTTAATACCGGCAATTATTTTAATTGGTGTCGGTGTCGGTTTTATAGCTGTCTTTTTTACTAAAGTTGGTGGAGATAAACCTCAGCCTTATGATGTCGTAACGCAAAAAAATATTGATGGTTCCGGCGAGAGCACAACCGTTTTTTATACTCTTCCTGAAATTAAGGCAAATTTGTACACCAGTAACGATGTTTTAGAAACTATTCAACTTAAAATTAATCTTGAGTTATCTTCTGTTGCAGATATTACCATTATCGATGGTATGTTACCCAGAATTAATGATATCGTTATTGCTCATTTAACAGAATTAATGCCTGAAGAAGTAAGTGGTTCTGAGGGTATTTATGCTTTGAAAGCAGAATTATTGCGCCGTATAAATTTAATAGTTGCTCCTACAAAAGTTTTAAATCTTAATCTTAAAGACTTAAATATTATCATCGATGATATGACGGAGAAACAAGAGGATTAAACAATGAGTGATGAAAATGTAAATGAGACAGAAAATAATTCTCCTAATCCGGAAAACAATGAAGATTGGGCTGATATGATTGCCGCAAAAGGCAAACTTAACCAGTCTGCATCTATTAATGACAGTTCAAGAGTTTTGAATCAGGAAGAAATTGATGCTCTGTTCGGTTACTCTGATGAAGAAAAGCAATCTGTTTCCGTTGATAAAACTGGCGTTAAAGCTATTTTGAATTCATCAATGGCAACGTATGAGCGTTTGCCGATGCTTGATATTGTTTTTGACCGTCTTATCAGAATGATGTCAACATCTCTTCGTAATTTCACCCAAGACAATGTTGATGTCTCCCTAGACAGCATCGAATCTATGCGTTTTGGTGAATATATTGACGCTTTAACTCTTCCAACACTTCTCGGTGTTTTTAAGGCTGAAGAATGGGATAATTATGGTTTGATTTCTATTGATTCGGCTTTGGTTTACTCTATCGTTGATGTTTTGCTTGGCGGACGTCGCGGAACAGCAGCTGTTCGAATCGAAGGACGCCCTTATACGACTATTGAACTTAATCTTGTTAAAGAAATGCTCAATATCATTTTAACAGATTTATCGACGGCTTTTGATCCTGTTACTTCTGTTAACTTTACTTACGATCGTATGGAAACAAATCCACGCTTTGCAACAATTTCTCGTTTATCCAATGCGGTCATTGTTGCCAGATTACGCGTTGATATGGAAGACCGTGGTGGTAAAGTTGATCTAATGATTCCTTATGCTACTTTAGAGCCTATCAGAGATTTATTGTTACAGATGTTTATGGGTGAACGTTACGGCCGAGATATGATTTGGGAAAACCATTTGGTTGAAAGATTGTGGTGTACCGATTTAGAGACTCAAGTTATTCTAAAGGAAACAGAGGTTCCTCTGGGTGAGATTTCTCAATGGAAGGTCGGTTCTTTTTTACCATTAGATATGTCACCCCGTGATCCGATTAAATTAATATGTGGAGACGTCAGCTTATTCTCTGGATTTATGGGGCGTAAAGGCGATAATATTGCAGTTAAAATTTTAGGAAAGGCTAACGATAATGGATAATTTAGAGTTAATTATCAATCTGTTGATTATTGTATTGTTGGTCCCAACAATTATTTATGCTTACAAATTAAACAAAAACCTGACTCTATTACGGGAAAATCAAAACAGTTTATCCCATTTAATTTCATCATTAAATGATGCGACAATTAAAGCGGAGAATTCCATTCCAAAACTAAAAAATGTAACAGAGGTTTCTTCTCAAAATTTGCAAGATGTTGTTGATAATGCCAAAACTCTAAAAGAAGATTTAACATTTATAAATGAACGTGCTGATAACCTTGCTGATCGATTAGAAAATGTTATTCATGATAGTCGGACATTAAAAAATGCGGCGAATTCAGATAGTTCTCCAGATTTTTCATCTTCTGAAGCTCAAGATGACAGATCATTAGCTGAAATGGAATTACTTAAAGCGCTTCGTTCAATTAAATAGGAAAAGTAATGATTAATTTATTCAAATCTATACGCGTTCTACCGGCAATTATATTTTTATCCGTTTTGACGTTAAGTTTAAAAATTTCTAATTTAGTCGAAGCAATCCATTCTCAAACCATTCCTTCTTTCGGAATTGGAGAATTACAGGCTGCCGAGAATCCGACGCCAGAAGCCGAAGCGTTATCCTCTGCTTTAGATAAATCGCAATATAACGGCGACTCTCAAGAAACATCTACTCCTTCCGGATTTACCCAATCAGAAATTCAAATTTTACAAGAACTGGCAGAGCGCCGTGAAGCTTTAGATCTTCGCAGCAAAGAAATTGATAAGAAAGCTTTACAACTTATGGTTTCAGAAAAAGAAATTGATAAGAGGCTCAAACAAATGGAAGAATATGAGCAAAAATTAAAACAGCTTATTCAAGAATATAATACAAAAGAAAAAGAAAAAATACTTTCTTTGGTTAAAGTTTATGCCAGCATGAAACCTAAAGATGCGGCTCGAATTTTTGAAACTTTAGATTTGGAAGTTACTGTTGCCTTGCTAAAAGAGATGAAACCATCTGTTTCATCCGCTATTTTAGCTCAAATTACTCCGGTTAAAGCCAAAGCAATTACCGATAAAATTATAGGTAATGCTTTCTAATATAAGGAATGAGATTTGAAAAACGTCATTAGACATATTGGCAGATATTCTTTTATATTATTGGCCGTTGTTTTTTTAGATTTTCCTATAACAAATGTTTGGGCTCAAGAGACATGGAATAATAATACTGAAGTTCCTGCGGTTTCCGTACAAAAAAATGTCATTTTGAAATATATAAAAACATCAGAAACTGATAGATTTATTTTTAATTTTCCTGATAAGGATAATATTTCTTATGAAATAAAAAGTGATAAAGATTCAACGACGGTTATTTTTTCTCAAACATTCAGGTTGGATACTTTAGATTTGACCAGCTATGATAAGGCTGGTTTAATTACTCAGAGAAAACTTAATAATCGCCGCTTAGAAATTAAGTTTCCGCAACCTTTAGTTTCTTCAATAGAACACTTAAATTCTTTGGTATTAGATTTAGGCTCTTCTCATTCAATAGCAGAACAAGATGCTGATCAAAAAATTATTCCTTTACAGATTTCAACTCTTAGCTTTTCGTGGAACACTCCTGTTGCTTTATCCGTTTTCAAAAGAGGAAAATATTTATGGATTGTTTTTAATCAATACCAAAAAATTAATATTGAAGAATTAGAAAAAAGCGCAAAAGGTATTATTAAAGATATTTTACAAATGCCTCATGGTAATGCAACTATTTTGCGCTTAGAAGCAGTTGATGAAGTTTATAGTGAAGTTCGTCGCGAAGGATTATTATGGATCATTGATTTATATAATAAAAAAACTGACCGCCATCATTTACCGATTAAAGTTTCCACAAACACATCTATCCCTGAAAAACCTTTTATTCAAGTTGATTTACCTCATACTGAAGATGTTTTCAGTTTTTTGGATCCGGAAGTCGGGGATATGTTGATGGCAATCACAAGTACAGAAACAGGGTATGCCTTTTTAGAGGGGTATAAATATCCTGACTTTCAATTTTTACCGACTTCGCAGGGTATGGCTGTTAATAGTGATGATTATGAAATCGGAATCATTCGTAATCCTAAAGGTTTTATGCTGCAAACATTGAAACATCCTTTGCATCTTTCTGAAAATCTGGATCAATTAAAATATTCCGCAGCTTTATTGGCTAACAGCAATTCTATTAATCTGAGTCAAGAATTGATGGTGCCGATTATTAAAAAAACATTTTCCGCCAGTGAAAAATTTCTTAAATCTCAGATTTCCATTGCACCTGATTTTGATAAAGATAAGTTTCGTATTGAATTAGCTCGTTTTTATTTATCATATGGTCTGGCTTCTAATGCTTTAGGTATTTTACGAAAAATTCAAGCATCCGAACTAGAAAACAATAAAGTTTTATCTCCGAGACTCATTAGCCTTCTTGGTGTGGCTTCCTTTTTACAAGGACGTTATGATGATGCTTTTAACTACTTTAACAATCCGGATCTTATATCCAGTCCGGAAATAGCCGTTTGGAGAATATTATCTGATACCGATAATAAACAGGATTTGTCTTTTGAAATAATAAAAAGTTTTCCTCTTTTGCAAACATATCCGGCTGAAATTCGCAAAAGTCTTGCTTTATCCGGTATTTCTTATGCGCTTGCGAAAAAGAATGATACTTTAGCTCAAAATTTCTTATCCATGCTGAATGAACTTCCTAAAGGTGATGAAAACACAGCTGCTGCAATAGAATACTATGAGGCTGAAAAAATTCGCTTACAAGGTTATTTCCGTAGTGCTCTTCCCAAATATAAAAATGTAGCCTTAAGTTCTTCTCTAAAATATTCATCTTTAGCAAGATTTCGGATTGCTGAATTTAACAGTCAGATTGCAAGCTCGTCTTATGCATTTACTATTAAAGAATTAGAGCAAATGAAATTTGCTTGGGGTGAAAAGAATTTTAAGCTTAATGTTCTGCATAAATTGGTTGATTTATATTTGAAAACAACAAATTTTTATATGACTCTTAAAACACTTAATAACATAGCTCTTCTTGCTCCTGAGCAAAAACCGGCTATTGAGCAGCGTATGATTCAAATTATGGAAGAAATTTATTATTATAATAATGATAATGACTTCAATTCAATTAAAGCCTTAGCCTTGTTTGATGATTTTGGTTATCTTATTAAAAGAAGTGTTTATCAAACCGCTATCATAATTAAATTTGCAGATCGTTTGGTTGCCGTTGATTTACTGGATAGAGCATATAATCTGCTTCATCAATATTTACAAGATAATCGTCAAACTTTAGCTAAAGGAGAAATCAGTGCTATTGGCAGCCGCTTAGCTTTGATTGATATGTTTAGAAACGATGAAGATTCTGCTTTGAGAAATCTTTCTGAAACTGACTACGATGATATTTCAGAAACACTTCTTTTACAGCGTAAAATTATTGAAGCCAAAGCTTATGTTATGCAAGGCTTCCCTGAAAAAGCCTTAGCTTTGCTCGGTGATTATACAAGTAAAAACGCCATTTTACTTAAGTCTGAAATTTATTGGAACGCTCAAGATTGGGATAAGGCTTCTGATATGTTGCATTTACTTATAGAATCTCCAGAAAAAGGAAAGCCATTAAGTGAAGAGCAAATTCGCTATATTTTGGACTGGCTTACAGCCCTTAAACAAGCGGGTAAAGAAACCGTAATTGTACGCATAAAAAATACGTTTAAACCTTATTTTGACAATACCGCTTATTCGAGTATTTTCAATATATTGACTGATAATCTTGAAAAAGATACTATCAGCATTAGAGATATTGATAAAACGATTAATAATATTCATGCTTTTAGTGATTTTACCAAACAATATATGAAATCATTAATGTCACAAGATTTAACAGAAACAGATGCTTCAAAATAAACTGAAAATTGTCAGTCCTTTTGAGCCTTCCGGTGATCAACCGGAAGCTATTAAAGAATTATGTGCCGGTTTAAAGCGTGGTGATAAAAGTCAAGTATTACTCGGCGTTACAGGTAGCGGTAAAACGTTTACCATGGCTAAAATTATTGAAGAGATGCAACGCCCTGCTCTTATTATGGCTCCCAATAAAATTTTAGCGGCACAGCTTTATAGCGAAATGAAAGAATTTTTTCCAAATAATCATGTAGAATACTTTGTCTCATATTATGATTATTATCAGCCGGAAGCTTACGTCCCTAAGACAGATTTATATATTGAAAAAGATTCTGCCATTAATGAGCAGATTGATCGTATGCGCAATGCGGCAACGCGAAGTCTTTTAGAGTATAATGATGTTATTATTATCGCCTCGGTTTCTTGTATTTACGGTTTGGGCGACGTTGATTCTTATAGCAGTATGACACTTAAACTCAAGAAAGGCGATATTATTGAACCTCCGGAAGTTTATCGCCGTTTAGCCGAATTACAATATGAACGGAATCAAAGTAACTTTATTCGCTCTACGTTCAGAGTTAATGGTGATACTTTAGATATTTTTCCCTCACACTTGGAAGATCGAGGTTGGCGTATTTCTTTCTTTGGTGATGAAATTGATGATTTATATGAATTTGACAGCTTAACCGGTAAAAAAACGGCTGACTTACAAGAGGCCATTGTTTATCCGGCAAGTCATTATGTTACACCGCGTCCGACAATTTCTCATGCTATGCAACAAATCAGAGAAGAACTTAAAGAACGTGAAGAATTTTTTACGCGTGAAAATAAATTGTTGGAAGCCCAAAGAATCGGTCAACGTACACGCTTCGACTTAGAAATGCTGGAAACGACGGGGCACTGCAAAGGTATTGAAAATTATTCAAGGTATTTAACCGGTCGAAATGCCGGTGAACCACCACCGACATTATTTGAATATTTACCGGATAATGCCATTGTATTTGTTGATGAAAGTCATATATCCATTCCGCAAATCGGCGGAATGTTTCGTGGTGACTTTAACCGCAAAAGTACTCTTGCCGAATATGGTTTCCGCCTGCCATCATGCGTTGATAATCGCCCGCTCAAATTTGAAGAATGGGATAAAATGCGCCCGCAAAGTATATTTGTTTCTGCGACACCGGGGGATTGGGAATTATCACAAAGCAAAGGCGTATTTGCCGAGCAAGTTATTCGTCCGACAGGTTTAACTGATCCTGTTTGTGTCGTTAAACCCGTTGAAGATCAAATTGATGATTTAATGGAAGAATGTCGCAAAGTTATTGCCCTTGGCGAACGGGTTTTAGTCACAACGTTGACGAAGAAAATGGCTGAAGATTTAACCGAATATCTTCATGAAAACGGCATTAAAGTCCGTTATCTGCATTCTGATATTGATACTTTAGAACGTATTGAAATTATCCGAGATTTGCGCCTTGGGGTCTTTGATGTTCTGGTTGGTATTAACTTACTGCGTGAAGGCTTAGATATTCCCGAATGTTCGTTAGTGGCTATATTAGATGCTGATAAGGAAGGATTCTTACGTTCTCAACGTTCCCTGATTCAAACGATTGGGCGTGCAGCGCGTAATGCTCACGGACGCGTCATTCTTTATGCGGATAAAATGACTGATTCTATTAAAAATGCGTTAGATGAAACCAATCGTCGTCGGCAGAAACAAATTCAGTATAATATTGCAAACGGAATTACCCCACAAACGATTAAAAAGAGCATTTCATCAACTCTGAGTGAAATGACTGAGACTGATTTTGTAAAAGATGACAACGATACGAAAAAGCTTGAAGAAGTTAAGAATATTGATAAAACCCTGCGCGAGTACAAAAAGAAAATGCAGGAAGCCGCGGCTAATCTTGAGTTTGAAGAAGCTATGGTTTACCGTGATAAAATTAAAGAACTCGAACGGTTAGCTTTGAAAAATTTGTAAAAATCATCTTGCAATTTTATATATCTCTTTTATGATTGTTTCCGTAAGCAGGTGTTCTGCTTGCGGAGTGTCGCTACTCCGGTAATTAACAACTCCTTATCAAGAGGGAGCTGATAGAATATATTGAATATATCAGACTGGGTAATTACACAGTAGCGAACTCCCTCGCCTTTATTTAAGGCGAGTTTTTTGTTTTAATTTAACAAAAATATGGAGTTCAACAAATGTCAAC
>CAMOQT010000035.1 GCA_946623145.1 uncultured Azospirillum sp.
GTTAATCGTCCTGGTATTGCTGTTAGCGGCAGAATGTGCCTTTTTAACGGCACCCATCGCGCTCATTCCCTGGTGTTATTTAATTATTGCTCTGGGGATTACTTGTTTGCTGTTAAAGTTTCAATCTGCTAAGGGTTTGAAACTCATTACGTTAGGGTTGTTCTGCATTGTCGGACAATTCTTCCTCTGGTCCTGCTTCGGATATAATATTTCGGTGCTTGGATGTAGTTTTGACATGCTATGGATTTCGTTGCCTGCCATGTATTTGCTCTTTATGGCATGTTTCGATGAAAATCCCGTCATTTCGTGCCGTATACTGAAAGGCATCATGCTATGTTATATGGGATTGTTTGCACTACTTATATGTAAATTAATAGCGTGGTTCATATCTTTATTATAAAAAACGAGTCTTTTGACTCGTTTTTTTGTGCCCGTATCATAAAAAAATGCTTGCAAAATCAAGAAAATGGGATTAATAAGATGCCTGAAACCGAGGAATCGGTTTTAGGTTTTAATTTTAATTACACACGCAGATCTTGCGGAATCCTAGTGTTTAGGGCTTTCGCTCCAGTGTTCTTAAGTTTAAGAATGGCAATCTGCGGAGGTTTAACTGGAAAAGGATTACATAAATGACACTTCCTACTTTTACTTTGCGCCAAATGATTGAATCAGGCGTTCACTTTGGTCACCACGCTCGTCGTTGGAACCCGAAAATGGCTCCTTTCATCTATGGCAAAAAAGATAATATTCATATCATTGATTTGCAAAAAACTTACCCAATGCTCTATACAGCTTTGAATGCAGCTAGCGAAATCGCTGCTCAAGGTGGTAAAGTTTTGTTTGTCGGTACAAAGAGACAAGCTCAAGATATCGTTAAAGAGCATGCAGAAAGATGCGGTCAGTACTATGTTAACTATCGTTGGTTAGGCGGTATGTTGACAAACTGGAAAACCGTTTACAAATCAATCTCTCGTTTGGTTAAACTGAATGAAATGTTCGAAAAGAATGCTACTGAAGGTTACACCAAAAAAGAATTGCAAGGCCTGAAAAAAGAACAGGAAAAATTAAATATGGAACTCGGTGGTATTATGAATATGGGTGGTCAACCAGACCTCTTGTTTGTTATTGATACTCCGAAAGAAGATTTAGCTATTAAAGAAGCTAAAAAGCTCGGTATTCCTGTTATTGGTATTTGCGATACAAATGCTGACCCAGAACTCGTTGATTTCCCTGTTCCGGGTAATGATGATGCTATTCGCGCTATTCAGTTCTACTGCGAACTCGTTTCTTCTGCCGTCTTAAACGGTATGCAAGCTGAAATCGCTGCTCAAGGTCTGAAAGTTGAAGACATTGAAGCCGCTGAAAAACCAGCTCCGAAGAAAAGAGCTTCTAGAAAAACTAAAGAAGAAAAAACAGAAGCTTCTGCTGAATAATTGAGCGTATCGCTTTAGGAATGTGGTGCGGCGGTAGTTTGATATCTGTATTGGATTATCGCCGCAAATTTTAAGCTATTTTTATAAGGAATCACATATATGACAGAAATTACAGCCGCTATGGTGAAAGAATTAAGAGAAACAACCAGCGCCGGCATGCTGGATTGCAAAAAAGCATTGACCGAAACTAACGGTAATATGGAACAAGCTGTTGACTGGCTCAGAAAAAAAGGTTTAGCAAGTGCTGCTAAAAAAGCTAGTCGTATTGCTGCCGAAGGTTTGGTTTCTGTTGCTGTTGACGGCAACAAAGGTGCTGTTGTTGAAGTTAACTCAGAAACAGACTTCGTTGCTAAAAATGAAATTTTCCAAGAATATGTTGAAGATGCCGCTAAAGTTGCTTTGATGAGCAATGGCGATGTTGAAAAAATGAAAACTTTCAACTGCCCGAAATGTGGTAAAACTTTCGGTGAACGTTTAACAGACATGATTGCTAAAATCGGTGAAAATATGAATTTGCGTCGTGCTCAAGTTTTAAGCGTTAACAATGGTATCGTTTCTTCTTACATCCACAATGCCGCTCGCCCAAATGTTGGTAAAATCGGTGTTTTGGTTGCTTTAGAATCTACTGCTGATAAAGCAAAATTAGCTGAACTCGGTAAACATATTGCTATGCATGTTGCCGCATCTGCTCCGATTGCTTTGACAATCGCTGATGTTCCTGCTGCTAATGTTGAACATGAAAAATCTATTTATGCTGAGCAAGCTCGTGCTTCCGGAAAGCCTGAAAACATCATCGAAAAGATGATCGAAGGCCGCGTCAGAAAATATTATGACGAAGTTGTTTTGGAAGAACAAGCTTACATTATGGATCCGGATAAAAAGGTTAAACAAGTTGTTGCTGATGCCGCTAAAGAATTCGGCGCTGATGTTAAATTGGCCGGCTATGTTTGCTTCAAATTGGGTGAAGGTTTACAGAAGCGTGAAGAAGACTTCGCTGCTGAAGTTGCTGCTCAATTAAGCAAATAATTAAACTATAAAAAAAGAAAATACCGTCTCTGAAAAGAGGCGGTATTTTTTTACAACATTTTAATGAGCCAGGCACCGACAGCGCATACTCCCCAGAATATCAGGGCCATGATAATGATGACTATGAGTGCCATAACAATAAATGATCCACCCCATTTACACTTGAAAGGGGTCTCACAGTTAAAAATAACTCCGAAATCATGCTTTAACAGCTTGCGATGTGTCCAAAGCCAGCCGATAAACATCCAAATGACTGTTAAACCCGCGTAGTACCCTAGCCAATCCCATTTCTGTTGCTCAATGCATACTGCGATGATGATCAAAGCTGAGCTTATCACCATCGACCATAACGAAAGCGTCTTCATAATAGTTTATATTTAATTGTTTTCTTCGGGCATACTTTACTCTATTTCGCAATTTTTGTCAACAATTCATTTTTGCGGCACAAATTTGAGTCATTTTTACTTGACAGGTGAATGAATCTCTTTTATAAACCAACTTGTCCGAGGCCTTTAATAAAAAAGGCTCAAATAATCAATAATAACAATCGCCTGATGCGTCAGGCTCAACCGGAGAAAAATTATGAAACGCACTTATCAACCAAGTAAGTTAGTCAGATCTCGTCGTCACGGTTTCCGTACTCGTATGGCAACTAAAGGCGGACGTAAAGTTTTAGCCGCTCGTCGTGCTAAAGGACGCGCTAAATTATCTGCTTAATTTGCTATGTCTGCTTTTCTTAAATTAAAAAAGCGCAAAGATTTTGTTAGAGCCGCTAAAATTGGCGAGAAGGTTATTACAACTTCTGTCATTTTACAAGCGGCTCAATCTTTATCTCCAAATTCCATTGAGGCAAAATTCGGCTTTACCACAACAAAAAAAATAGGAAAAGCCCACGTTCGTAATCGGGCTCGTCGCAGAATGCGTGCCATTGTCCGTGAATTAGCCCCACAAGAAGCTCTTAATCATACCGAATATGTTTTAATCGGAAGACGTAATACGGCAGAATGTGACTTTAATCTTCTTCGCCAGGATTTAAAATATGCCTTTCGTAAAATAAATCGTTTACTTTATGGAGAAAAGGATGAAAAATTTTCTTCAGATTCCGTTGATATGGCTAATTAAATTCTATCAAAAATTTATATCTCCCTTATGTCCGGGAGTCTGTCGTTATCGTCCGACCTGCTCTCAGTATATGATAGAGGCCATTCAAATTCATGGAATCCTTAAAGGAATTTGGCTCGGATGCAAGCGTATTTGTCGCTGTCATCCCTGGGGCGGTTCAGGATATGATCCTGTTCCACCACGAAAGACGAACAACCAAAGATAAATGCTTGCAACAGCTTAAATTATGAGTTAAAAAAGCTGAGAATAGTTTTGTTAGGAGTTTTTTTGATGCAAGATGATGTTAAACGTTTATATCTGACTTTATTCGTAGCTATGATAGCTCTGTTTTTATTTAATAAAATTCTTCCAAAGCCTTCTGAAGAGACAACTGAGGCAGAAAAACAGGTTGCAGAAGAAGTAATTAAAAAAGAAGAAGTTCTCAAACAAGATATCGCCAAAATTGAAGATATTACTCCTGTTTTAAGTGTCAAAAAGGCCTTAACAAACGATACTCGCCTGACTTTTGCCAATAATGACATACACGGTTCCATTCGTCTTAAAGGTGCTCGTTTGGATAGCTTATATCTCAAAAAATATAAAGAAAGTTTAGAAGCTGACAGTTCAGAAATTGAACTTCTGACACCTGCTAAGACTCAATTACCTTATTATACCGATATGGGGTGGGTAAGCACAGATCCAAATATCAAAGTTCCTAACACCAACTCGGTTTGGACTGTTAAACAATCAGCCTTATCTCCGGAATCTCCGATTACTCTTGAATGGGATAACGGCCAAGGTTTAAAATTTATTCGTCGCATCAGTTTGGATGATGCTTATTTATTTAAAATTCAACAAAGTGTTGAAAACAACACCTCAAAAGAAGTTGTTTTATATCCTTATGCGCTTATCAGTAAAACTATCGAAGATGCTGATTTACCATCTTCTGTCGTTCATGAAGGCATGATTGGTGTGGTTGATAATAACTTAAAAGAAATAAAATACAAAGACATCAAAAAAGACAGAGAAAGATCCTTCAAAACCAGAGATGGTTGGGCCGGATTTTCTGACAGATATTGGTTTACAGCTTTTATTCTTAACCATGAACATAAGCATACTATCAAATATTCTCAAACTAAAGAAAATACTTTTCAGGTTGATTATATCGGTGAAGGTTTGAAAATTCAGCCAAAATCCAGCATAAGCAACGACATTATGCTTTTTGCAGGCGCAAAAGAAATCAAATTATTAGATAATTATAAAAAAGCATACAACATTAATAAATTTGATTTAGCCGTTGACTTTGGTTGGTATTATTTCTTAACAAAACCATTCTTCTATATTTTAGATGAATTATATCATTTTATTGGTAATATGGGATGGGCTATCTTACTATTTGCCGCACTATTACGTTTATTAATGTTCCCTGTTGCCAACAAATCTTTTGAAAATATGTCTAAAATGAAAAAGATTCAGCCGAAGCTGGCTGCTTTGCAAGAAAAGTACGGGGATGATAAGGCTGCTTTGCAAAGAGCAACACTTGAAATGTACAGTAAAGAAAAGATCAATCCTGCAGCAGGTTGTTTACCTATGCTGATTCAAATTCCAGTCTTCTTTTCTTTATATAAAGTCTTGAACATTTCTATTGAAATCCGTCATGCTCCGTTTATCGGTTGGATTAAAGATTTATCTGCACCGGATCCTTTATTATTGTCTCAATGGACACATCTTCCTATTCCTTCATTATTGGATATCGGTGTATGGCCTATTATCATGGGTATCACCATGTTTATCCAACAAAAACTGAGTCCAGCACCGACAAATAAAGATCAAGCTCGAGCATTTATGCTGATGCCTTTAATTTTCACCTTTATGCTTGGTCATTTTGCATCCGGCTTAGTCATTTATTGGACGCTCAGCAACATTTTGGCTTTAATACAACAAAAAGCTATTATGGCTAAAAACGGAGTAGAATAATATGGATTTTAAGCCGGAACAATATTCCGACGAACAACTTAAAGCCGGTGAAAATTTGTTTCAGTTGCCTACGACTTTTATGTTAGGCGTCGCTAAGGCAGAACAACTACCTTTGACAAATTTAAATGAAGTTGCTTTTGCCGGTCGTTCTAATGTCGGAAAATCATCTCTGATTAATGCGGTAACGGCTCAAAACGGGTTAGCTAAAACATCAAACACACCGGGGCGAACACAGCAATTAAACTATTTTAATACCAATGATCAAATATTATTGGTTGATTTACCCGGATACGGCTATGCTCAAGCGCCACAATCTCTTGTTAAGCAGTGGCAAAATCTATTGTTCGCTTATTTACGAGGTCGCGTTAACCTAAAAAGAGTGTTTGTTTTAATTGATGCCAGACACGGTATTAAAAAAGTTGATGAAGAAATTATGGATATGCTAGATCAGGCTGCTGTTACATATCAGATTATCTTAACAAAGTCGGATAAAATTTCAGCAGCGGCTCTAGAAAAAGTCCTCTCTGAGACTGAGGAAAAAACGAGTAAACGAGCTGCAGCTTTTGTTAAAATAATAGCAACAAGTTCTGAGAAAAATAAAGGAATCGATCAAGTTCGTGCCGAAATAGCTTCTTTAATTTAAGTATTGACCTTATATCGTGAGATAGGTAAAATAAATATGTTGTATCTATGAGTTAAATGGAGATTGAATTGGTTTTTGGAAAAAATGTTATTATTTGGGATCTAGATAATACTTTATATCGAGAAACACCTGAATTTGCCGATATGCTTGATGAGGCTATGGCTAAAGCTTTGATTGAAGATTTCGGCGTTCCGATGACCGTTGAAGAATGTAAGGCTCGTGTCAAAGAATCGTATAAACTTTATCGCGATGGCGGTGAAATGTTTTATCGTGATTTTCATATTTCTCAAAAAGAACTCAGTGATGCTTACCATCTCCGTAAACCTGTCGAATTAATTGTCCCTTATGATAATTTAGCAAACAGAATGTCTCAACTTTCTGCAGAACAATTCGTTTTTACGGCAAGTAATCGTTATGCCTCTGAACGCATCTTAAAACAAATCGGATTATATGATATGTTCAAAGATCGTTTTTATTCGGTTGAAGATTTTGGTCAATTTAATAAAAATAAAGATGCTGAGATTTATCGTCAATACTGTCGTAAAATCGGTAAAAAAACAGAGGACTGCCTATTTGTTGACGATAGCTATTCAAATTTAGAATTTGCAAAAGAAGCAGGTATGACAACCGTTCGTATTTATTATAAAGATAATTCAGCTAAAGATAAAACATATATTGATATGGCATTTAGAGGAATTAACGGGTTTTTAGATGCTGCTTTAGCTGAGATTTCTTAATTTAGATATCCCAAGGAAATACCAGCCACTTATCCGGCATATCTACTTCATAAATATCAACATATGCAGCCCCAATCGGTTTGGCATATACGGATACGAATTTCGCTTTAGGAAACATTTGGCGTAATAGTTGAAAAGTTTTTCCGGTATCTGACAAGTCATCTATAACCAAGGTATGTTCATCAACTTTTCCAACATGAGCATCTATCACAACAGCCTCGTTTTCCCTCTGTTTCTCCCCGTCGTAACTAGAAATATTGATGGCTTGTGTATTACGAATATCTAACTCATAGGATATAATTCCGGCAGGAAACAATCCGCCACGACTAACGGCTATAATTTTATTATATTCGCCCGTTGCTTTTATTTTAGAAACTAAATGTTTGGTGTGTTGGTGAAAATCTTCCCAAGAAATATGTATTTTTTCAACCATTCCGCCTCTTTTTAATCGTGTTTTGCTTTAATATTATAAATATATTCAACCAGTTCATCCTTATCCCATTCTGCAGTTCCTCGGATACGGCCGATTTCTTTACCTTTAGAATTAATCAATACGGTATTCGGACTGGTAAAAATACCTAAATCTGCAGATAAATCACCTTTTTTATCGACGTAATACTCTAAATCTCCGGCTTGAAATTGTTTTAAAAACCGCTTTTGCTCTGCCGCACTTACCCAATCGCTGGCGGGAGATATGATGACGACCTTAATATTTGTATCTTTTGTTTTTTCTTGAAAAACACTCAATTTTGATAATTCTTGAATACAGGGTGCACAATATCTCGACCAAAAAATAGCTATAACAAAGTTCCCCTTAAAACTATCTAAACCGAAGCTTTTACCCGTTTCTTCATATAAAAACATTTTTCGTTCAGGCAACTCTCTCGGTTCATCAAAAATATTGACGTGATCATCCCTTCCCCAGCCCCAAGCGCCGACGAAAAGGAATGCTATTAAGATTAAAAAATATTTTTTTAACATCTTTCTATTAATAACTCTGTTTTAAGTTTTGAATTTCCCTTGCATTAAGAGTATATTCTATTTATTCATTTTATTAGAACACTAAAAGGTTAAAAAAATGAAAAACTTTCGAAAAATTGTTTTGTGTTTATGTTTACTTTGCCTTATTCAATCTTTAGCATCTTGCGCTAAAGTTGCAGCTCCTTCTCCTTATGAAGGAAGTGATTATCCGCATTCTTATCCAAGAAATTAAACGAGATACGCCATGAGTCAAGATCAATTGAATTCCGATATTATTCCTTATGTTGAATTTGCAGACAATGCAAACGAACGAACACCTTGTGTACTTGTTTTGGATTGTTCAGGATCTATGCGCGGAGAGCCGATTAAACAACTTAATGCCGGACTTAAAGCTCTTGAAAAAGAACTGAAAGAAGATATTGATGCAAGTTCCCGTGTTCAAATTCTGATTATTAAAGCTTTTGGTAAAGATGAAGCTGTCGTTGCGGCAGATTGGGTCGATGCCATGAATTTTGAAGCTCCTGTCATGGAAGCCGGTGGCTTAACTCCTCTTGGCAAAGCTATGGATTTAGCCTTACATAAAATAGAAGACCAAAAATGTCTTTATGATAGTTGCGGCATTACCTCTAAACGCCCTTGGATTTTTTTGATTAGTGATGGCGAACCGACTGATTATGACTGGGAAATTATTGCAGAACAATGTCGATATGCACAACAGAATAAAAAAGTTGTCATTCATGCTGTCGGCACAAAAGATGCTAATTTAGATAAATTGGCTAAATTCTCATTATTAGCTCCAAAACGCTTAACCGGATTGAAATTTACGGAATTTTTCTTATGGCTGAGTCGTAGCGTCTCCTGCATTTCAAGAGCTGCCCCGAATATTCCTGATTTATTGGATGATACAGGAGATTGGGATGAGGATAAATAACCAAAATATCAAAGTATTATCAGCAAGTGTCAAAGGACTTTTGCATACTCAGCAAAATGTTCCTTGTCAGGATTATTCTTTATATGTTCAAGATGGTCTTAATTTTGTTGCTGTTGTCTCTGATGGTGCCGGATCCTCAAAATATGGGCGCATTGGTGCGAAAATTGTTTGCGAAACGCTTACCTCTCTTTTGAAAAATATTGATTTTAATGACGCCAAAAAAGCAATTCCTCAAGCTATTGGAATTGCTCGTAGTAAACTTGTTCGTCATAGATTAAATAGAACTAAAAGTGAGGCATCTTTGCCCGATTTTTCCGCAACAATTGTCGGTGTTATTTGCTTTAAAAATAAAGGTTTGTTTTTTCATATTGGTGACGGAGCAGCTCTTGCTTTTCATGACGATAAATATAGCCGCTTTACGGCGTCTCGTCCTGAAAATGGTCATTTTAAATGTGAAACTTATTTTTATACCATGGACGATTGGAAAGATTCTCTCCGTTTTACAAGTTTTGAAAATGCTCACACTATTTTTTTGATGAGTGATGGATTAACGAATTTTTCTTTTTCAAAAGACTACCAAACTGTTGAGAAAAGTTTCTTACAACCGATTGCTGACTTTTTAAATAAAGAGTCTAATAAAACTAAAGCTTTGCGTGCTTTATCCAACACACTCAGCACACCTCAGGCTTCAAAACTTAATTCTGATGATAAAACCTTGGTTTGGATTAGATTATAATGGAAATAGAGCAGAATCCCACATATAACGCACTTTATAAAGATGGACACTTTGCTAAAATTAAACTTGGCAAAATGATTAATCGTGGTGGAGCTGCCGGAAAAATTTACGAAATAGAAGGTCAACCTAAGAACGTCGCTAAAATTTTTCATAATTTAGCTAAAAGCGATACTAATCGTAAAAAATTAGAGGCCATGTTGGTAAACACACCTCATTTTCCTCCTACGGTTAAAGATGGGGTCGAATATGTCCAAATTGCTTGGCCCACAGCTATTTTAGAAGACGAAAAAGGGTTCTGCGTCGGTTATATTATGCCCCTTATTAATATGGATAAGGCTGTTTCCTTAGACCATTTAATGCAAAAATCCATTCGGCAAAAACTCGGACTTTCTGAAAAATATTCCTATCGTTTATTTGCAGCTTATAATATCGCTTCTATGGTTTGTGCTTTGCACCAATGCGGACACTACATTGTTGACTTGAAGCCTTCTAATGTTTCTATTTATCGTGATACTATGATTGTCGCCATGGTCGATTGTGACGGTTTTTCGATACAAGGAGAACATGGAACTCGTTATCCTGCAGAATTTGTTAGTGAAGAATATATTTATCCAGAAGGAATGGAGCTGAATTGTTCGGAAATGGGAGAAGAACAGGATAAATTTGCTTTAGCTGTCATTATTTTCAAGCTTTTGAATAACGGCATTCATCCATTTTCAGGAATTCCACGTAAAAATACTGAAATGTTGACTATTCAGCAACGTATACAAGATTATCATTATGCTTATGGAGCTTGGCTTGACAGATATCAGGCACCTCATCCTTATTCCTTACATAATTATTTTGATAAAAAAACACTTGAGCTTTTCGATCGGGCGTTTATGTGTGGGCAAGAACGACCAAGCGCTAAAGAATGGTTGGATCATTTATGGTATCTTCTTCATAATTTGAAACAATGCAAACAAAATCCCAATCACGTTTATTTTACTTCAAAAGGGTGTGGATTATGTGCAGCAGAAGAAAAATTGGCCCATCAGCTCAGTAAAGTAAAGCAAGAATCTGTAGAGCCGCAAAAAATAAGAGGTTTGGAATTGTCTGCTATTTCTTCAGAAGAAGTGGCACGTAACAAAGCTGTTCAAGAGCGCGAAAACAAACGCCTGAAACAATGGGGAATTGCCGGAATTATCTTATATCTAGGATTTTTCGGATTACTTCACTCATTATTATTTCCATACAGAGAGAATATTGTTGCCTTAGGAATTGGCCTGCAGTCCATTGCTTGTCTTCTTTTTTTAATTGGTATCCACAAACTTTTAAAAAACCAATCTTCAAAGATTCCCTATCTTCAAAATCGAATACTCGTTAATATATTATTCTTTTATGCTATCTTTTGCATGATTGTGATATTTATTTCGTTGAATCATCTTCCTGCAAATCTCTTTTTTTTAACTGAATAAAAAATATAATAAAATATACTTTTTTCTCTACAAATTAAAAAAAATATGTTAGCGTAATTTATATTTTAATTTTTTGAGGATAATACATTGATTAATTTAGATCCTATTATGATTTCAGGAAAAGAAGTTTTCCCGTTGATTGAAGGTGGTAAAGGTATTAACGCCAGTGACGGACGAAGTGCCGGAGCTTGGGCGCACGAAAATTGTGTCGGTACTTTTTCTGGGGTTAGTCCTGATTTTTATGATGATAAAGGCAATGTTATTATTGAGACCTTTTTAAGGAAAATACGTCCGGAACGCCATGAAGAAATGATCGATTATGCTATTCGTGGCGGTGTTGCTCAAGCTCAAGTAGCACATGAGGTTTCAGGAGGCAATGGTCGTATTCATATGAATATGCTTTGGGAAATGGCAGACTCTGAGCGTATTATTGAAGGTGTTTTAGAAAAAGCTAAAGGTTTAATTAATGGAATTACTTGTGGCGCCGGATTACCCTATCGTTTAGGGGAATTAGCCTCCAGATTTGGCGTTTACTATTATCCGATTGTCTCTTCCGCTCGTGCTTTCCAAGTTTTGTGGAAACGTGCTTATTCTAATTTCAAGGAATTTTTAGGCGGTGTCGTTTATGAAGATCCTTGGCTTGCAGGCGGTCATAATGGTTTATCAAATGCCGAAGATCCTGCTCAACCTCAATCTCCGTATATGCGTTTGGTTGAATTACGCAAGGCTTTACGGAATTTAAATTTAGATAATATTCCGATTATTATTGCCGGTGGCGTTTGGGCTTTAGACGATTGGAAAGATTATATAAACAACCCAGATATCGGTAAAGTTGCTTTCCAATTTGGAACAAGACCAATGATTACCAAAGAAAGCCCTATTAGCGATGCTTGGAAAAAATTAATGATGCAAGTCAAAAAGGGGGATGTTATTTTACAACGCTTCAGTCCTACCGGTTTCTTCTCTTCTGCTATTAAGAACACTTTCTTAGAGAAACTTATGGAGCGAAAAGACGGAGAAATCTCATTTAAAACAGAAGCTGATGCCGAATATACACTTCCGATGAAGGTAAATGAGGTTAAAACAGTTTATATCAAAGCAACAGATAAAGAAAAGGCCGACAAACAAATTAATGCCGGATTATCTGTTGTTCAAGAAACTCCGGATAATACTATTGTCTTTATGACACCGGAAGACTGGAAACAGATGAAACAAGATCGCGCAGAATGTGTCGGCTGTTTATCTCAGTGCCAATTTTCGACTTGGTCTCGCGCCAAAGGTACAACAGGAAAACTTCCGGATCCGCGTTCTTATTGTATTCATAAAACATTGTATAATGTTGGCCATAATGGCAGTATTATGGATAATTTGGTTTTTGCAGGGCATCAGGTTTATCGTTTTGCAACAGATCCTCTGTACAGAGATGGAATTCCTTCTGTTAAAGAGTTAATAGATAGAATTAAAACTGGAAAATAGCTTATCAGCCCCTTTTAATAAGGGGCTTTTTTAGTCTGTAACAAAAACTTCATAAAAAAGTTAGTGAACTTTTAACGAATAAATGCTATTATAAACTTAGTCAATGAATATTGATGTGTGTGTTAAATGATATATTAACTTACAAAAGAGGAGAAAAACGATGAAGTTTTTTAAGAAAAATATATGGACAATCTGCTCTTGGGTTGCCGTATTTGCTTTAGTCGCTGCTGATGCTTTTGCTCAGGTGAGCGGCGGTTCATTAATGTCTACAGCATCTGGTAAAGTTGCTAACGTTTTCCGTAACGTTAAAACAATTACCTTCATCTTGGGTGGTTTCGGTTTGGTTGCCGTTGCTTATCAAGCTGCTATGGGTAAAGTTAACTGGAAATGGTTTGCAGGTTTGGCTGTTGGTATGGCCTTGTTAGGTGCTGCCGGTGCTATCGTCGAATACGCTTCTGGTGATGCTAACGTTAACAACGTTTTGGGTACATCATTCAGTGATAGTGGTGGTAACAGCACTAACGGTAACTTCTAATATTACCATTTGGTACAACATAACCCTCGGGATTTTCCCGAGGGTTTTTTTATGAGCATTTTATTGATATGACAATCAAGCACAAAAAAAGCCCCGCTTAAAGAAAAGCGAGGCTTTATAGAAATATTTCACAAGGGAGATGTGTGATT
>CAMOQT010000036.1 GCA_946623145.1 uncultured Azospirillum sp.
AATATGCAAATCATTAATTTGAAGCAATTTAAAAGGCTCTTTTATTTTAGCATCATTAATATTATTTTCCTTTATTTCAGGAAATTTCTCAGCTTCATATATTCCCCATACTGTCAAAAAGACAGCAATTACGACTGTAACAATATTGGCAACATTTAAATAAAAATTATTGAACGGATCTAAACGCTCACAACATCCTACTTTTGCAATTTTCGCAATACCATAGCTTGAAAACCATGTAAAATCGCGCACTAAGATCAAAACTAATAAAATAAAGCCAAATCCAAGCCCGATATATGACATATAAGATAACACATTATATGCTGGTAAACTCAAGCCTTCATGATGATGAAAATAACCAACGACAAAGTAACCAAACCAGCAAAACCAAATACCCAAAGCGATACTAAGCTTAGCCCATAAATTTAAGGAGGTATATCCGATTAATGTTTTTATCGTGATAGCACATGCGGAAAAACCAATAATCGCAGCTAGCGCGTAAAACATTTTATTACCCTCCTTAATATTTACATTTTATTCAGCAACACTTTGACGACGACGATAAACTCTCTTCGGCTTACGAACCGGTACATCATTACTAGCAGCTTGCATATCACCGGCAGTTTCTGCCTCAGTATGAGGAATTTCAACAACTGTAAATGATTTTTTTTCTACAGATGCTGGTTCTGCTTCTGAGATAACGGGAGTTTGTTCCTCGGAAACAACATTATCATTTTCAGGATTTTCTGCATCCTGTTGAGCTTGTTGATATTGCTGACGATTCTGATTTTTCTTTTCGTTAATTTCCGTTACAATTTTACGATAATGTTCTGCGTACTGACGGAATGTTTCTGCCATAATATAATCATTATTACTTGCGGCATCTTTTGCTAATTCGTTATAGCGTTTAATTAAATCTAATGCTGTTCCGCAAAATTTACCTGCGGGGCTGGTACTGTCAAATTTATAATTTAAGGAATAAATTTGATTATTATTACCATTATTTCTGTACTTATTATTTATTTTTTTCATCTATGCTTACCAAAGTTATATAATAAAGAAAACCAATGAATGGTTTTATTCATCAAAATTAAAAAAAATCATTTTAGGAAAAAGTAAATCAGCATTTTCTTTATCAATGCAACAAATGCATCATACAAAGATTTTTATTAAATGCAAATTATTTTTTCAAAATTACACATCTCTCAATATTTTGCAAATCTTTTAGTATTTTACAAAAAGAGAGATTATTTTTCATAAAAATATCGGCAACAAGCTGTGCTTGCCCTATTCCGCACTCTAGCAAAATGTATCCCCCTTCTTTTAATAAAGACGGTGCTAATTCAGCAATTCTGCGGTACGAATCTAATCCATCTTCCCCACCGGATAACGCATACAGAGGATCATATAATTTAACTTCATCTTCCAATTGCGCTATATCTTTATTCGGAATATAAGGCGGATTACTGACGATTAAATCAAATTGTGCATTTATTTTTTGCAAAAAATCTGATTTAAACCAATCTAAATTCAACCACTTAACTTTTTTTTCAACATTCAATGCTTTTGCATTTTTCTGGGCAATTTGCAAAGCTTCTTCTGATATATCTACTCCAACCCCTTCTGATTTTGGATTTTCTTTCAGTAAACTCAATAAAATACAACCGCTTCCCGTTCCCAAATCCAATACTGAAACTTTTTTATTTGATGCCAGATTGATAGCCTCTTCTAATAATATCTCCGTATCTGGGCGCGGGGATAACACATTATGATTAACGCTAAAATTATATTTATAAAATTCTTTATGACCTAAAATTTTATCTAAAGGTTCTTTTTTTATTATTCTTCTATCAATTAAGAGTCTTAATGTTTCTTTTTCATTTTCGGTCAAATCAGTATTAAAAATTTCAGAAGAAGAAACATCACATTTTAGAACATCAGCCAATAATAATCTGGCTTCTAATCTTGGAGAATCAATTCCGGCTTGGCTCAGTTGGTTAATTAAATTATGATAATCTGTCATAAAATTTTTGTTTCATAAACAAGCGAACAATCGCCCATCTTTTTGGATGTTTACGATTATATTCCCGCATTTGCTGTAAATGTTGCTCTATATTTTTGCTTAATTTTTGAACTAAACTTTCAGAATTATTTTCCATTTTACGCTGCCTCTACTGCCATTTCAGATTTAACGAGCATAGACAGTGTATCGAAAGCTTTTTTCTCAATCTGACGGATGCGCTCGCGACTGACATTAAAATGATTTCCCAATTCTTCTAAAGTAATCGGATTTTCCGTCAACATACGATTTCTGATAACATATTGAGACCGCTCATCCAACTTAGCCAAACATTTTTCCAAAACTTTTTGCTTATAAGCTGCTTCTTGTTTGTTGGCTAAACGTTGTTCGATATTTTCGCGATTATCAACCAGAAGATTTATTCTCTCCTGTGATTGCTCATCACCTATCTCAACATTCAAAGAAGCATCTGCGTGCAAACGTTGATTCATTTCCACAACATCTTTTTCTTCAACGACCAATTCTTTCGCAATTGATTGTACATTTTCCGGAGACAAAGAATTGTCATAAATACCAAGACGTGTTTTAATTCTGTTCAAATTATAAAATAGTTTTTTCTGAGCAGCGACTGTTCCTATTTTTACCAAAGACCAAGAGCGTAAAATAAAATCATTAATAGCAGCACGAATCCACCAGATTGCATAGGTTGATAATCGAACTTTTTTAGCTAGATCAAATTTTTTCACAGCCTGCATTAAACCGATATTTGCCTCAGAAATCAAATCAGCCAAGGGCAATCCGTAATTGCGATAAGACATAGCAATTTTAGCGGCCAAACGCAAATGTGATGTAATTAATCTTTGAGCTGCTTGTAAATTACCTTTTTGCTTAAACTCGATTAAAAGGTTATGCTCTTCCTCATCACTCAAAACAGGAAACTTTTTAATTTTTTCAAAATAAGCAACAAGCCCGTTACTATCAATAACGGCAGGTAGATTTGCTCTTTGCTCCAAAACTATTAAGCTGTTATTTTGACTCATTAAAACTCGACCTTCTTTCAATTCTCGTCTTTGAGGCACTTTTCTCATACCCCAACGAGAGATAATAGTACAATTTGCAATTTATTTCAAGAGGTGTGGATAAAAAATTATCTCTTGAAAATAAACATCAAATCTTTTACTTGAACATCCAAATAATTCATAACTTGAACCTCCGTTTCTCCATTTTTATTTTCATATATCAGCAGATATACAGGAGAAAAACGAGCGTTCGTACTTGTACTTTTACAAATACGAAATTCGCTATCGTTCATGCTAAAATTAATTTTAGTCATCAATAACTTATCTGCAACCGCGCGATTTTGTTGTGAGGTAAAACCTTCTACTGTCTGCTCCTCATATTCACGAACACTGCGGAGACGAAGAGCTCTGTTGCGCTTAGCATATAAAGAATCAACGGGATTTTCTTTGTTATATTTTTGCAAAAAATCGATTGTTTGTGCAATGAGCTGCTCATCGTTACACGTTGGTAAATTGGGGCTTTTCTGACTTTCATAAACAGCAGGTATTTCCCCTATAGCGGTATCTGTCACATCGAGTTCAATATCTTGAGCATATACCGCTGTTGCAAACAATAAGCACAGAGCAAACAATATTTTTTGCATTTCAACTCCTTATTTTTAGAAATTGATTGAGTTTGGCGTTCTCGGGAATGGAATAACATCTCTGATATTGGCAATACCGGTCAGTAGCATCATCATTCTTTCAAAGCCTAAGCCAAAACCGGCATGAGGAACTGAACCGAACTTACGCGAATCGAGATACCATTCATAGTCTTCGACCTTCATTCCCATATCTTTAATTTTTTGTACTAAAACATCATATCGTTCTTCACGTTGAGAACCGCCGATTAATTCGCCAATTCTCGGAACCAAAACATCCATAGCAGCAACGGTTTTACCATCTTCATTCATCCGCATATAGAAAGCTTTAATTTCCTTCGGATAATCACGAACGATTACCGGACGTTTGAAATATTCTTCTGCCAAATAACGCTCATGTTCGGTTTGCAAATCAATACCATATTCCGGCGTATATTCAAATTTCTTACCTGATTTTTTCATAATTTCGATAGCTTCGGTATAAGTAATCCGAGCGAATCCTTGTTCAACGATTGTTTTTAAGGTTTCAGGTAAAGTTGTATCAACATATTTTGCAAACAATTCTATATCTTCAGCACAAGTTTCGGTCACATGTTTAACACAATAACGAACCATATCCTCAGCCAAATCCATATCATCGTTAATGTCTGCGAAAGCCATTTCCGGTTCGATCATCCAAAATTCTGCAGCATGGCGCGGTGTGTTAGAGTTTTCAGCACGGAATGTCGGGCCAAAAGTATAAATATCACCTAACGCAAGTGCATACATTTCGCCGTTTAACTGACCTGAAACGGTTAAATGCGCTGGTTTACCGAAAAAGTCTTTGCTATAATCTACTTGTCCGTTCGGTAATTTGGGAACATTGTTCAAATCCAAGGTAGTCACTTGGAACATTTCGCCCGCACCTTCACAGTCCGAACCCGTAATTAACGGGGTGTGAACATAACGGAAACCGCGCTCGTTAAAAAATTTATGAATTGCAAAAGACAATTCTGAGCGAACACGAAAAGCCGCACCATATTTATTGGTACGAGGACGTAAATGTGCAATCGTTCTTAAATATTCATCGGTATGTTTTTTCTTCTGCAACGGAAAATCATCGGGCGCTAAAGAATAAATTTCAACTGTTTCGGCAACGACTTCAAAAGCCTGATTTCCACCTTTTGATTCAACCAAAGCGCCGGTAATTGCAACAGAAGAACCGGTTGTAATTTTTTTGACATCTTCATAATTAGATAAATTATTATTGGCGATAACTTGGATATTTTTGAGGCAAGAACCGTCATTAACCTCTATAAACGAAAAATCTTTTGCATCTCTGCGTGTACGAACCCAACCTTTAACCAACACTTGAGCCTCTGGTTTTTGGGTATTTAATAATGTTTTTATTTTAGTCCTTTTCAACATTTTTTATCATCCTAAATTTATCTAATTTTTTTGCAAAATAATTTGCGTTTTGCACTATAAAACATTTATCTTTAATTGTCCAGCATTGACAAATTTTAATCCCTGTATAATTATATAGGAAGACTAATTTTTTAAGGAGCTTAATTGATGCATAAATTGTTCTTATTAGCAACAGCCGCTTTGATTATGCCGATTGCAGCCTGCACTTCGGACATTTCATCTTCTCATTATTCAACGAGTTCTGTCGGTGCTGTCGCACAAACTATGGGTGGAACGGTTGTTTCTGTCCGTCAGGTTTCTGTTTCTTCTGAAGATAACAACGCCGGAACTCTTATCGGTGGTGCTTTAGGCGGTATCGGTGGTTCAACCATAGGTGGCGGCAGTACGGCTCATGCTTTAGGTGCTGTCGGTGGTGCCGTTATCGGTGGTATTGCCGGAAATGCAGCTCAACGCGGTTTGTCTTCTCAAATGGCGTATGAATATGTTGTCAGACTTGATAATGGTAATATGGTCACCGTTGTTCAAGGAACAGATATTTTGTTAAATCCGGGACAAAGATGTTTCGTCAGCCTTGGTCATCCGGCTCGTATTACTCCGGGATATTAATTGGCACTTAAATACAAAACACCCTTCAAATTTGAGGGGTGTTTTTTTATGATAGAAACTAATGTTTTGCATTAAATAAACAATTAAAAACCCCTCGATCTTCGTTTTCAATCGAGGGGGGAATCAATTTTATGTATTCATAAAATTAAGCGGCTTGCTTTTGTTGTGCGAGTTCTTCTAAAACTTCTTTCTTCAGCGTTACATTATCTGCTTTACCTGTTGCAAATACAGGTAAATGATCTCTGAACATAATAAGACGCGGTAAGAACAACTCAGACATGCCGTTATTTTTGATGTAATTTAATAAAACATCTTGTTGAACGTTTTTATTGTTGGTTACTAAGACAATCTGCTCACCTTTACTCTCGTGCGGAACAGAAACAACACCATATTCAAAACTCGGCCCCATCCACTCATAAGCTTTGCGAACCATTTCATCAACAGCATTGAGGGATACCATCTCACCACCAATCTTAGCAAAACGTTTGATACGGTCTTTAATATATAGGAATCCGATTTCATCAATTTCGACCACATCGCCGGTGTGATACCAACCATCTTCTAATGGAACTAAGACACCCGGATTATCCGGCATAATATAACCAAGCATAATGTTCGGTCCTTTAATGACTAACTCACCACCTTTGGCAATGCCATCAATCGGCTCAATACGATACTGAATAGCTGGCAACAACTTACCAATTGAACCGAATCGGTTGAAGATAAGGTTATTAGCGGCAATAACCGGTGAACATTCTGTCGAACCATAGCCCTCTAAAACGCGGATACCTAATCTTTCCATCCAGATATCACGAGTATCCGGTTTAATGGCTTCTGCACCACCAAACATAAAGCGAACGTTATGGAAGTCAAACGGATGGGCAATTTTAGCATAGCCGCGGAAAAATGTGTCCGTTCCGAACATAACCGTCGCCCCAATTTCATATACAATCTCAGCAACAACACGATAATGCAACGGAGATGGATATAAGAATAATTTAGCCCCTTCTAACAGCGGGAATAATGTTCCGACCGTTAAACCAAAACTATGGAACATCGGCAATGCATTGAAAACCGTATCTGTCGTATTAATGGTTTCAATCGCGGAAATCTGTTTAATATTAGAGATAATATTCGCGTGACTCAAAACAACAGCTTTCGGTGCGCCCTCAGAACCGGATGTAAATAAAATACAAGCTTTGCGACTACCACCGTCACGGTGTGGAACACGTTTGATTTTATAACGCAGGAAGGCGTTGATTTTACTCCATAAACCAATATCTTTACGCAACGACTCTAAATATACAATATTATAACCGGCTGACTTCAAAACATCAATTGCTCCTTCTAACTTGGCGGTTTTGATAAATGTCAGCGATGTGATAATCATCTTAACCTGCGCCGTGTTACACATTGAGGCAATATTTTTTGCGCCAACCGAGAAGTTTAACATCACAGGAATACGATCATACGCAGATAAGCCGAAAAATGTGCATACAGCGGCAATCGAATTCGGTAACATCATAGCAACATGCTCTCCACGACGCGTACGCTTTTTGAAATATTTTCCTAAAACATAACACTTAATAATGATATCTTTATATGAATTCGGGACACGTTGAATATCTTCAACAAAAGACGGACGGAAAATAATATTCTTCTTAGAATGGACTTTAGCCGTCTTCATTAATTGTGCGAACAATGAAATGTTTGGATTATAATTAACCTCAAAATGCATCTCACGCAGAATTTGATAAACTTCATTACTGATGTGGTCACGTTGACGACGTAATTCGTCTTTCAACTTAAAACTACGCGGCTTACCAACCGTAATCAAAACCTTAGGTAACGGACGATGCGGTAATTTTCCTTTAGTCTTAGAAAAGAATCCGTATTGCGGACCATTAATCCAAATCGGAATAATCGGAGATTTTGATTTATCGGCAACCAAGCCCGGCGCTTCGTAAATCTTCATCAAACTGCCGTTTTCTGTGATACGTCCTTCTGCAAAAATAACGCATAAACGCCCTTCGCTCACTTTTGATATTAAATTCTTGATGTCGCCCGGCTCAATCGGGTTAAATAAAATAACGTCTCCCGTTTTCATCAAAAAACGAATCAGTTTATTACGATATAAATGACCGTTTAGGGCAAAAATAGGATTTCCGGGCAGAAAAGCAAACAGCAAAACTGGATCAAGATATGAAACATGATTGGACACATATACGCCGCGACCGGGGATTTTCGTTTCTTTAAATTGAAGACGGAAACGAACTTTAAACAGCCTGAAAACGCAACGCAGGCAAAAACGAACGAAATTTTGCAAATATGCTCTCCCTAGAATTAAACTTGCACATATTTAAATCAAAAAAAAAGTTTTTGTAAAGTCTTTAATAACTCACAAGTTCAAAAGATATCTATCCATTTGTTTTTTAATATAAAAAATTTCCATTATTCTATGACTTTTTACATATATATTGATTTTTACAATGAATTTATATATAAGTTTGGTGTTTTTGGATTAACTACAAAAGACTAAACATATGAAAAAACTTATAACTCTTACAGCTTTAGGAACAATTTTACTTGCTTCTCAAGCTAATGCTGCCGGTTTCTTATTGCGTGAGCAATCCATTGCCGGTATGGGTAATGCATTTGCCGGTGCTACTGCCGGAGCTGAAGATGCTTCTTATGCTTTTTATAACCCTGCGGCTATTATCCGTCAGCCGGAAAATCAGATTTCTTTTAATGCAACCGCTATCGTCGGACATGTTAAAGGTGATGGGGCTACGGGATATTCTCCTGCTAAATTCGGTGGACAGATGTTTGACTATGACCGTAAAATGAACCATCCTGTTAATAAGATGATTTTGCCTTCGGTTGCTGCTTCTAAAGAGCTGGACTCTCGTAATTCCATTGGTATTTCTCTTAGTGCACCTTTCGGTTTGGTAACAGACCATTCTCAACAATGGGCAGGCGCTAACCATGGTACATTATCTGAATTGTCTATTTATAACTTAACAGCAATGTACGCTCACCGTGCAACTTGTGATTTAACCCTCGGTGGTGGTATCGTTGCTCAATATGCTGATGCAACTTTGAAAAATGGTGTTTTACATGGTACCCCGTTTGCTTCAAATGCAACATTAAGCGGTGATGCTACTGATTTAGGTTATATTATCGGTGCTTTATATGAATATACGGCTGACACAAGATTTGGTATTTCTTATCGTAGTAAAGTTAACCACAAACTTAAAGGTCATATTTCTTTTGCTTCTACCAATCCTATAATGCAGACGCAAATGCTTTATAACCAAATTATTACTGCCAAGTTGACGACTCCGGCATTATTAACATTCGGTGCTTATCATGATATTAATGACAAGTGGTCTGTTATGGCTGAAGCTCAGAAAACTTATTGGTCTTCTTTTGATGATTTAACAATCAAAGGTGCCATCAAAGGTGGAAATATCAGCGTGACTGATGAAAATTGGAATGATGCTTGGTTCTATTCTATCGGTGCCAGCTACCAAGTTAATGAGCAATGGAAATTGCGTTTTGGTTTAGCATTTGACCAGACTCCGGTTAACAACTATACTCGTACACCACGTATTCCAGACTCTGACAGATACTGGTTCTCTACCGGGGCTGAATACAAATATAATGATAAGTTGACATTCAATGCCGGTTATACGTTTATTCATGCTGAGCATGCCGAAGTTGACCTGAAAGGTACAGGCAATGATGCTAGTCGCGGTGCTTTAACTGCTAAATATAAAGGCAATATTCACCTGTTCGGTTTAGGAGCTGTTTACAACTTCTAAGTATTATTTTTATCTTTAAGAAAATCCTCTCCCTTAAAAGAGAGGATTTTTTCTTTACAATATTTCTTTTTTTGTCTATAATAGAGCGGTTAGACAAATTATTAATTTAAAATATTATTATGAAAGAAAAAAAACAAAAAACAACACGAACGCTGAATGCCGTAGAACGAAAAATCAGCCATGCCTTGCCCAAAAAAGTTCGTCGAGATTTTTATTTGGCTTGGAAAGACGGCAAAGAAAAAGAGTTTTATGCTCTGCTTCTGTCTGATACTCAATTGAACACATCTTCTGAAGATTGTGCTCAGCTCTTCTGGGAAAAGTTGCAATACGAGATTGATGTGTTTGCTGAAATATTAGAGTACTTGAGTGTTTGCGAGAGCAAAAAACTTCCTGAGCTTGATGATCTCAAAAAAGCTTTGCAAGCGTCTTTGGTTTCAGATGATGACGCCATTGATCGTCAAGTTAATCTGGTTGTTCCTCTTTTCTATGAGAGAAAACCGTCTGAATATGAGACAGAATTCAAGAAAATAAGCTACTTGTTTCTTGACAAACTTGCCACTAAAAACAAGTTGTTTACCGGAAATATGTTAGGTTATATTTTCTTTGGAGACTATTTCTCTGTTGCCAGCGGTGTATTGCTCGCGAAGCATGCCAAACTTTTAGCTCCGGTCAGTTGTGTCTGCCGAATGAAACTGCATACAATGCTAATGACGGTTGCGCAACAAGAAGGATTTATTGCAGAAAGTGCGGAAGACATTGCCTTATCTTTGTTTGAAAAGGCTCTTGAGCGCCCCCTCAGCAAAGAAGAGATTTCCTTGTTAATTATCTATTCGCTTATGCAGATTTATGAATGGCAGATGATAGACAGCCACAAAAGGCGTCCTTCTCTGTTGACCACAACAAAGCACGTTGTCAAGGCTGTTGAGTACTGCGAAGCGCATGGTTATGAAGATCTGAGCAAGTGGGATCATGCCCTGACCGTCACAGAAGACCGTATCCTTTGGGAGAGACAGGTTGCATTGATTACGCGCTACCTGCTCCGGATTAATCTCAAGGAATATAGTGACTTAAAAACGATTACTTATCGTTTTCTTTTGAGAAGTTTTCGAAGTGGTTATCTATCGAGTGAAATCATCGATTTCATTTTTGACGGCAGATTATTCAGTAATGCCAGCACCGTGATGTTGGCGCTATCGAGCAATGCTCTGCGTGAACATAATCTGGCACCTTATATTCAGGAAAAACTCATTGCGATGATGAAATTTCTGATAAAACAGGAAGGCCTTGATGAAACCCCAAAGACGATTGCCGACTATTTGTTGGAGATATCGCTCAATCGAGGCATCAACAAAGAAGAACTCGCGATTTTGAACACATACGTTCTTCTTCAAGCGTTCACCTAATCAAAATCCCGTTAGTCTTTTGACTGACGGGATTTTTTTATGCCTGCATTGAAAAACCCCTAATCATAATTACTTTATTGGCGCACAATAATTTATGATAAGGAGAAAAAAATGACAACAGGCGTACGTTATCCGACTATGGCATTTATCACCGGCGGTGCCGGACAAGCCAATGACGGTATTCCACCGCAACCGTTTGAAACATTCTGCTATGACTCTGCGCTTATGCAAGCAAAAATCGAAAACTTTAATGTCGTTCCTTACACTTCCGTTTTACCAAAAGAAATTCACGGCAATATTGTCCCGTTAACCGATGATATTGTCAAACAATTCAAGCATGGTGCTGTTTTAGAAGTGATTATGGCCGGACACGGAGCCAAACGAGATGAACACAAAGCCATCGCTACCGGTGTCGGTGTTTGTTGGGGTAAAGATAAACATGGCGAACTTATCGGCGGTTGGGCTGCTGAATATGTTGAATTTTTTGATACCCATATTGATGATGAAATCGCCGAAGGTCATGCACGGATGTGGTTGAATAAATCCCTTAATCATGAGTTGGAATTACGCGGTGTTGAAAAGCATTCTGATTTTCAAATGTGGCATAACTTTGTCAATATCGAGCAAGAATTCGGTTACAGTTTAACGGCTCTCGGATTTTTGAATTTTGAGTATGCCGAACCGGTTAAATTTACACCGACAAAGTAAAGAAGGAATTTCCTCATGGCTTTACAACACAAAATTAATATCAGAGAAAACACTTCTCCGAAAACGGAAAAACATATTTCCGGCGGACTTGGTGTTGGGGCACTGGCGGCAATTGTCGTCAGCTCCATGATTGGTGGCGGCATTTACAGTCTACCGCAAAACATGGCTCAAGGAGCTTCTGCCGGCGCTGTTCTGCTGGCTTGGTTAATTACCGGCGTCGGTATCTTTTTTATTGCTAATACCTTTAGTATCCTCTCTCAAATCAAACCCAATATGACAACCGGAATTTATATGTACAGTCGTGCCGGTTTTGGTTCTTATGCAGGATTCACCATCGGTTGGTCATACTGGATTTGCCAAATCTGCGGTAATGTCGGTTATGCTATTATTACTATGGATGCTTTAAATTATTTCTTCCCTCCTTATTTTTCCGGAGGCAATACTTTGCCGGCAATCATCGGCGGCTCATTGATTATTTGGGGATTTAACTGGTTGGTCTTAAAAGGTATTAAACAAGCAACTATTATTAATACTATCGGAACAATTATCAAAATTGTTCCTTTGGCTCTCTTTATTTTGATTATGTTGCTTGTCTTCAAATTCGATTTATTTGACAGTGATTTTTGGGGTGAAGCAATTACTTCCCAAACTAAGCTTGGAGAATTATCAACACAAATCAAAAGTACAATGCTGGTGACATTATGGGCGTTTATCGGCATTGAAGGCGCTGTGGTGATGTCTAAAAGAGCGGAAACGCCTTCTGCTGTCAGTAAAGCTACCCTGCTCGGCTTTATCTGCTGTTTAGGTATTTATATTTTATTATCTCTTTTACCTTACGGCTATATGTCACAAGCAGAATTAGCGATTGTCCCTAATCCTTCTACCGCCGGTATTTTAGAAAAAGTTATGGGTAAAAGCGGGGCTTGGATTATGAATATCGGTTTATTGGTTTCTGTTTTATCCAGTTGGTTAGCCTGGACAATGGTTACGGCGGAAATTCCTCAAGCGGCGGCTACTGATGGGACATTTCCTAAATGTTTCGCTAAAGAAAACAAAGTTGGTACACCTTCTGTTTCCTTATGGGTAACATCAATCGCCATGCAAATCTTTTTATTACTTGCTTATTTTTCAAATAATGCATGGAATACGATGTTAAGTATTACCGGTGTTATGGTCCTGCCGGCCTATTTTATGTCTTGCGCTTATTTATGGAAATTATGTGAAGACGGCGAATATTCTTCTACGACTATTTCCCGCTCAACAGCTTTATTTACTTCTATATTCGGCGCTTTTTACGCCTTATGGCTGATTTATGCCGCCGGATTAAAATATCTATTGTTAGCGGTGATTATTTTAGCACTTGGTATTCCCGTCTATATCCGTGCACGTCATGAACAATACAATGAAGGTAAGGTTTTTTCTAAATGTGAGCGATGTGCGGTTACCCTCTTTATTATTATTTCGCTATGCGCTTTATACGCCTTTTTCAGAGGAATAATTACTGTGTAACCTAAAAT
>CAMOQT010000037.1 GCA_946623145.1 uncultured Azospirillum sp.
AAAAGCAATTTATCTTTATCAATGATATCGCTTACCTTGTAGGCTTTAGCACCATTCATATTTAAAGTTTTAATCGGTTCAGAAAAATCAATAATATAGCGCTCTTTGAGCTTATATTGCATTTGAGATAACTCATTGTTTTCCATTACTGGATTTTGTGATGAGACCGATTCTGTCATTTCAGGTGAATTACTCATGATTTTCTCTTTTGTTTAATCTTTTTTTGATAATATATATGATAAGAGTTAATAAATTATTGTTTTTTTTCGAAAATAAGCTACATTATCAACAATTAATAGGAATTCAGGTGTTTTATGGAAAAAATTAAAGAATATAGGCAGAATTTTATGGAAACGCGTGTTTCTGATAAGATTCTTAACAGTATAGATGATATTCCGCCATTACCTTCAAAAGGTCCGATTGGTGAAAATATCATCGATATGGATATGACAATTCCTGATATTGTAAGTGGTATTCTCAATAAAATAGAGCGACCTGTATTGATTATCTGTGATGATAACATAGAGTATGCAAATCCGGCATTTTTAAAAATGCTGGAAATAAACGACCCTAATAAAGTTTTGAATCAAAAATTTCTTAAATTTGTTTCACAGGATGACTGGAATTTCATTGCTGAAAATATCGGAAATATTTTGATGGAAAATGGCCCTATAGAATTGCGTATGCTTAATAACAATTATAAGGTCATAAAAATAACTTTTGATACCTATTATCTCGAAGACCGAGATCATTACTGTTTCATGCTGATAGGACGTCCTGTTGAGGTAAAAGTTTCAGCAAATATGGTCATGTATGATGATAAAATTGGGTTGCCTAAATTTGCACTTTTTGAAGATAGAGTGCAAACAATGATTAACTATGAAAATTATAAGAGCCCGACAAGTAAACAGAATAAAATCGTTGTTTGCGGTATTGCTATTAAAAATTTCACAGCTATGAAAAATGAAGGTCAGTCAGATATGGTAATGCAGCGTTTGGCTGAAAAATTACTTCTAAGCTTAAACAAACTTTATACCATTGCTGTTGGCGGGCGTTTCCAATTTTGGTTGTTATTGCCGGATATGCAAAGCGATATGGAAATAGAGCAGGAAGTAAATAATATTCAAAGTTTATTAAATCAGCCGATAATTAATAATCAAATCAGATATGATATTTCTGTTTCAATAGGTGTAAGTGTTTATCCAGATACAGCACAATCTGCAAAAAAGATGATTTCTCAGGCAGAAATGGCGATTCGTCAAGCGATGAGAGATAATCAAAATGATGTTGTTTATTACGGCATATAATTAATCGAAGAAACTTTTTCCAGTTCTCAGAATACGGTGTGCTTTCTCGGTATATCCGTCCTCTGTGTGTACAATAAAATCAGGAAGAATCTCTGTTGGGGTTTTATAACTTTTTTTAGCAATAATCATAATACGCTTAGCTTTATCTGTTTCTTTGGTAAAGAGAGGAATAAGTTTTATTGCTCCGCATTTACCATACAAAGCATATAGAATTTCATTAATCGCTTCAGCACGATTAATCATATAAAACATCCCTTGCGGTGCCAGCATTTTAACACAAAAACAAATCCAATCCGTTAAATTAAATGCCGTATGATTATGAGCCATGGCCTTACTCGGATTAGGGGAGGGCATATCATGATCCGTATATGGCGGATTAGAAATAACATGCTGAAAAGAGCCTGATGTGACGAATGAAAGTTTATCTTTAATATTACAAGAGTAGTAATGTAAAAAATCAGAAAATCCGTTAGCTTCGGCGCTCATGTTAGATAATTCCGCTAACTCTGGTTGAAGTTCAAGTCCGGTTATTTGAGGACATTGAGCCTGAAAACGTGAAGCAAGACATAAAGAAATTGCCCCGGTTCCGGAACCGACATCTAAAATTTTATCGCCTTTTTTTATTTGGTGAACAAGGGAAGAAACCATAACCGCATCTGTCGAAGCACGGTAACCATCAATGGGTTGGAAAATCTTAACTTGCTTATCAAGTAGATAGTCTTGCGTATAAGGTTGCATAAAATAACTTTCTTATTGCGATTTAAAAAAACAATGCCTATAACTTAGCCTAAGTTTTATGGAAAGAAAAGAGAAAAATCATGAAAAAGTTCGGTGTAAAACTGTGGAGTAGAGATTATGCAAAAAATCCGGAATTTGCGCGCCAAAGTGTCGCAGCAGTCAAAGACGGATATTTTGATTATATAGAATTATTCGTCCCGCCGGCAACATATGATGATTTTCACACACAAATTGCCTCAGAATTTAAGAAACTAAAAGTTATTATCCATGCCCCGCATTCTGTATTTGGCTTGGATACGGGAAATAAAGAACGTTTTGCACAAAATTGCGCTGATTTAAAAGCCTCCCAACAATATGCAGATTTATTAGGTGCGGAAATAATTATTTTACACCCAGGTTATAATGAAGAAGAAAAGTATTTAGAAGAAAGCATTCGTCAATTTAAAAGTATTAATGATAAACGAATTGCTGTTGAAAATTTACCGCTTTTATGTACAGCGACGGGAAAATATTTGCACGGTACATCACCGGCACAAATTCGGCAGATTATGGAAGCGAGTGGTTGTCAGTTTTGTCTTGACTTCTCTCATGCTATTTGTGCGGCAAACTCATATAACAGAGATAAATTTGAGGATTTAAAAGCTTATCAAGCATTAAATCCTGTCATGTATCATATGTGCGATGGAGAATGGACAAGCGATAAAGATGAACATCGCCATTATGGAGAAGGAAACTATCCGCTTGCGGAACTGTTAAACAATTATACTAATCCGGATACTTTTATTACCATGGAGACCGGTTATGGTATTCCGACAGCTATCCAACCATGGATTGATGACATTACATATTTGAAAAGTTTGCTAAAATAAGCAGTCATCGCTCCACATCGTTAGATGTGGTCAAGTGATCTTCGACTTTTTCTATTATAAGAAGAACAAAGAGGAAGATGCCTGGTCTCGACACTTCGTGTCTCAAGGCATGACTCTTTTATAGTTATCTCTCGTTTTCGTTATAAAACGTCAGGGTATCTTCAGTTTTTTATAAAAGTGGAAGACATTTTGATCTCGTTCGTTTCTCTCTTTGATGGTATTGAACACTTATTTTTTCAACAAAATTGGTTAATAGAACTAAAAATAAAAATTGACAAAATTTTTGTCTTTACACTGGATAAAAAATATGGTATATATTTATCCAGAAAAAATATTATTAACTTAAATTAAGCATTATGAATAAAAAAGAAATTCAAGAGTTGTTTGAATACATGACAAGCTCAAACGAGTCAATTTTTGTAAATGATTTTGCTGGTTGGACCGAAGAGGCCAAAATCCCTGGGTATGATAGCTTTGCAGCCATGGAAGGAAACGGTATCAAAAGCCAGACCACGGGAGAAAGCTATGTGCCTCAGTACGAATCAGTCCGCTGTGGCAACCACCTTGATGTGCAATTTCGTCATAATGGAGAGGTTATCAAGCGCGTGAGACTAGCTGAACTCTTCCAAAATGTCAAAGTTGTCATTGTAACAGGAGGTGAGTCGCTCCGCAAATTGGCGCCCATGTTTAATCGTCGTTCAGAACTTATAGACTGGCTGATGCAAGTGCATTGCTATTGCGAACAGCGTCAGACCTCCGGAAATCCAGTTCCTTGGTTCTGGGAAAGCGATATGATCGCCTTGGCAACATTCTTTTATAAGAATGCCCCAGATAAGATTGTTGATCAGAGTATCTATGATCGCCTGACCGCCGTCTGAAGTGCCCAACAAAAAAACGCTGATTGCTTTATGCAGTCAGCGTTTTTTTTTATTGTCAAAGCGGACAGATGTGTTTATGATAACGCTCAAATAATAAATTGATGGAGAATAAAAATGGATGTTGTCCTGACCGGGGATCGCCCGACCGGTAGATTACATATCGGGCATTATGTCGGCTCTTTGCGTCGTCGTGTCGAAATGCAAAACAGCGGTAAATACAAAGATATTTACGTTTTTATGGCTGACGCTCAAGCTTTAACAGATAATGCAGATAATCCCGATAAAGTTCGCAAAAACATTACGGAAGTGGCGCTTGATTATTTAGCTTGTGGCATTGACCCGAAAAAGTCGACTATTTTCATTCAATCACAAATTCCGGAATTATGCGAATTAAGTTTTTATTATATGAACTTGGTAACTGTTTCTCGTTTACAACGTAATCCGACCGTTAAATCTGAAATTCAAATGCGTGGTTTTAAGAGCAGTATTCCTGTCGGATTTTTTACTTATCCGATCAGTCAAACCGCAGATATTACTGCTTTTAAGGCCAATATTGTTCCTGTCGGAGAAGATCAACTCCCAATGTTGGAACAGGCACGTGAGATCGTTCGCTCATTTAATCAAATTTATGCGCCGGTTTTGGTTGAGCCGGAAGCCGTTTTGCCGGATAATAAGCAATGTATGCGTCTCCCAGGTCTCGATGGTGCCGCAAAAATGAGTAAATCTCTTGGTAATTGTATTTATTTAGCCGACAGTTCAAATGATATTAAGAAAAAAGTTCAAAGTATGTTTACTGATCCGTTGCATTTACATGTAGAAGATCCCGGACATCTCGAGAATAATACCGTCTTTACTTATTTGGATGCTTTTTGCAAAGATGAACATTTTGCTGCTTTTTTACCTGAATACGCAAACCTTGATGAACTGAAAGCACATTATACGCGTGGCGGTTTGGGTGACGGTAAGGTTAAAAAGTTTTTAAATGAAATTATGCAGGCCGAATTAAAACCGATTCGCGAACGTCGTGAAGAGTTAGCAAAAGACTTAGGCTATATTTATCAGATCTTGCGCGAAGGAACGGAGAAGGCCGAGGCTGTTGCTGCTCAGACTTTAGATGAAGTTAAAAGCGCTATGAAAATCAATTATTTCAAAGATAATAATTTGTAGGAGAATATTATGTCAAAAGTCATTACCATGATTCCGGCGCGTATGGCGTCTTCTCGTTTGCCAAATAAGCCTTTACTTGATATTAATGGTAAACCGTTAATTCAGCGTGTTTATGAAAATGTCAAAGCGGCTATTCAAGGTGATGTTGTGATTGCTGCCGGCGATAAAGAAATTGTTGATGCCGCTGAAAAATTTGGTGCCAAAGCTATTTTGACAGATCCGTCTTTACCGAGTGGAACAGATAGAATTGCTGTTGCCTTAAAAGAGTTAGATCCGGACGGAAGTAAATACGATATTGTTGTCGATTTCCAAGGCGATGGCTTAAATGTTGATCCGAAAGTCAATCTTGATTTGATTGAAATGGTCGAGAGAACAGGGTGTGATATTGCTACTTGCGGAATGAAATTCAAAAATGAAGCCGATATTCATGATCCGAGTATGGTTAAAATCTGTATGGGATTAAGAGACGGAGAAGATGAGGGGAGATGTTTGTACTTTACGCGTGCTGCAGCCCCATATATTCGTGATCCGCAAAAACCGGTCAATAAAGATTATTATCATCATATCGGAATTTATGTCTTCAAGGCAGAATCTTTGAAAAAAATGGTTTCTTTACCGGTCGGTGTATTGGAAGCCAGAGAGTCTTTAGAACAACTTCGTGCACTTGAAAATGGAATGTATATTCGTGCTAAACTGATTAAAAATATGAAATTGGTTGATGAAGCACCGGCAGATATTAATACACCGGAAGAATACCAAGAAGCTCTGAAGTGGATTAAATAAAAAAGTTAAATAAAGCCCTTAAATTTAAGGGCTTTATTTTTAATTTTGTGTCGTATTTTTTAAGAGCCAGTTTTTGAAATCAACAACGTCTTTAACTTCCGGAATCCAATTTAAATCTTCCGGCAAGTCGGTTGTAAATTCACAGCGCATACGAACAGGGTGTGCACCGACATTGATGGCAGCATATTGATTATAAATTCTGTCGTCAACTAAAACTGTTTCTTCAGCTTTAAGCCCGTACTTTTCAAAACAGCTTTTAAGCATATCTTCTTTGGCTGAATCATGCATAAATTTACCGTGCTGTACACACTCAATAGTGAGAAAATCCGTCACTTCAGCAAGCAAAGTATTTAAAAGTTTCTTCTTTGTTTCAACATCAAAAGTAGCCGACATGGTAAATTGTTTGTATCCCATATCATGCAATTCTTTGAGTGTTTCAACAACATGAGGATATAACGGACGATGACTAAAGAATGAGTAATCACTGCAAAAATCTTTATCCATTTCCACCCCGCGGGTCGGATGCGTTTTAAGTTCTAAAGCTCCGTATTTCGGGACAATCGGTAGGACTTTGGGAAGATCTTCCCATTTCATATTTTGATAATCAGGCGCATATTTCGGATGCTGGGTTAAAAAGTGATAATAAGCAAAATTAAGATTTGCTAAAACACCGTCAACATCCCAAAAAATATTTTTGATAATCATTTTTGTTCTCCTCAGGAGCTTGTGTAGCATACAAATCTGTCTTTGACAATAAGAAATGAGCGAATTATATTAAATCAAGCAAAAGGAGAGAATAATGATAAATGCCGACCGTTTGAAAGAAACATTTTTTGAATTAGTTCGTTATGATACCGGTTCTGACCCCAAAAGCCAAACTTCACCAAGTACAAAAAAGCAGCTGGCTTTGGCTGAAGTTTTAGTAAAGAAATTAAAAGAACTCGGGTTGGAAAATGTCAGCTTAAATAAGTTCGGAATTGTGCAAGGAACATTGCCGGAAAATAGCAAACAGAAGGTAAAAATAGGTTTCATCGCACATATGGATACCAGTCCGGATGTTGCAACCGGTCCTGTTAGTCCTTTAGAGCATAAATATGTTGGTGGAGATATTGACCTTAAAAATGACGTGAAAATTGCAGCGGAAGATTTAAAAAAATTCAAAAAACAAACAATTCTTACCTCGGATGGAACAACTTTACTCGGGGCTGATGATAAAGCCGGTGTCGCTGAAATTTTAGAAATGTTGCAAGTCTTAAAAGATCATTCAAATATCAAACATCCGGAATTAAAAATAGCTTTTACGCCTGATGAGGAAGTCGGTCGTGGTACAGAACATTTTGATATAAAAGAATTTGGTGCTGATATTGCTTATACGGTTGACGGTTCAGCGCCGACGGATATTGATACGGAAACGTTTAATGCGTTTAATCCGCAAATTACCATTACAGGGGTAACGGTTCATACCGGTTATGCATATCACAAAATGATTAGTGCTGTGGAAATTGCTAACCAATTCATCAATGAATTACCGAAAGATGAAACGCCTTCTGAAACCAAGGAAAAAGAAGGATATTTTCATGTGTTGACAATTAATGGTAGTCCGGAAAAGGTTAAAATGGATATGCTGGTGCGTGATTTTAATTATCAACGTGCTCAGAAAAGAATTGCTTTCTTGCATAGTATTTGTGAAGATTTAGAACGTCGTTATCCGCAAATCAAAATTGAAATGAAGGATAATGAAAAGTACCATAATATGAACGAAAAGTTTGCTGCTTTTCCTGAAATGATTGAGTTAACCAAACAAGCAATTAAACTGTCCGGATTAACGCCAAAAGAAACTTATGTCCGCGGTGGAACAGACGGTGCGGAATTGACCTTACGCGGATTATTGACTCCTAATCTCGGTGCCGGGGGTGAGAATTTTCATTCCTTAAATGAATTTGTTTCTTTGGAGACCATGGTGAAGTGTACGGAAAATTTACTAAATATTATCCAAGTATGGATAGAGAAGGCTGATAAACTAACCGATAAAATCAAAAAGATATCACCATGTCACTAAAGAAAGTCGAAATAATCGAGTTATTAACGCAGGCAAATGCGGAAGAATTATATCAACGAGCCGATAAAGTTCGCCATGAAAATGTCGGCGATGAAGTTCATTTACGCGGGCTGATAGAGTTTTCAAATATCTGTCGTAATAATTGCTTGTATTGCGGTATCCGTAAAGGCAACGCACAAGTCGTACGTTATCATATGAGTGAAGAAGAATTAATTGAAACCGCTGGTAAAGCGGCTAATATCGGTTTTAAGACAATTGTTATGCAATCCGGTGAGGATATGTATTATACCGCAGATAAAATGTGTCGGATTATTGAGGCAATTAAAAAATTTGATGTTGCCGTCACATTAAGTATTGGAGAGAGAACGTTTGAGGAATATAAATCTTTTCGCGAAGCCGGTGCCGATAGATATTTAATGCGGATAGAGACAACAAATAAAGAGTTGTATCATCAGTTAGATCCACAAATGAGTTGGCAGCACAGATATGATTGTTTGATGATGATTAAAGATCTCGGGTATGAGCTCGGTTCGGGAATTATGGTCGGCTTACCACAACAAACGATAGAATCAATCGCTGAGGATCTGTTGTTTTTGCAAAAAATCGGAATTGATATGGCGGGAATCGGTCCGTTTATTCCGCATCCTAATACGCCGTTAGCCAACGAGAGGGGGGGAACTTTAGAATTAGCTTTAAGAACGATGGCTGTAATGCGTATTATGATGCCGGATATTAATATTCCGGCTACAACGGCAATGGAAAGTTTACATCCACAGGGACGCATTAAAGCGCTCAAAGCCGGAGCAAATGTTGTTATGCCAAATGTAACAGAAGGTGAATATCGTAAATTTTATGAATTATATCCGGGAAAAATTTGTGTAAATGACACCCCGATTCATTGTCGAAGCTGTATCGGAATGAAGATTACAAGCATCGGGCGAACGATTGGGAATGGTTTTGGAAGTCATATAAAAAAGAATTGATTTTGTATTATTGATTTGCTATGTTCGAACTCTCAAATTAATTATTAATCATAAATTATTTTATAGGTATGCAAAAATTAAAGTTTGTGACATGCTCGGGAGCAAATGAGTTCACGGACATTAAAGAAATGGTCGCGCTGACAGAGGTATATCCTGTTATAGAGTGGGGTATTCAAGTATCTGGCAAGAAATGTTCTTTGGGGTCTGCTCGGTATCAATGGATTTGTGATTTGCAAAAGCATCAGGAAGAAGAAGGAAAGCTCCTTAATCTGGCTCTGCACATCAATCAAGATTGGGTTGAAGGATTTACAACAGGTAAAATTCCTCAAGAGTTAGAGAATCTGCTGGAGATGAGGAATGTAGTCGATGAACCCTTGTTCCAAAGATTGCAGCTTAACTTTAAACTCGGACGGGATAAAACTCCAGATGTCGATTTACTGGAAGCCAGATTGAACAAGTATGGAAAGGAGTTTCGTTTTATCTTTTCCTACAATCCTGAAAACAAGGATTTGATTCATCAAATCTACCGAGAAGGAAGCCGTGATTTCGATGTCTTGTACGATTCGTCTCATGGTGAAGGTTTGCTCTCTCAAAGTTGGGAAGAACCAGCGTTCTATGATGAGAGTATTTTGCAGGGGTATTCTGGCGGAATTTCTCCGGAGAATGTTGAGGATGTTTTATCCCAAATTGCTGAAGTAGTTCCTAAAAACCGTGCTTTTTACATTGACGCTGAGGGAAATCTCAAAGGCGAAGATGGGCATATTTCTTTAGAAAAGTGCGCAGCTTATGTCAAAAAAACACTGGCATGGGAAGGAAAAAATGAAGCTCAGGAATAATCCTGAGCTTTCTTTTTTAAAGAGCACCGTGATCTTTAAAACCATAAACCAGATTTTTACTGATAATAAGGTGATCAATAAGTTCAATATTAACTAAATTAGCTGCTTCTTTAATTTGTTTTGTAACATGCAAATCAGCTTTAGAAGGAGTTACATCACCGGAAGGATGATTATGAGCTAAAATAATAGCGGTTGCGCCTTTATTGATAGCAGATTTAATAACTTCTCTCGGATGAATAGCAACTTGATTAATTGTCCCACGTTGTTGAACTTCCTCACCGATAACTTGTAATTTGCTATTAAGAAAAATAATGTGAAATTCTTCAATATCAAGATATCCCATTGATGAGCGACAATAATCAACCATTGTATCCCAATTTGAAATAACAGGTGCATCGGAAGAGGATAAATTTTGCCAGCTCATGCGTAAAGCTGCGGCTTTGACAATTTTTAAGATAGTCGCCGAAGTTTCTTTTATTCCTTCAATTTGTTGTAAATCTTCAATAGAAGCGTTAATTACCTCTGCAAAACTGCCAAATTTTTTAATCAGGCGTTTAGCAATCGGTTTAACATCTCGTCTGGGAATAGCAATCATTAATAAAAGTTCCAAAAGCTCGTAATCCGGCATATCTTTGCCTTCACCGAGGATAAAACGTTCACGTAAACGTTTTCGGTGCCCTAAATAATCAGGTTTTTCTTCAGTAGTCATATTATTATAGTCAATCAATTCGTTTAATGTCCTAATTTCAGCATTATAACGCCGGAAACAATAAATACAATACCCAATATACGAAACAAATTAAAAACATCATTAAACACCAGAATTCCGATAATAAAAGTGCAAGAAGCTCCAATACCGCTCCAGACAGCATACGCCGTGCCGATGGAAATACCTTTTTGAGCTAAAAATAAAAAAATACCGCTTAACGTCATGGTGATAACGGAAAAGATAATCCAAGAAATTTTAGCCTCGGAGACTGCTGCCATTTTTAATCCGAATGGCCAACCAACCTCAAAAAAAGAGGCAATAATTAAATATGTCCAATGTAACATAAATTAAATCCGATGTGAAATGAATGATAGATATATATAGTATCAAATTGAATAAAAAAAAGCCGCCCACAAAGGACGGCTTTTTTGTAAATGGTGAGCTAGACTCTCATGAACTCGCCCGAAATTCGGTCATCAATATCAACTTTTTCTTGAGCCATCGTTCTGAAGTGTTGGCATTAAAAGAACAAGTCCAATTAATCAAGAGTTATCGTGCGGCATAAAGTTATCTTCAGCAGAAAATCACAAGGTTAAATCAGCTAAAATAAATCAAAATTCTCTTGAAAACTTGCGTTAGCCTTAAAATAAACCTATATATAAAAAAAGACATAAATTTTTTAAGGAAAACAATATGTCCGAGGAAGAAGAATTTATTCCTTATAAATCCGAACGCAAGTTGGCGAATTTATTTCGTGTAACACCTGAATTGCAACAGAACAGAGCGTTACAAGATAAAATAGTTTCATTAATAAAAGAAACACTCCAAGAAGCAAGACAAGAATGGAATGATATAAGAAACGACACATTAAATGCAATAATAACTTGCGATCGCAAGCACAAAGCTTTCAAAAGAGGACAAGCTCGCGATAAAAAATATGCCCCGTTTAGAGAATATTTCAAGAATTTACAACAGCAAAAATTTATAGAATATCAGAAATTAGGAAAGAAATTGACTGCAAATAGTTTTGTTAAGTGTTTTTTAGAGAAAGTTCCAAATGAAGTGGTAATTCCGTATAAACCAAGCAATCAATACCATAAATTGATAAAATTAGCTGAAGAAAATAATCGAGAATTTAGAAAAAATCACCCATAGAAAGCAACAGGGGATTCTTGCACTCTATGCCGGATAGACAGGGGTTTTGCTCTTTGTTAAAGTAAAAATGCAAAATTTTGCAACAACTATAATAAGGAGAAAAACAATGGATATGTATCCGAAAAACACCTCACCGTTTGGGTATCAAACAGGAACAGGGGGCATTGACACTTACGGTGTCAATCATAACAACTTTAGTCTACGTGATGAACTTGAGTATCAATTTGCACGCAACAAAAGAGAACAAGAGCTGATGAAGCAATATAACGCTCAAGGTATCACGTCAAACTATCCGCAATATACTACCAACTTTTGGGAAAATAATGCGAATAATAACTATGGCTTTGGCAACTCCAATATTTCTGCGAATATTGAAAATATGCAAAATAACCCAACCACAATGCCGGTGGTGACACCGGTGACACAACAACCGGTACACCCCCAATATTGGGAAACAGCGACGGAAGGTAAGCAAGTTTATGATAATGTCGTTAGAAATGAAGGAAATTACCAACCTCAAGAACAAAATATGCTTGATTATGGAATATCAGCAATACAAGGTGGTATGAATTTAATAAAAAATTTTCCTGAAATGAGTAAAATGAAGGTAAGTGATAAGTATAAACATGCGATGATGAATTGTAATGCATCACAATATGGACAAGGCGGTGCAGATATTGCAAAGTTGGCTTCAGATTTGAGAGAATGGAATGATGTAAGAACAGGATCAAATACTATTGACACAAGCCAAGGAGATAATTATGCTAACCTTATCGGACGATTACTAGGCAGTAAATATCCAAACGGAGATTGTAATGAACTCATACAAAAATATATTAAAAAGACTTTGTAAATATATGGCATATACTATGCTTTTCTTATGCTCTAGTGTCATTATAGGTATTATAGCTGGAATATCATCTTATGTTTTTGTAGATAAAGATTGTGATAATCAATTTATTCAGGGATGTATGGCTGCAGGAATGAGCGAGCAGGCATGCAAAGATAAGCTTTACCATTAATTTTTGATATGCTATATATTTTAAGCACATAAAAAGAAAAGGTTGCGATAATGCAACCTTTTCTGATATTGGTGAGCCCGACTAAGATTGGCACGCTACGCTTGCCTCTTCGTCGTCACAAGAGCGGCGATACTTCCGTCTCGCCTGTTCCTCCTTGTCGAACCCATTTCTCATGGTTTCAAATCCAACGGTTTCATGATTTTAATAAAAAAACCGCCCA
>CAMOQT010000038.1 GCA_946623145.1 uncultured Azospirillum sp.
AAAGGCGAGGGAGTTAGAAACTGTTCAGTCAACAGCACGACGTATTCAATATATTCCGTCATCTCCCTCTTACGAAGGAGTTATTTTAACTGAAGGAGTTGTTAAGCCCCTGTAAACATCTCTGTTTACAGGGGCTATTTTAGATTAGAATTATTGAATTGCAAGTTAATTTTGAATTTTTTTCTCTCAGACTTCCCAACTACGGGAGAATTCTTCATCTTTAAAGAGAGAAGCTAAGCCGGTAATTTGTTTTAAGCGCAAAACTTCATCGGCTGACATACCAATATTTTTGCAGATCCATGCATCACTTTTACCCATTTCTACCAATTCAGCGACAATGTTGCTCATTAAATCAACATTATGACTACCGCGAGCTCGGTTGTGTCGTATCGTTGATGCCATACGTTCTCCAAGAGCTTTATTAATGGTGACGACTGGTAACATTCCTTTTTCACGGTTATAAATACGTTGACTGGTTTGCATTATTGTATAACGGTGAAAACCGTCAACGATGATATATTCATCATTATCGTTATCATAATAGCAAACGATAGGTTGTGTGTATCCATCTTCCCAGATAGATAATTCCAATAATTTTAATTCAGGCGGAGCAACGCGATTTGGATTATATTCGTTTGCTTTAATTTTTTCAATTGGAACGGCTTTAACGCCATAAACAGGACTTAAAAAATCGTTAGTATTCATCAGAGATATCCTTATAAGTTTTTATATTTTTCGAGTAATATACGTTCTCTTTCAGTTTGTTTTTTTGTTTGAGCAAATCCCATGTATTTGCATAAGTGATCATTTTTTAAAATGCAAATAGCCATACGTTTCCATGAAGGGATATCAATTGTTGATTTTATATCATCAGTATCATCCGGAGTTCCTAAAAAGATAACCCTGTTTTTTGCTGAACGATAAGGGCTTTTTCCATTATTCCGAATGTTGTAATTACAAGCCTCCAATTCTTTGATAGCTTCTTCATTGACAACCCCTCCATGCTTCCACCAGAAGCGAATGGAGGTTTTAAATTTAGCTATATAATTTTCACGAATTTCATCAGGGAGAGTAGCTAATAAGAATTTAACATAAGATCGCCAAGTGTGTCCGGGGGGAAGTTCAAAGCGTTTATTTCCCAAAAGTTTGGTGTTTCCGTAAATAGCTCCGAAATTTGCTCCTTGTACTCGTGCAACAACTTTTATCCAAGTTTTAGGGTCAAGAACGCGATATAAATTTAAGCTTTCTTTAGCGCTTTCGTGATAAGGGCTGGCAACACGCATTTGGTGAATGGATAATCCTGCTTTATAAAATAAGTCGTAGATCTTATTATATTCAAATTCGAATTTACCGTTTGCAATCCATACATCTTTTGTTGCCCAGTCATATAATGGATAGCCATGATAAAAATTTTTGCCGCGTTTGCTTGTCCATTTTCCTTTACCAAAGGTCGTTTTATAAGGAGAGGCATAAGCGCGGAAACGGTTAAGGGATTCATCGGCTCGAATTCCGAGAAGGCAGATGGTATTACCTTTATGGGTTCGGGCGTACCATTTGCCAAATTCCAGGTAAAAATCTTCTTGTGCCATTTTATATTTATAAAAATCAAAGTGATGATTTTTTAAGTTTATGATGAAAGGGAATTGAGGCATAGGTCTGACCCATTCGGATTCTTTAAGATCGTCCCATGGAAACCAATACATTTGAAAATTACTAACAGCGCATCTTGATCCTTGTGGAATACAGACCCAATAAGGCTCAATATCGTCTAGATTTTCTATAAACATTTTTTCAACAAAATCGGTTGTAGCTTGGTATTGTGCTTCAAAATCTTGATGAAAAACACCGATTTTTTTTTCAATGTGATGACGGCGTTTATAATCAAGGATCAGATTAAGCAACAATCCACTATCCTTACCTCCGGAAAAGGAGACGTATATATTATCGAAATTTTCAAAAATATATTTTAGTCGTTGTTGAGTCGCATCATAGACATTTATATCCAAATATTTTTTCACAATTGCAAAGCCTCAAATTTAGTTATTTTTTTGTAAACATTTGTTAGCAGATTTCTTTTGTGTTCTAAACTTTCCTTAATAAGGGCCTCAAGATTTGTATCAAGCCAAAAATCATATATATTGATATATGACGGAAAACCTTTGAATACAACAGAATCCAAACTTTGAACTTTGCAACGGTAATCAAAAGTTTGTGAGTAGTATATTATATTATTACAAATTTGCATATCTAAACCAAACTTTTCAACACCATATGTGCAAAAAAGTATATCGGTGTTTCTTTCAAAGGCTTTTATGGCTCGTTTTTTATTTGTTCTACCGCTTAATTCTGCATAAGGGATATCTTTAAGGATTTTTGTTTCTTCAATAAAGTTTATTTCATCTAAGAATTTGAGATAAATAATAACTTTTTCTTTGCGCTCATATATTTCGGAAAGGACTTTTTTTAGGCCGTGTAATTTATTTTTAGAAATAGTGTAAATTTTTTGAAAGTTTTGAGCAATATCCATAAAAACAATACGGGGTTTTTTTTGTAAGTATAATTGTTTTTCTTCTTTATAGCTCAGAATTTCTTGTGGGGTTAATGTAAAGTAATAATTGTGGTGATTAATAATATATTTGTCATTGATGTCATAGCCAAGAATATAAGGTTTCATCATGGATAATAATTTGCTTTCATCTTGTGGTCGAGACCAATGTTTGGTAATTAAGTAGCTGTCATAGCTTTGCGGCATAAAAATATTACTGAATTGTTTTTCATTCATCCTTAAAATTTTATTATCTAAGAATTCAAGTTGGGAGTATAAATCAATTAATCCTTGGGTAACAAAGGTACCGCTTAAAATGAGTTTATAAGTAAAAAAGCGGCTTAAAAGCAATAACCTTTTAGTGCGTCCTGATTCTGTATTTTTAATTGTCAAACTTTCATCGATAACACAAAAGGTTTTATGGTTTCTTATTAAGTTATAGAGTTCAAGAAATTTGCAATCAGAAACGGAAATGGTTTCTATGGCGTAATATTTAATGCGATGGCGAAAAGTTTGACTATTTTTTTTAATTTCATTTGTATAAATTAGGGTGTTTAAAAAATTTGCCGGTGCAATCCAAATAATATAGTCAATACAATCTAATTTTTTTTCAATTAATTCAAGAGTTGCACGTATTCGTTTGAAGGCGATATTCATAAATAAAATACCGGCTTTAAGATGTGTTAATTTTTGGTGCATTTCCGGTGTTGAATATTGTTCTGGCATTATTTTTGTTGTCCTTGCGATATTTGTTTCATCTTATATATAAAAGTCTGTTTTTGTTATCTCAATAGTTTTTTATTGTTAAATATTTTTACGATAAAAACTGGCACGATATTTGCATATGTACATATAAGTTTTTATGTAAATAATGCAGGTGCAATGAGATGCTTAGTTTGAAAAGAAATATAGTTGCCATTTTGGTCTTATCCCTTTTGATGTCTTGGAGTACAAGAGCTTTTGCTAGTTCACGTATTAAAGATATTGCTGATTTTGAGGGCGTCAGAGAAAACCAATTAATCGGTTATGGGCTGGTTGTCGGCTTGAATGGTACCGGAGATAATATAAAATCTATTAATTTTGCAAGAGAAAGCATTATTTCTATGCTGGATAATATCGGGGTAAATGCTCGCGACGGTCAATTAAAATCTAAAAATATTGCGGCAGTAATGGTTACAGCCAGTTTACCACCTTTTGCTCGCCAGGGAACACGTATAGATGTTGTAGTCAGTGCTATGGGCGATGCTAAAAATTTACAAGGTGGAACTTTGGTTGCAACACCTTTGGTTGGTGCAAATGGTGAAGTTTATGCTGTTGCTCAAGGGCAGATTGCAACTTCAAGTATTTCAACTTCAGCCGGGGGTACTTCTGTCAGCAAAGGTGTTCCTACTTCCGGAAGAATAGCAAATGGGGCTATCATTGAAAATGAGATTGATTTTGATTTTGATAGTATGGAAAAAATTACCATAGCCTTGCGAAATCCGGATTTTACGACAGCTCGACGTGTTTCTGATGCGATTAACGCCATGTTGGGTGAGATGAGTGCTAAAGCAATTGATTCTGCAACAGTTGAGGTTAAAGTTCCTTCTCAGTACAAAGAAAATTTGGTCGGTTTAATGACAAATATTGAGCAACTTCAAGTTCAACCAGATCAAACAGCTCGGGTTGTTATTGATGAAAGTTCAGGAATCATTGTTATCGGTAAAGATGTTAAGATTAATAAATTGGCTATTGCTCAAGGTAATTTGACAATCAAAATTACGGAGGTTCCTTTTGTTTCTCAACCATTACCATTTAATAATGGAGAAACTGTCTTCGGAGCAACATCATTAATAGATATTAATGAAGATACAGACAGCCGTTTGAGTGTTTTGGATACCGGTGTCAATTTGCAGGAATTGGTTGATGGTTTGAATGCTTTGGGTGTAACGCCAAGAGATTTGATCAGTATCCTTCAAGCAATTAAAGCAAGTGGTGCTTTACAGGCAGATATTGAGGTTATTTAAGATGAGTATTATCGGAAACATAGCCGATACGGCACAAGTTCAATACAGCTTACATTCGCAAGCTAATACTAAGCTTGGCGCCGGTAAAGATTTTGATGTAAAAGAAGCTCAAAAAGCTGCTGAGGATTTTGAAGCGTTCTTTCTGACAACAACTTTAGAGTCTATGTTTGCTGGTGTCGAGCCGAATGGAATATTCGGAGGGGGAACGGCAGAAAAAGTTTTTCGCTCTATGTTATTTGATGAGTATGGAAAATTAATGGCTAAGAGCGGAACCGTTGGCGTAAGCGAACAAGTTATGAGTTCGATTATGGCGATGCAAGAGATGAACACGCAAGGATATATTACCAAGTAGAGGTGTGATATGGAAAACGCGGATGATTTAGATTTTGCAAAAAAAATTGATGATTACAACGATGTCATCGTCAGTTTTAGTGATGTTTTACGTCAAGAGAATGTCGCCTTGCAGAATTTTGATGTTAAGAAAGTAGAAGAGTTGTTTGAACAGAAAAGTAAATTGTCTGTCGCCTATCGTTCTATGGTTGCTTTCTTTATCAAACATCAGGAAGCTTTGAAAACTCTTTCAGAGCAGGAAAAAGAATTGTTAAAGAAAAATTCTTTGGAATTAGAGACGCTCTTTAAAGAGAATGATTTATTATTAAAGACCAGAATGGAAGCCAGTAAAACGGTTGTCGGAGCAATTGTGGATGCGACAAAAATGGCCGTTGAAGCTCAGGCAACCTCTTATGGCGCTCAGGGAACGTATGCTCGTATGAGCAGTCGTAACAGCGCTATGGCGGTCAATAAAACACTTTAGAAGGAGGTGCGTTATGTCGTTTGTATCAGGATTTAGTAGTGCATTAAGCGGAATGAGAGCTGCCCAGAACCAAATTAGTTTTGTCAGTAATAATTTGGCGAATGTTGATACGGAAGGATATACACGTAAAACAGCGCAACAAATCAGTAATGTTGTTGCAGGTACCGGTTTGGGCGTGAAATTAAATAACGCTGAGCGTTCGGTTGATCAGAGCCTGTTACGTAGTTATTTGACTGCCAATTCTTTGAATGGCAACTTAAATAAAACACATGATTATTTGAGTAAGGCAGAAAATTTAGTTGGGACGCCGGATAATAAAAATTCAATTGCGACTGATGTTGCTAATTTACAAGCTAATTTAGAAACATTGGCAACGGATGTTACATCTTCTGTCGGACGTTATTCTCTTATTTCAAACGCTTCAACTTTAACTAATCGTTTGAATACAATATCTACAGAAATTCAGAGTTTGCGTGGTGATGCGGATTTAGAAATAGAAACAATTTGTAATGATATTAATGGTCGATTAACATCTATTGCTAATCTTAACAATCAAATTGTAAAGTATCAGGCGTTAAAATATGATGGTTGTGCTGATTTGGAAGATCAGCGAGATGAGGCGTTAAAAGCATTAAGCGAATATATTGATATTACTTATTATTCTCGTGATAATGGTGAAATTGTTATTCAGACTAAAGGTGGTGTTTCTTTATTAGATAGAGAAGCTCATGTTTTAACGCATGGGGCAATTGTTCGTGCGGCAACGGATATTTCTTATGCTAATGGTAATATTAACGGTATATATGTAGATAATGTAGATATTACTACTCAGATTAAAGATGGAGAATTGAAAGGCTTAATTAATGTCCGAGATACTGTTTTACCATCTTTGCAGTCACAATTAGATGAAATTGCCGGTATTATGATGGAAAATTTGAATGCCATTCATAACCAAGGAACTTCTTTTCCGGGAGCTATGACAACGATACAAGGAACTCGTAGCTTTATCAGTCCGGATACACAGGTTATTAAAATAGAAAAAGGAGATGTTCGTTTATCTATTTTTGATGAAGATGGAATTCAAGTTGCAACAGCTTCTTTAATTGCAGATTTACATTTTTCATCATCAGGTGAAACAATTACGGATACTATTTCTAAAATTGAAGCTTGGATGCAGACGAAACTTCCTCATGCTCATGTCGGTTTTGATGCAAATGGCCGTGTTGTTGTTGATACCGGTGACAGCAGTTATTATTTTTCGATTATGGATACCGAAACATCAACCATAGGTAGTTCACAAACAGATGCAAAGATTACTTTAGATAATAATCAGGATGGTGTTGCAGATAGAACATTTTATGGCTTCTCATCATTTATGGGATTAAATGATTTATTTGTTACTTCCTCCAGTGAGTATATCTATCAATCTAATGTGATGAGTAAAAATGTTGATTTAGGTGTCAGAACGGCGGTTACATTAAATATCAGAACAGGTTCTATGAATGAATCTTTTACGGTTGGCGCCGGAGATACATTGCAAAGTATTGTTGATATGATTAACAATGATCCGGTAATGCAGAATGAAATTCATGCTTCTTTGGTTCCGAACGGAAGTGGTTATATGTTACAAATTGTGAATTCCAGCGGCGGACAGATGGAAATCAGTGAAGTAGCTTCAGGTGGTCAGATTACGGGATTTTTGAGCCGTATCGGTTTACAAGTTTCTCATTGTAATACAGCTTCAATGATTGCGGTACGTGAGGATATTCTTGTTAATCCGAATATTTTATCTGTCGGTTCTCCTGAATTTAACACACATACCGGCCAATATCAACTTAGCAGCGGTAATAACAATGTTGCTAATAATATGGCAAAGGCATTTGCTGAAGAGCATACTTTTGGGCAAGCAGGATCTTTGGCTAAGGTAACCACAACTTTAGCTGATTATGCTTCAACATTTGTCGGAAGTATTGCCAGTCAAACCAGTAATGCAGAAAATAATTTAACTTATCAATCGGGTTTAGTTTCTTCGATTGCTAATAAACAAGCAACAATCAGTGGTGTTGATAGTGATGAAGAGTTGGCTCATCTTATCGTTTATCAGCAAAGCTATGCTGCGTGCGCACAGGTTTGGAGTGCAACGCGAGAGCTGATAGATATTTTGTTTGAGGCCGTTTAATGGAGGATAGAAAATGAGAGTTCCTACTTATGCACATTATATGAATTTATCATCTGCCATTCAACAGAACAAGTCTCATGTTGATCAATACAGCTATCAGTCTGTTTCAGGATTAAAGCATCAAACTTATTCCGGTTATGGAATGAAAGCTTATAATATTGTTTCTATGGAATCAACGTTACAAGTTAATAATACATTCCAAGAAAATAATAAGTTGGCAAATATATCTTTAAGTACTTCTAATCTGGCTATAGAAACCATCACAGATGCCTTAGCCAATATTCGTACTTCATTAAATGACTTATTAGGGTCAGGATTAACCAATATATCACCGGATGTAACAGGTGGAAAGTTAACCTTTACAAGCGATAGTACGGCAACATATGTTGGTAAAACATTGACTGTTAATGGTACAACTTATACTTTCGCTTTGGATGATACGGAAACCACTAATATTAATTTGAGTGGATTGTCGTCTAAAGAAGAAATTATGCAAGCAATTGCAGATAAGGTTAATAATCCTGAATTCGTATATAAAAATGGTAAGTTGTCTTTTCCTCTTTATACAATTAACGGAACATCTACGGTTTTGACAGAAGAACCAGCGAAATCTGCCGTTGAAACAGGAGATGCTTATACAATGAATAAGGAGCAATCATTAGCTTTGCAGAATGTTCAGAAGTTGGCTTTTTCAACAATGCAGATGATTGCTGATGCATTAAATACAAATGTTTCCGGTAAATATATTTTCGGTGGTGGATCAACAGTGGCACCTGTTAACTTTGATTACAGCAGTTTAGATGAGTTTCAGAAGTATTATGATGGTGTGAATACAGTTTATCCGTCAACAACATCTTCTGTTTTATCAAATTTTGCTGTTGATTCTTCCAATACAGGGGATATTCAACTTATTCCAGATACGACAGTAGCAAATAAAGGGACAATTAAAGCGCTTGGCGGTGATTTCCTAGAAGCGGCTGTCGTTATGAATGCTTCTAACGTAGGGGAAGTTACGTTTGATAGTTCTTCAAATACAATGCGAGCAACGGAGTACGGTGCATATAGTTCATTAAATGTCGGAGATACTGTTATTCTTAATGGTTCGAATACATCTCTTGGGAATAATGCTAAGGCTTATATTATTAAATCTATTTCTTCGGATGGTCGTACGGTTACATTTGATGATACGACTACTCTGGAGACAAGTGTCACTGTAGTACCGGATAACGATATCGTCGTTAATAAAACTTTTCCGTTGGGAAGTGTTATTAATCTGGATGGTTTTGGCAATAATAATTTAACGCCAAGTGCAACAGTCATCGGTATCAGTGATGATGGAACAGAGCTTTATGTTAAAGCGGATGGTGATAGATTTCCGGCAATGGTTTCGACAGGAGACAAGTGGTCTATTAATGCGGAAACTTATTATCGTGGTGGCAGTTTGGAATATAATCAACGTATTTCTGAAAGTCAAACGATTAATTTTGACGTTAAGGCCAGTGATCCTGCTTTTGAGAAAATTTTCAGAGCTTTAGGTCAGATTGCTCAGGGTAATTTAGTTGATACTTCAGATCCTATTAAAGGTGAAGATTTTGATCCGAATAAGACCAGAACTTTAGTTCAGGAGGCATTAGCTTTAATCGCTAGTGCAACCAGTGATGCCGGAGATATTTCCAGAGAGAAAAATTCGAGTTTATACTCAATTACGGCTAAAATCAGTGCTGATTATATGATTTTAAATAAAGTTATTGAAAATCAGAAACTTGCTGCAGCAAATTTGGAAACCAATATCAGCCAAATTAAAGATGCGGATAAAGAAGAAGCAGCCGTTAAATTATTGATGTCTGAAAATGCTCTTGAAGCCTCTTATTCAATTCTTTCCAGTGTGTCAAAAATGTCACTCTTGAATTACCTTAAATAAGAACTGCATATCATAAGTTATCAGCGTATCGATTACGGAATAAAAGATCTTAAAATACTTTATCGATAATACCGCCACCGAGAACGTATTCTTTTTCGTCATAAAGAACAACAGATTGTCCCGGTGTTAGGGCTTTTTGCATATCTGTAAATTCAACTTTAAGTTCATCATCTGTTGCGCAAGCTATTGCTTGAACAGGCTTTTGAGATGAGCGAATTTTTGCCATAATTTTAGTTGGTTTTGATAATAAGTCTGATGATGTCCATACCAAATTATGAGCAATCAAACCTTGCTTAAAGGATTCATCGGCAAATCCTAAAATAACTTCATTTTTTTCTTTATTTAAACCGATAACGTATAGAGGTTTTTCTGCAGATATTCCTAATCCGCGGCGTTGGCCGATTGTGAAATTCCAAATTCCCTGATGTGTTCCCAAAATTTTGCCGTCAGTCGTTACAAAGTTTCCGGTTTTAGGCTCTGCTTGAATAATATCGTTAATATCTCCTGAATAAAAATCTTGGCTATCCGGTTTATCGCTCACAGGAATTCCGGCCTCGCGAGCAATTTCTCTGATTTGTTGTTTGGTATAGTCTCCGAGAGGCATCATAATCTTTGACAACTGCTCTTGTGACAACCGATATAAAAAATAAGACTGATCTTTGCTTTTATCAATGGCTGCTCGTAAAAGCCAGCGTTCTGTCTTCTCGTCTTGCGTTAAGCGGGCATAGTGACCGGTTGCAAATTTATCAAATTGAAAACCTTGTTCGCGAGCTGTTTCAGGTAGAACGCCAAATTTAATCATGGCATTACAGCGAATGCATGGGTTAGGTGTACGTCCGTTTAAGTATTCTTGTTTGAAGTTTTGGAGCACAACTTTTTTATATTGTTCGGTACAGTCAAAGACATGATAAGGAATATCTAAATATTGGCAAATTTGGTGTGCCTGTTCAATGTCTTTTTCTTCATGAGGACTGAAACAAGCGTCTTTTCCAAGGGATTTATAAATCTGGTTTTTATCCCAAATAGACATGGTTGCGCCAATAACCTCATGTCCGGCTTTTTTTAATAAATAAGCTGTTACTGCAGAATCGACACCGCCGCTTAATCCGACCAATATTCTCATCAATTTCCTCTTTTTTTATATTTTATTGGAGTGTACTATACGTTGTTTTTTTGTAAAAATCCAGTATTTTAGAAACAAAAAAATAATATTACTTGCCAAATCGATAGAATATGTATAAAGTCTTAGCCATATTTGATATTATGATGAGACTGTTATGTTTAAAAAATTAACTACCAAAATTAAATCTACTTATACTATTAGTAACTACTTAAAGATTATGCCTTATGTGAAACCTTATTGGTTTCGAGGGATGATGTCCGTTCTAATCACTATTCCGATTGGAGCTATGGATGCCGTTATCGCATGGGCTCTTCGTCCGTATATGGATATTGTTATGGTTGAGCAAAATACAGCTTCAACAAATTATATTCCGGTTTTAATTGTGGTTTTCAGCTGCGTCCAAAGTGTTCTTAATTACGGGGCAACATATTTGAATACGTGGTTCGGACGTAAATTATCAAATGATGTTAAATTGGATTTATTTAAAAAACTAATGCGGAAAGAGGCCAGTTTCTTTGATAATACCTCTTCCGGTGAAGTTATGTTTCGTTATAACGCGGATGTCGATTTAGCGTGTAACGGTTTATTGGTAAATATCAAATTATTTACAACCAGATTGTTTTCTTCTTTATCATTAATCGGTGTTTTAATTTATAATTCATGGCAGTTAGCAATCGTTGCAATTATTGTTTTATTGGGTGCTTTGTTCCCGCTAACAACGGTTCGTCGTCGTATTAAGTCATTGGTTGATAAAACCATCTTTTCAGGTTCAGCTGTAATGACACATTATAATGAGACGTATTCCGGTAATCGAATTGTTACCTCTTATAATTTATATGAGCACCAATATAATAAATTTAAAAATACGCTTAATGATTTGTTTAAGCTTGGTATTAAAATGGTTCAACGTACCGGCATTATGTCACCTTTGATGCATTTTGTTGTTTCTATAGGTATTGCTGTTATTATTTGGCTTGGTAGCTATTTGATCGTCACGAAACAGATTACACCAGGTGCGTTTGTTTCATTTATTACGGCATTAATTATGCTTTATAATCCGATTAAAAGTATTGGTAATAATTTTACGGCAGTTCAAGCTTCGTTACTCGCGATGGAGCGTGTATTCGGAATTCTTGAATCTGAACCAACTATTCGTGATACGAAAAAGTCTAAATCTCTCGATAAAATTAAACATGATATTGTATTTAAGGATGTTTGTTTTGAATATACTAAAGGCAAACCTATTCTTAAACATATCAACTTACAGGCAAAAGTTGGTCAAACAGTCGCTTTTGTCGGTAATTCCGGTGGTGGTAAGTCAACAATTGTCAGCTTGTTACCTCGTTTTTATGATATTCAAGGTGGTTCTATCTTGATTGATGGTGAAGATATTCGCCACTTTAAGTTGGATTCTTTACGCAGTCATATTGCTATGGTTTTCCAAGATAATTTCTTATTTAGCGGAACTATTCGCGACAATATCTTATTAGGTAAACCAACAGCGACGGAAGAAGAAATTAATCAAGCTGTTAAGTCAGCTTGTTTAGAGGAGTTTATTAATACGCTGGAAAAAGGTTTGGACACAGAAATCGGCGAACGTGGTGTTTTGCTTTCCGGTGGTCAAAAGCAACGTATTGCAATTGCTCGTGCTTTCTTGAAAAATGCCCCAATTGTTATTTTAGATGAAGCAACTTCGGCCTTAGATAATAAATCTGAAGCAATTGTTCAGCAAGCGATTGATAACTTAATGAATAATCGTACGGTTTTTGTTATTGCTCACCGCTTATCAACGGTTCGTAATGCTAATAAAATTGTCGTTATTAATTACGGTGAGGTTGTGGAAGAAGGAACGCATGAGGAGCTCTTGAAAAAAGAGGATGGGGCTTATGCGTCGCTCTACAAAATGCAACTCAAATAAAACTTGTATAATGGTTTACTACTTGAAACTTTTTTAGCTTATGTACTATTTTTTGTACACTACGCTAAAAAAGTTTCTT
>CAMOQT010000039.1 GCA_946623145.1 uncultured Azospirillum sp.
TCTTGCTAGTCGAACCAGGTAGGTCCTTTCCTCGACACACAACCCAACAAAAAAACCGCCATAAAAGGCGGTTTCTTTTGTTGGCTGGGGTGGCAGGATTCGAACCTACGAATGTCGGCACCAAAAGCCGATGCCTTACCACTTGGCGACACCCCAATCAGTCAACAGAGGTATATTTAGCCTAAAACTTTTTATTTTGCAACAATTATTTTTCAGCTTGTGTTGTTTTTTTATATTTTATGTATGCCGCAAAATTACAATAGATAACAGCAATTTCGATTAAGCCTGCCCAATTTTTGATACAAATCTGATAAGCTAAATAAAAAATACTGTTTATCCCGCCGAGAAACCTCATTTTTTGCGGAGAAAGCCACCAGACACATAACAGGTTAAGGCTGGCATTGATGAAAACCAAAATAGAGGATACCCCCTCAAAAGCCATAAATAAAACGACAACAATATACAATGCCTGAAATAACAAATAAACAGGCATCCATCGTTGGTTATATTTTTCCTTGATATTCGCAACAATCAGCAGGAAAAAGGTGATGATAAAAGAATACGCCCCGCTTAAAGAACCTAAACAATAAAGACCAGCAATGGTGAAAATTTTTGCAACTAAATCAAGAAATAACATCATTTGCTTGGTTTTAACAAAGCGACTGATGCAATAACAAATATAATTGATAACAGTAAAGAAGTAGCCGAACAAAATCATGTATTATACGCTTTTTTTAGCTTTTTGCCGTTTATAGTTTGCGGAAACCTGAAGATGCTTTTTCTTTTCTTCTTTTGCTTTGAGAATATCCAAATCCCGCTCTGTTGCAATTTTATCAAGAATAGTTTTGACGACAATATCAATCTCTTTATTTTCACTGTAATCGGCGGGCAGGGCAAAATTAACGCGATTATCAATTAAAAGCTTCATGGCTTTCCTTTTAGCGCGGCTATGAGGCGGATAGACAGCAATCGCATTGCCGCCACGAGTTTTCGTAAGTTTCATGGATGGAATATCCGTCATTCCGTCTCCAAAATAAATCATTTGCTTAAAGGGAATACGTCGTTCTTCATCGGGGGTATATTCATTAACGGCAATATCGTCATTTTTTCCTAAACCTTTGTTGATTTTAGAAAGAAATTGCGTTTTGATACTATAGTTAACAACGCGAGCCGGCCAAACAGGTTCTCCATCTTCTCCATAAGCATAAGAACAAGCAAAAACATCTTTAAAATACTTACGAATAGCTGTTCCTTCGACAATCTCTTCATAGCCGGAAGATATAATGTAGTGCTCAATATCTAATCCTAAAGCGTGACCATAATTGTTAATTCGTTCAAACCAAGTTAGAACTCCCTCATAATACTCAATGTTCTTTCCGAATTTTTGAAGCATTTTTCGAGAAATAGAAACACTTTTTTCTTTTGCCATTTTCATAAAATAATACATAGTACCGGTAATTTGATCGGCATTATTATTGGCAGACCAAAGATTCGCTTTTTTCCAAAAGGTGTCCGGTTTCATTCCTAAAGATTGAATAAGTCCGAAAGACTGCATGTAATCCACGCTTAAAGTTTCATCAAAGTCATAGATCAAAGCAACCTTAGTCGAATTTTTTGCCATAATACGTATCTCCGCTTGCTTTTTAATAATAAATATTATAGAAGAAAATAAGTTAAAATTTAATCAATAAAGAATAATTAAAAGGACAAGAAAAATGGTTGCAACGACAATGGATCAATTGGTTTCTCTCTGCAAACGCCGCGGTTTTATATTTCAAAATGCAGATATTTACGGGGGAATGCAAGGTGTTTATGATTATGGTCCGTTAGGCGTTGAACTTAAAAATAACTTAAAAGCAGCTTGGTGGCGCTCAATGGTTTACGAGCGTGATGATGTTGAAGGTTTGGATGCTGCTATTTTGACTAATCGTAAAGTTTTGAAATATTCCGGCCACGAAGATACGTTTTCTGATCCGATGACCGATTGCCGTAAATGTAAAGGTCGTTTTCGTGCTGATCATATTAAAGATGGAAAATGCCCGAATTGCGGGTCAACCGATTTGACTGAACCACGTCCGTTTAACCTGATGTTCAAAACACAGGTTGGTCCGGTTGAAAGTGATGAAAATCTAGCCTATTTGCGCCCTGAAACCGCACAAGCTATTTTTACGCAATTCAAAAATGTTGTCGATTCTACGTCACGTAAATTACCGTTCGGTATTGCTCAAATCGGAAAATCTTTCCGCAACGAAATTACCCCGAGAAACTTTATCTTCCGTGTTCGTGAGTTTGAACAGGCAGAGTTAGAGTTCTTTGTTAACCCCGGAGAAGATGAAAAATGGCATGAACATTGGAAAGAAGCACGTGTTCAATGGTGGGAAGAACAAGGTTTGCCGCGTGAGCATATCAATATTTATAAAACACCGGATGCTGATTTGGCCCACTATGCAAAAGCTTGCTATGATATTGAATATCAATTTCCGCACGGTATGGAAGAGTTGGAAGGTATTGCTAATCGCCGTGACTATGACTTGGGTAACCATACCAAAAATCAAGAAGAGTTCCAATTAGAAGCTCATTGCCACGAAAACAAAGATTCAACAACAAAATTAGCAATTATGGATGACAATAATAAATGGATTATTCCGTTTGTCGTTGAGCCGTCAATGGGTGTTGATCGCGGTGTATTAGCTGTTTTGACTGAAGCCTATACGGAAGAAGATTTAGGCGAGGGTAACAGCCGTATTGTTTTGAAACTCAAAAAACATCTGGCACCGATTAAGGTTGCTGTTATTCCACTAAAGAAAAACAATGAACAGATTATGGCTAAATGTCATGAAATCAAAAACAATCTGTTGAAGTTGGGAATTGGTCGTGTCGCCTTAGAAAATACCGGTAATATCGGTAAAGCTTACCGTCGTCATGATGAGGTTGGTACCCCATTGTGTGTAACGGTCGATTTTGAAACCATAGAACAACAGCCGGAAACCGTTACAATTCGTGACAGAGATACAATGGAACAACATCGTGTCGCCGTTGCTGATTTGCCGAGATATTTGAAAGAATATTTTTTATAATTAAATATTAAGATATATAAAAGATAATAATTGACAAACGGTGTGTTCATTTTAAAATCTTTTATGAAATAACCTGAAAGGGGAAAAGATGTTGAAAAAAATCAGTTTGTTGGCAATTTTAGGCGTTTTTTTGAGCTTTTCAGCTTTAGCCGTTCCAAATGAGGCAGAATTCGGCTTGTGTCTTAAGAAAAACGCAACAGATGCAGGCCTGACCGAATGTTATAAAAAAGAAACTGAGGTCGTTAAAAAAGAAATTAAGACACTTGAAAACGCTTTACAACCGATTGCAATAGCTGACAGTGTAACAATCACATCTCTGAACGGTTTTATTTCCGAATATATAAAGAGTTATTGTGATTACTATATTCTTGCTCATAGAGGTGACGGATATAGCACGAATTTCCATTCTGCAAAATGTTATATGCTGGGGTATATGCAATATTATCGTGATTTGCAAAGTTTGTACGGTCTAAGCATATCAGATATTAAGGAGTAGAAAATGTATAAATTCGCTATTTTTGCTATTGCTTTACTTAGTTCAGGTTTTGCTCAGGCCCAAAATCTTAATTATGGGGATTATTCAAAAGAGTATACAACTTGTTTGGAAAAAATATCATGGGATTCAGAAGATGCAGATCGTCAGATGGAAAATTGCCGTCTTAAAGAGTGTGAGGAATTAGCAAAGGAAATTGATAAATTAGGACAAGCACTTTTGGCGCTACCGAAGTTTAAAGAATACAATTCGATGCATAACATTACATTGTCAGAAAGTATCCAAATGCGTAAAAAATATGGAGAAGCTTTTTGCGAAATGGATACAAATATCAGAGGACATAGTCGTGCTTTAAGTCAATGCAGATTAACCATGTTGAATAACTTATATATTGATTTACATAATTTATACAATGCAGCTAAGAAATAATCAGAGACATAATCCTTGTTAAGGCTATACAAAAGAATAAATTTATGGTATAGTCTATTGAAAAAGTTAACGTTACTTTTATAAATATAAGGTAGAATTTCTGCAGAATTAATAATTAATTGGAGGCATTATGAAAGCATACAAAATTTTTTTGATTGTTAGTTTAGTTGTTGCGGCAACGGCATCCTTTAATAGTGTTACAGCTCAGACGCTAAACGACGATGTACAATCAAATATAAATCCAAAGCAGCAATTGATTGTGAATATTTTGAAACAGGAAATCCAGAGCAATAAGTCTTTTGCAGACGATGCTGATGCAATTAAAGCTGCACTGTCGTATGCTTCAATGTATGATATGGTTGCTCCAGATGATTGTTATAAATATACTCCTTTATTAGTGAATGCTTTAAATTCAAATGCTCTGTTATCAAACTACTATAATATTCAAGGAAATTATGGCTATAGCTTCATTACCGTTGAAAATAATAAACCTGTTGTTACAACTTATAATTTTTATGAAAATACAGATGAAGCAGGAAATCCTAGAGGATTGTCTCCGTCCGTAACTATCCGTAAATATAATGCTTTGCAAAAATTAGAAAGTGCTCAAGCAGAGGATTATATTAAGAATAATTTCTGTGTTCCATTAAATCAAATTTTAGATCAAAACGGAAATCTTCCAATTCCTCAATTATTAAATATTTTGCATCAAAGATTTTCTCGCTAGATACTAAATATTTTGATTTTATTCATCCCTCATCTAAAGATACAGATGAGGGATTTTTATTTTATATCTGGGAAACGTTTATTGTAAGACTATCCAAATAAAAGTATGTCATAGTAAATATATAAATATCTTCCATTTTATAAGAATAAAACAGAAAAATACAGAATATTGTCCCGCGATCCATATGATATATAGAGACATTCCTATTTCACTCAAAGAACAAAATTCAAGTGATCTTCGAGTTATGTCGAAGGCTTTAGTCTGTGGCTATCATAGCAAATTAGTTTTATAAAATTTTTAATTAACATTCCTGCATAAAAAAAGCTGCCGATTAAGGCAGCTTTTCCTTGACTAAGAACTTACTTTCCGAAAGCATGGTGTTTCAGGACATCACCATATTGCTTCATCTGATGCTGATAGCTTTGTAAATCCACATCACTAAACATCAGTTCCACATTTTCCATGCCGACAGCACGTCGCCCGTCTTTATCGAAGATTTTGACACCTTTATAAGCTTTAGAATTTGAAAATTCACAAAAATCATTTTCGCCGGCTTTTCTCTTAAAGGTACCATCGTCATTTAAGACAGGTCTTCCGTTTCCGTCAACCTCGTACTTATAACCCATTTTCATTTGAATGACGCCATCAGATGCCCATTTCTTTGCATTTCCTTTTTTATCTATGCGTTCATACTCAATTAAATCACGGGTCTCACCTTTAGTCATTTTAAAGACGTTGACATAACCATCTTTACCGACTCTTCTAACTTCAAAAACTTCACGTCCTTTATCGTCGACAGAAGAGTATATTTCTTCACTCATAAAGCTGTTGTCTTTGAGAAATTCTTTACCCATACCGCGTTTAACACCGGATAGACGTTCTTTCATCATTTGGTTGAGCAAAACTTTATTAAGTGCATCTTTAGATAATCCAGAACTTTGTTTTAAGTATTCAATAGCATCTTTATTTTTAGTTCCGTCAGCATTAATCAAGTTTTTGCCATAAGGAGTCTTGATGTTATAAGTTTCTGTAATAGAACCGTCTTTATTCATTTTCTTAGTGATAGCCATATTGCCATCATCTTGATTAATGATGCGACGATTACCTATCAGAGAACGTTTTCTTGTCTCTAAAACTGTGTTACCCTTTTCATCCGTTACAACACGGCGTTGAACTTTACGACCATACCATGTTCTTCCGGATACCCAAGCAGCTCCTGCGGCAGTAGCTGTTCCGGCAGCCGCTCCTACAGCTAAAGCAGATGCTTTACGACGTGTCTTATTAATCAGATAAGTTCTGCGTCCTTCTTTTGCTGCTGCTCCGACAAAGGATTTAGCACCTCTTCCAACACCTTTAGTAGCTTTCCAAGCAGTTCCGCCAACGGTTTTTGCAACGTTAGTTGCTGCACCGACAGCTGTGCCGCCGACTTTACGTCCGATACCCATATCCGGTTTATCAAAGCTACTACCATAGGAGAAAGCTCCGCCGAATTTTTCTGCAAAACTTGGAATATCATCTAATACCGCTTTTCCTAAGAAGACAAAGAATATTATCTTAATAAAGGTTTGTGTGTACCATCCAATCTCTCTTATATCAAACAGGTTATTAGCACTTGAATCGCTGTAGGCTTTTTCAATATGAGGACGAACGGCTTCATCAATACCTGACAGCAAGACAAACATAACAATTGTTAGGAAGATGAAGATAAACATCGCATTGATAAAGATACTGAGAATCTTCATCAGGTTCAGATATTGCCGTGTTGGCTTAAAGGCTGTTGCAGCAATAGCCAATGGTAAGAGAGAAGAAGCAATTGCAAACTGTAAAACAGCATCAATAAGCAAGAATGGATAGATCAACATGAAGATAACGGCAGATAGCATCATGAAGAGACCGGTCAGCAAATATCCAAAGTGCGGGAAAATCGGATAATGATGGTATGATTTGACAAAGAAGGCTATACAAATAGAGTTAGCACCTAAAGCCCACATTTGCTCTAATCTGACCTGAACGGCATAAATAGCTCGTAACATACCAACCGCCATTTCTTGTGGCAGACCGCTACCATCAATATCAGAGAAAGAGTATTCAGACACTTTCTGAGCAAATTCAGTACTGATTGCCAATTCTGAAAGTTTCATACCTGTTGTGAAAATAGGTGTGATGAACATATCAAAGAATTGGGTAACATCCATCTTTAAGAGCAATATGATAACGACAACAATAAAGACACGCTGTATAATATCATTAATAAATCTGTGAGGATCTTGAACAGTCATATTAGAAAGATACGGTATAATCATATAAGCTAAAGAAATAGCTAAACCGATAGCAACCAAAGTCACTAAACTGTCAGAGAATGTTTTATGACATTGACGCGCAACTTTAGAAGAGGCATTAAAGATGGTCTTAAACATATCACAGAAGATACATCCTTTAACGCTGTTTGAGTGCTCAGCAATATTACATTCATACGCAGAATCAAAGTCTGACATTTCGACACCGCCGTGAGCATAGAGTTGTCCGTAAAGAGAACCGCCACCGAATCCATCAGCATAATTAAAGTTTTCACAATTACTACCACCAGAACCTAACGCATCAAGACTACAATTATTTGATTTAGCGATTTCATTCATTTTTTTATGGATATCAGCAACATATCCGGCAGTTGAACAGGATCCACCGTGATTCTTTCTGTATCCCCGTGCACCAGTTCCTTTAGCTGCATTACCCGCACCAGCGTTATGCGCCATAATAGCACAATCTTGGTCGTTTCCTAAATCTTTTAGAGAATCTAAATAAAGGATGGCGCCGCATTTAATATTATCGTAAGGATTAAAAACATCACCGCTACATTTTCCTTTACCATAAACCGTTACATATTGGTCTTGGCTCTTGATACCTGTATGTTTTCCACCTCTTGGATGACAATCATCAACAATCTTTCTTGTTTGGCAAGAAGGTTCTAAAACATCATCATGCCACCCAACAGGGTTAGTATATGCTGCCCATGTAGAAGGCTGAAATTGAATTGCACCTTGTCCACCATCATATGCTTTTGCAGCTGGATTAAAGCGGGATTCTTTTGCAACCATAGCTGCAAGCAAGGTAATAGGAACACCAGTTTCTTGAGAAGCTTTACTTAAAGCATTTTGAACGGCAGCAGGAACGGTAATACCAGCCCATTTCTTAATAACACAAGATTTATCATCTGTATTAGTAGCTGTTTCGGCTTTCTTGCCATCTTCTGATGGTGGGCAGTATTCTCCACCTCTGTCAATTTCGGCATTTCTCTCTTCGCATTGCTCTTTAGTTTTTGTTTTAGTCGGACATTTAGCATCTTTGGGCTCTTTTTGACATTCCTCTAAATCAAATAAATCACAATCCTCTTTTGATCCGAGATATGGATTAGTCCTGACACCGTTACCACTCCCGATAGAACCGATAGGATTAATTGGAACAGCAGAAACACCGGCCTTATCATTACATAAATTTTCATTATTACTGCATAATGGATTTAACAGTTCGCCATGAGGGTTACATTTATGAACTTCCATATGCATATGGCAAGAATAAACGCCACCACCGTTACCAACCTTACCAACGGTTTCACCTTTTTTAACCTTACCGGTTTTAGAAATTTCACTTAAGTGATAAAAGACAGTATAGTAATAATTACAACCAGTTTGAGCATCAATACTGTTCGGATTCATATCATGTCGTATTTTAATCCATTTTCCGCTACCATCACCAAAGTTTGTTCTAGTCAATTCTATAACACCATCAGCCGGAGCTTCAAGCGGGGTACCGCATGCCGTGCCAACATCCATGCCTTGGTGTTGTCTCATTTTAACACCGGTATCTCCGTCAAGAACACAAGAGCTTGAACGGGCACCGATCTCAACCGGTCTCATACCGACCACAGAAGAAATACTGCTGCCAGTAGTGTTTTTGATAGGCATTCCTTGGAAACAACTGCTGCTTCCTTGATCGCGATATTGTGCTGTTGTTTTTATTGCTGCGCTATTGCAAGAAGATGCGGTTGTAGAACATTCGTTTCCGTAATTTGCTAAAGCAGAACGAGAACCGTTATTTTTCATTTTTTGCACGGTGCTGCAAGTACTGACATTACCCCTACTATCTCTTCCCAGAGATTGAGAACTTGCACTGGAATTACAATTACTTTTTCCTGATAACGCAACATCGTTGGTTATAGGAGATTGTGTGGTTGAGGCAGCAGCATTTTGCTTTGTAATACAATTTTTATACTGAAAATCTGAATTAGTAGAACATTTTGCAGAGCATTCAGTATATGCGTTTGTTGGCATAGGATAATATTTAGCACAGGCTGTCTGGCAAGTTTTTTTATCCGGCGATAAAAGGTCACAATCGTTCTCTGCCGAAGTACCGGAAGAAGTATCTCCACCTTTTTTGCCATCTCCACCGGCACAAGCTTGAGAATAAATAGAATTACGAATATTGGTATAAGATTTATAATGAATACCATCGCTGTAATTATTCGCAGATACACTGCCTGAGGCATCAATAACACCAATTCCTGTTCCTGCTAATCCGCTTTTTATAGCATTATTGAAAATTTTAATATTAGAATTTTTAACATAATAGCCATTTTTAGCTTCCAGAGTTTCGTCAACAGGTGTTACTAAGCTAAAATAAACCTTTTTACCGGAAGCAATCCAACTTGAAGCACTCTTTTTGAGAGAATTAATATACTTTTGTGCAGCGGCTTTAGCTGATGCTTCGGTAGCTTTGGGATCACCTAAATCATTAGCACCTAAAGCGATGACGACTTTATCATAATTTGCTATAAGGCCATTGACCTTAGAAATTCCTCCACTTAAGAAAGAAAAACTGACACCTACTTTAGCATACCAATAGTTTCCGTCTGTTCCCTGACAATCAACAGAGCTAGGATTCCCTTGAATACATTTTTTATCTACTTGAGCCATTCCTACGGTACGGCTATCACCGACAAAGATGATACCTTTACATGCGGCCTGTGCTATATTGGCATTAAATAACAAGAAACCGGCTGCTGCTCCTAAGAAGCAGAGATTGCAAGCTTTTTTAAATATGTTCGTCCAAATCATCATCTTTGCACCTGTTTATTGTTATTTCAGTTTACTGGCCAGACGCCCGATAGCGCGTCCGCCTTTCTTTAAGCCTTTCATAGCCCCGCCCATAGCCGTTTCAGTAAGGGCATCAGCACCTTTTCCAATTCCTTTAGTAATTCTGCCGACTGTTCCGCCAACTTTATCTTTGACTGCGCCACCTAAGTAAGATGTTGTTCCGACAGTCATTGTATGCATATGATTCATGCCACCGGCAAGGCTGGAGCCGAAGAACGTATCTGTTAAATTGCTGACAGTCTCAGAAATTAACTTATGAGAATAGAAGAATGCGAAAGCAACGAGCAGGAACTTAGCACCACCCAAGGAGAATTGCTCAGCAACGTATCTCTTATTATCATTCTCAATGGCCTTGAATAATTCATCTGTTCCACCCAAAGCTGCACTGATGAGAGTAACAGTAATACCGACACTGATACCCAAGAACATGAAGGTTCCGGCTGCATTTATAATAAGTTTAATACATTCAGTAAATTTATTTTGGAACTTATCAAACGGCCACAAACCAAGAGTAATTGGAAGTGCCAGCAAGCCAAATCCGACTTTGAAACTTAAATCCAAGAGATAGAAGTTAATACCAATAACAACCATAAGTCCCATAAACCAAATGGCAATACCGCACAGCCATAACCAGAAATCAGGGAAGTAAAATTCAATATGGAGAATTTCTTGAACCTTTTTAGCAACCGTAATTGCACCGGCATGATGTGCATGGCAAGCAAGAGCATCACCGATAACAAAATTCAAGGAAACAGCAGCATCGGCTTTTTTGCTGAGTGTCATAATTTTGCCGAAGATTGCTTCACTGATAAGGTGCGAATTATAATCTTTAGTGTCAAATTTACCATATTTATCGATATCTGCAATCTTAGGTGTCGTCACATCAATAATAGTATTACCATATTCTGCACCGAAAGAAAGGAGCGGTTCTACAATCATTTTAGAAACAACGGAAATACCTGATGTAATTAATGTATAAGCAATTAAACATTTGAAGAAGAATTTGAGCAAATCCTGAACCATCTTCATCGGTTCCGGCATGACTAAGGAAGCCATTTGCTTAAGGACATAGAAGGCAATCCATAAGAACATACCGATAATCATTAATCTGACACCGGCCTGCTGTGTTAACGGCGCCGTTTTATCAGCAACATCCATAAATGTGCTAATCAGAGCCGCAACAATGGTACAAGAATAGCAGTTGCCCATATAAGACTCTTTTAGCCCTTTAATATCGCAGAATCCAGCATTAGAACGAGGATCAGGTTCTTCTATGCGCTCTCCAAACATGTTAGTTTCTGTATGATTTTTGTCGAAGCCCAAGGCATTTTGTTCTACTGTTTCTGTAGATTTATCTTGGCGGATTGTCATTCTTGATGAGCCTGCTAACCCTCCCCAAGATTGAACTTGAAAGCTTAATTTGCCTGCAGATTCAACTTCACTACAAACGTCACCGAATGCTCCAGGTTTCTTTTTTGAACACTTAGCATAAGCCCAAGAGGCTCCCCCTGTTCCATTACCACCTCCACCACCACATGTATAACATTTTAAACCTGTCGGACATCCAAAGGGATTATCTTCACCACACATAGAACCACCGGTAGCCTCATACATTTCAAATAGTTTTTTTAGCTCTGTGCCGAAATTTTTATTGGATGTTTCATATTCTTTATAATATTCTACAGCAGTATTCCTCATTGATGGAGGTTCAGCGTCTTGTGACAAACTAAACATTGTATCATCAAAAAGCTTTTGATATTCTTCTTCTGTATATTTTTTATCGCCATACCAATGCTCTTCTTTAACTGCAGTATTGATATTACTCATGGAAGTAGGGAAAGATTTATTTATTTTTTCACAAGTAGAAATAATTGTTTGATATACAGATATAACTTTATTTAGTTGAGATTCTATCTCTGCTTTATTGCTAACATTACTAATATAATAATTTTTTATTTTATTTAGTTCTTTTTGCATAGCATCTATACTACGACAATTTCTAGAATTACCATCTAAATAACTTGCAGCATAAACATTATTGATATTCAAAAAAACAAGAAATACAAACATATAGTAAAAAATATTTTTTGCTTGTATTTTAATCTCTTTAAGGAGTTTGATTTTAGATAACATTTTCATCATTCGTCCTCCTTAATCGCCGCCGGTCAGTTTGTTAACTGTTCCGCCGGCTTTGTTCCTGATATTCATCACGCTTTCCATCTTGCGATTGACGGTATCTTTTAATGATTTAGGCATAGCTACGGAAACAATTCTGGTTCCGAAAGATAATACCCATTTTGCAGCACCGACGATCAAAGCTTTTGCACTCTTTTGGAATT
>CAMOQT010000040.1 GCA_946623145.1 uncultured Azospirillum sp.
AATCCACGACGATACCGACCATTATCAGCTTGTATCAAAGGAGAAAATAAAGCATCTTCTTCATCTGTTTCATCAGGTTTTGATGGCGCATAAGGTTTCATTAACGGAGATTCCTGAAGCGGTTGTTTCCATAACCATTGGGGAGCTTCTTGAATATCATAATGAATAGTCTCTTCTTTATTTAATTTAGGTTCCGAGCGTTGTTCAACTTCATAAACCAACGTTTTTTCTTTCTCTTGTGCAATATTTTGTAAACTACGAGAGCATAGATCATACCAACAATCTTGCCGCGGTTTGGTTTTCTTACAATACCCGCAAACACACAAACGATCTTCAGCACGTGTTAAAGCAACATACAGCAATCGTCTGTATTCTTCATTTTCATCTTGTTGTTCCTGATGCTTAATCGCCAAACAATTTTTTTCATAATCTGCAGCGGATAACGGATAATAAAAGATATCATCCCAGAGCATTCCCATTCCTTTTTTAGCATTAACCTGACGGACCGTATCAGGTAAAATAACTACTGGCGCCTGTAATCCCTTTGATCCGTGAACCGTCATAATTCTAACAGCATCTTGATGATTTTGTTCCAACTCACGTTTAACTTCAGCATCATCTTGTTCAATCCATTGCACAAATCTTTGCAATGTAGGAATATGCTCTTGCTCAAAACTAAGCGTTAAGTTCAAAAACTCATCTAATCCGTCATCGACTTCATCACCCATCCGCTCTCTGAATTTTTTTCGCCCTTGTAAAGTATCTAAAACATAAGAATATAACTCAAAAGGACGCACATAATCCGCCATATTCAGTAATGACTGCAATGATTTATAAATCTCAGCGTATTCTGCAAAATCACCAAGTCTGGTCCATACTGAAGCTTGCCCGCGGTTATAACATAATTTAAACAAATCATCATCGTCTAACCCAAATAATGGTGATTTTAAAACTTCAGCCAAAGTCAAATCATCCGTCGGTAATAAAAAGAAATGTCCTAAAGCTATTAAATCTTGAACAGCAATTTGCTCTCTCAATTTTATTTTATCGACACCGGCAATTGCAACACCGGCCTGCTTACATTCTCTGACTAATTCTTCAACAAAGGCATTACGACGCTGAACCAAAATCATAAAATCACCATAGCGTAAAGGCCTGCCTTGTGACACCAGTATATCTTTTCCGACAGCTTCTTTTATGCGACGAGCAATCATTCTCGCTAGACGCGAACTGGTTGAATCCGCTATTTTTCTCTCTACTGGCGGCAACCAAACATCAGGATTTTCATCTTCTTCAGCTTCCAACAATGGCCAAATTTCAACCTTACCACCATCTCCGCTACGAAAAGGAATATGTGTCATACTCTGCTCTTCTGGCAAAACACCTTGTTTTGCTGTTTCATCAGAAAAAATCGTATTAACACTATCTAAAACGGCTGCTGTAGAACGAAACGAAATATCCAAATTAACTTCATCAAATCGTGACGCTGTTTCCTTAAAATACAATCGCATTTTTTCAAATTCACGTGGATCAGCTCCCTGAAAACTATAAATTGATTGTTTACGATCACCCACAACAAAAATGGTTCTTGCATCTGTATCTATATCAAAAAAGGCCTGCGTTAAAGAACGAATAATTGCCCACTGGTTAGGAGATGTATCTTGGGCTTCATCAATCAAAACGTGGTCTATACCACCATCAAGTTTATACAAAACCCAATCGGCAACAGATTTATCTTCCAACAATTGACGCGTTAATAAGATTAAATCATCATAATCCATTTTCGCATTTTCAAATTTATATTGCTGATAGCCGCCGATTAACGCTTCGGATAAAACCAAAATAGCTTTCGTTGACTCATAAACATGCAAAGCTGTTAATTGTCTTTCTGTTTTTTGCAAAATTTGCGCAATTTTGATAGCTTCCTCTGCTAAAGCTGGATAAGCTTCCAAAGCTTTTTTCGTAGCATATTGAGCACAAATCTCGCCTTTTTGCGTTAAAAAGAGTTGATATAAAACATCAAAATCATCAATATCAAACGGATGTTCTAAAACAGCAGCCACCGTATCAGCTTTTGCAATATCCTTTGCTGATCCTTTGATCCAAGCCGCCACCATTTGTTTCAGAACAGCTCTATCAATATGATGCAAACAATCCATTTTTATTGTTTTTTCAGAACTATCCGGTAGAACTTCTAAACGCTGTGCAACCTCTTTCCACAAATCCTCTCGATTGGGATAACGACGCATTAAATCAATAATTTTACCGGCATTATTCGTAATTGACGACATCATTTCCGGAAACAAAAATTCACTCACATGAGAAGTCAAAAAGCCAAGAGCTTCAGCTAAAGATGAATCAGCATCAGGTATTTCTCCCGATAAAATATTTTTTTTCAAATAATCTAAAATTTCATTTTTAGAGCGATCATCAATAACTTCAAAATAGGGAGAAATCTTTGCCTCTAAAGGAAATCTTTTTAAGACTTCTTGGCAAAAACTATGTAAGGTCTGAATTTTCATTCCTCCCGGCGTATCCAGTAAAATTGCAAACAATCGCCGAGCCATTGCTGTTAGCTTCTCATATTCATCTCTGTTTTCTGGAAGTTTTCCCAATAAAGATAAAAGTTCCTTATCCAAATCTTCTGCTGAAGCCACGGCCCATTTACTGAGTTTTTCAGCAATACGACTACTCATTTCGACAGCTGCCGCTTTGGTATAGGTCAGACATAAAATTTTAGCTGGTAAAACACCCTTTAGTAATAAACGCAGAACACGATCTGACAAAACCTTGGTTTTACCGGTCCCTGCAGAAGCTTCAACCCAAACTGAACGTAACGGATCAGATGCACGACGTTGTTGTTCCGTCGCTTTTTGCCCTCTCAATTGTTTTTCTTGTTTCCAATCTTCAGCTGACATCTAATCATCTTCTCCAAAAGTAATTTCAGCCATACGGCTCAAATGTTCATAATCCGAATAACGCGGTGCATATTTCGGGTTAGGTTTGCTGATATATCCGGTAGTTTCAAAATCGAACAAAGAGACTAATTCAACTATTCGATCATAAGTATTTTGCAAAACTTCCTCAACATCTGCAAAGATTCCTGTTTCTTGACGCCCTAATTGCCAATATCTGAGAGATTCAACCTGTCCTTTTTCTATGCCGGGGAAAGCGCCTTTTTCTGCAATAATCGCTTCTATCGGCAATTGCGGTGCATAAGAATGTTTAATTTCCTTCGGAGAACGAGCTTGCCCTGTTTTATAATCCAATATATTAATTTTGCCATCACGCGTTACATCAACTCGATCTGCTTTTGCCGTAATTATAAAATCTCCGGCCGGAGCTTCAAAATTATAAGATCCTTCTACTTCATTATAAATTTTAGCAATATTCTGCCGATAAGTTGTTTCACGAGCTACCAACCAATCAATTATCTTAATAAAATTCGGACGCCAAAATGCAATTTGTTCGGCTGGAATTTGATATTTTTCAAAATAGATATCACCAAGCCTTAAAAGTTCTTCTTTAGCATTTTGAGGGTAAGAATCACTATATTTATTATTAAACTCTTCTAAAATTTCATGCACAATACTTCCGTAATCGGCAAAAGTTAAAGCTTGTTCCAAACCATCTAATGGCTTTAACTTCAATATATATTTAGCGTAAATAATATATGGATCACGCATTAAATTTTCGACAGCACTGGCTGATAAGCACCGAGGACGCGCCGAAACAGGAGGCTTTGGTGCCGGCGGCAAAATCCGTTTAAGCACTGAAGCTTTATCCATATATTCCGCCCAATCTGTATAATAAGCACTTTCCAAAGTTTTAGGATTAACACCTAATGCCTGCAAAACCGTTTCTATACGCATTGACCAACGAGATTTAACCATAGGTGTTCTTTGAACACGGTCGGCACGTGTTATAAAAACTTCCTGCCCGCACAACAAAGAACTGAAATCTTGAGCTAAAACACCAATATTTTTTTCAGGCAAGGGTAATCCGAAATCTTTTTTCATCGGTCTTGATAACCACGGATCTGCCTGTACCGCTTGCGGCCAACTGCCCTCATTAACTTCACCGATAATAATACGATCAAACTGCATAAGTCTGGCCTCAATAGGACCTAAAATTTTAAGACGCGGGTGCATTCCGTAACGGCGCCGAACAGTTACACGTCCCATTAAAACGTCAAACCAACCGGCATATTCCATAGGAGAAATTTCTCCTAAAATACCCGCTTTATCCAAAACATCAGCAATAAACTTAGCGGCAGCTTCTCCATCATCACCTTTCCACAACACTTTGTCACCGCTTTTTACATCTGTTGTTGCCAGTAATTCCGCTGCCTGAATATGCTTTTGCAATAAAGATAAAACCGAAACTTTCGGTTTCTCATATAAGGCGGACAGTTCTTCTAAAACTTTTTTCAATCTATCAACGACATCCGTCTCTGCGCTTTTATTCTTTTCACGCAAATACTGACATTCATACAAACGCACTTTTCGCCGGACATCAAAAAGCTTCTCTCCGTTAGCAAACAGCGGATATTTCATTAAACTCAATAAAGCCGTCGGAGAAAAATGCTCTTCTATGACAGATAAAATCTGTCGCAAAAAAATGCCGACTGGTGTCAAAGTCAATGGTACACCTGCTGAATCATCAACTTGAATATTCCATCGAGCCAATGCCGCTGCTACTTGTCGAGCCAATGTTCGATCCGTTGTGACCAAAGCCGCCGTTTTTTCCGGAGTATTAAGCGTTTCCCTCATTAACAAGGCAATCACTAACGCTTCTATACGTGCATTATTACAATTAATAAAGTGCATTCCGGATATTGCTTGATCAGAAATACAACTTTTATCTAACTGCCGCCACTTTTCAGAAGTTCTCGCCGGACGCATAACCTCTGAAACCAAAATTTCTCGCTCTTTATTCTGAGGTAAAACAAAATCAGGAATTAAAAACCGATCAATATCTAAGTAATCCAAAAGTTGTTTCAATTCATATTGCGGATGGACCTCATCAATCTGTTGCCAGCTTTCTTCATCCAAATACTTATCCAAACCGGCTAGAAAAATCTGCCCGTTATCAAGACCATAAACCGTCTTAACTAATTCTTTCATTAAAGGAAAAGCAGCCGTTGTTCCTGCAACAACAATTCTCTTTTGCGGATTTATTTTTTTCCAAACATTGATTTGAACCTGCAACAAAAGTTGTTGTCTTTCCACCGCATCGATTTTACCGGAATCTTGTAATATCCCCGGCCAATATTGCGTAATAATACGCAAAAATTTTAATGTTTCCTGCCAATGAACCGCATATTCCTCAGGGACAATATTATCTAATTTATCAAACGAAAGCTGCTGTTGAGTTGTCAAATCCATTAACGAACAAAGTTCTGAAGCCAAAGCCACTGCCTGCCCTGCCGGCATTTTTTCAAGCCCGTAATCCGCCGGCTTTGACATAATAATTTTTGTAAAAATCATTAAACGCTCTGTTGCAGACATAGCCGGAGATAAATTTTTTAATTCCTCACTTAGATCAAAACCGGTAATTTGCAAAGCCTCCTCTTCCGTTTCTGCTAAAGGCTGCATTTGCGGCAAAATAGTCGGCTGTAAACCTTGTTGCCGAACAAAAGCCTCTTGTAATGATTTACATGCTCGACGATTAGGCAACAAAAATAAAACATCAGCCAATGCAAACGGCTGAAGCTTATATTCTTCCAAAAAATGTTCTGCAATTACATCTAAAAAAGAGCAACTGGCAGGAATATTATAAATCTTCGTTTCCATAACATTCAGATTGTAATGAATCCACAAATTAAGTCAATAACCTAAAAAAACATTGTCATTTAATATAATCATTGCTATAAGCAAACCGAACTTATAAATGTGGAAAATATGACAACTTATACGCCTGATTATATACGGAAAATTCCGCGTCAAAAAGCAATTGATCTTGCAAATGGTTATTTGCAGGAACGTATTTATAATGGCTCAAATATCCGTATTATTTTTGAGCACGGTGTTCATATTTTTAATGTTGCAAAAATTGCCGAAGCAATAGCCAAGCACACCGAAACGCTTGATCCTGAAACTGCTTATACACTGGGATTAATTCATGATATCGGTCGCATAAAAGATGAGACAATCACCAAAATTCCGCACGGAATCGAAGGCTATAACTATTTAATGAAAACACCTTACACCGCTCTGGCACCCATCTGTATTACGCATAATTTTATTGATAAAGATATTAAACAAAGTGATTTTCCGACCTATAGTCCGGAATTATTTAAGTGGACTAAAGAATATTTATCCAATATTGAATATAACGACTATGATCGTCTTATCCAAGTTTCAGATTTATTTTCACGCGGCAAAGAAATTATGAGTATTCGCCAACGTCTTGATAAAAATAAATCTTTCTATCATATCGAAAATTTATCTTACGAAGATAAAGCTTTTGCTCTCAGAGATTATTTTAATAACAAATACAACATTGACATCGAGCAAATCGTTGCGGATTTATTTAATCTGCAAAAACATTGTTCTGAAAAAGCTGTTATTATATTTTTACCCAAAATCAATTTTGGCCGTGATTACTTAAATCATTTAGAAAAATAAGCTTCAGCAATTTTTGTTGCTTCCGGATCTCCGACATGAAACCATTTATCTTGATGGATATAATATCCTAATCTTCCTTCTCGTTGTAAGCGATCAAAAATATCTATCAACCAATACTTGCCTTCAGGTTCATTATCAAATACCCGTGCATGACAAATCATCACACCACCATATAAATACGGAGCTGTTGTCTCTTTATCACGACGACGAACAGGTTTACCCTCAACAACCAAATAATCTCCATTTGATCCGACACCATAGGCTTTATCCAACGGTTGTAACATCAACATCATATCGTATTTGTCACCATCCCAAGCCTTAATCATATCTTCAAGCAAGGAATGTTCGGCATTATCTGCCCATAAAGCATCACTATTAATGACTAAAAAAGGGCCTCGTCTCATTTTAGGTAAAGCATGTTTTATGCCACCCCCTGTTTCAAGAGCCTCTTCTTCTTCCGAAAAAATAAAATTCATATCCCCTCGGGCTGTTAAATGCTCTCGAATCATATCACCTTTATAACACAAATTAACGATACAATCTTTAATACCCGCTTCTTTTATATGATCAATATTATAATCTATCAAACTTTTACCGGCAACTTCTACTAACGGTTTGGGCTTGTCATCTGTTAAATGCAGCATCCTCTTTCCACGACCTGCTGCCAAAATAAAAGCCTGCATTATTTGCTCCATTCTTCCAAACTCCTTACGAATTTAGCCAAAGCCCGACCACGATGTGAAATTTTACTTTTTTCCTCACCGTTCATCTCGGCAAATGTCCGCCCATCACCTTCATCCGGAACAAAAATCGGATCATAACCAAATCCTCCGCTTCCTTGTTTATGAGAAAGTAAGTGCCCGTCAACCCGACCCTCAAAAACTTGGCATTCTAAAGTTTGCGGATGAGCTAAGGCAACCACACAACTGAAATGAGCTTTTCTGTTATCAGAGTGTGTTGCTTCAATTTCACCAAGTAATTTAGCAATACCTTTATCAAAATCTCTATCCGGAGCATAACGTGCTGAATAAACGCCGGGACGTCCGCCCAAAACATCAACGCATAAGCCGCTGTCATCGGCCAAACAATATTCACCTGATATTTTTGCCAATTCCACAGCTTTTAATCTGGAATTTTCTTCAAAAGTCGTCCCCGTTTCTTCCACGTCCGGAAGATTTAAGTCAACAGCCGAAACCACTTCAATATGATACGGGGCCAAAAGTTCTGAAATTTCCTGAATTTTTCCCTTATTATGAGAGGCAATGACCAGTCTTTTAATTGTCATAAATTATACTCCTAAAACCTCATGTTGCTTTGCAATAAGTTGCGCTATAGAAGTCTTCGCTAAACTTAAAAGTTTTCCGAATTCTTCTTCGCTGAAAGGTTCTCCCTCGGCTGTTCCCTGAATTTCAACAATTTTACCGCTTTCGGTCATCACAAAATTCATATCTACCTGAGAGTTTGAATCTTCTTCATAATCAACATCGGTTACCGCCTCTCCGTCACAAATATCACAAGATACGGCAGCCACAAACTCACGTATAGGATTTTCAGCCAATTTCCCTTCTGATATCAGTTTTTGAATAGCCAAATACAAAGCAATGAAACTTCCGGTAATGGAAGCCGTACGGGTTCCTCCGTCAGCTTGCAACACGTCACAATCGACCGTAAAACAGAGTTCCTTAATCTTAGTTAAATCAACCGCTGCTCGCAAAGAACGCCCGATAAGACGTTGAATTTCCTGTGATCGACCGGAAGGTTTCTTTGTTTCTCTGGGAATACGGGTTTGTGCTGCCCGTGGCAACATCGCATACTCTGCAGTAATCCACCCTTTTTCTTGTCCTTTCAGCCATGCCGGAACTTTGTCCTCAACCGATACCGTACAGACAACATGGGTATTTCCGAATTTTACTAAACAAGATCCTTCCGCATAAGGATTAAAATGCGGAATAAATTCTATTTCTCTGATTTGATTATTTGCGCGTCCTGATTGTCTCATTTTCGATTCTCCTTTGCTTTAAGAATAAAAGCTGAAAATTAACTTAGGGTAAAAACAAAAAAATTTAAATAAAAAAAGTGCCTCCGTTAAAGCGAAGGCACTCATTCACATGAAAGGACTTATATGAAGGTATCTATAGAGACCTTCTTTTTGACGAATGCTTAAAATTTAAATTGAGCATTAATCAAACCTGTGTGATCCTCATAGTGATCACGGAAGCGGCCTTGGTATCCCAAAGAAACAGATACATCATCCGTTACATCGGCTGTAATACCCAATTCAGCTTCCATTCCCAGACGATCTAACTTCTCGCCTTTAACGCTGTAAGCCGAACCATTAGCCAATGAAACAATAGAATTACCGTCATCAGCAGAGATATCATATGTAGCAGCTAAACGGAATTCAGGACGTAAATTCCAACCGTTTTCAAGTTCGAAATCGTGGCTGACTTTTGCACCAACGACACCTGTTAACAAATCGGAATCATTGCCATAAACATATTGACCAGCCTTATCCTTGTAACCATCTTGCATCACATGAACATAACGCAATCCGGCTTCCGGTGTAAAGATTGTACCGTTGCAAAGATCCATATCATAACCGGTCATAGCCTGTAAGCCCAAACTCTCAACATCGTAATCTGCAGTAACTCTGTTGTTGAAAACATATTTCTTTTCATCGTAATCAGACCAGTTATAAGAAGCAACAGCATTAACAAACCATGCGCTTGGTTTATATTCACCATAAACAAAGGCGGTGTGTGTATCAATATCGGTATCACGTTTGAAACCATCAACATCGGTGTTGGTATAAGCATAACCGATACCGGCTTTAACAGCATCATTAATTTGTTTTTCAAAACCGAAAGCAACACCGGTTGAATCTGCTTCATAACCTTTAGCTTTACGTGTATCATCTTTATCAGCATGATTATAAAGCATTTGAACCCACATTGCGCCGTTTTCAAATAACTCATCACCGGAAGCTTTTCCTTCAGCACGAGAAGCAACAGAACCACCGCTCAAACGTGTTGAAATTGCACCAAAGATTTGGTTGATGTTTTCGGTTTGTGTCTGTTGAGCAACCGGAGTAACCTCAGGAGCCAAAGCTGTAACAGCATCTAAAGCAACACGAACATCTCCGGCATTATTAGATTGCAACATCTCATTAACATTATTGATAATGTTATTCAAAATCGGATTGTCGCTGGTTGCACTTGTCAAAGCAGCAATAGTACCGCCTTCATTGGCATTAGCACCTGTTGAGGCTGCAATTTCAGCACCTGATTTCTTTTCGGCGACCAAATTACCTTCATCATCAATGCTGACATTATACAGATTATTTCCGGCAACAGTGAATTGACCGCTTTCATCTTCCGACGTATCAGCAATTGTTTCTGCAATTTTAACAGAACTTGAGTTAACACCGGCAGCATAAGTTGCATTAACCGCAACATTACCTTCTAAGTTTGCCGTCCCGTTAATGACCTGTTCTTGAGAACCATCTGCATTAAAGGCTAAAGTAGATCCAGCAGCAAAATTAACGGCTTCCGATGTTGTTAAACTGTTTGAACCGGCATCTAACGTTGCGCCTTCCGCAACATTAACCGCACCGTCACCAAAATCAAGACTATCACCTAAAGCAACATTACCGCTGATATTCGTTGTACCACCGGAAATAGCTTGAGCTAAAGTACCACCGGTTAAATCAACAGTACCACTGTTAGTAACCTTAGAAGCCAAATTGCCGGCATCTGTTTTTAAAAGACCTTCTTCAGCAACGGTAATATTAGCCGCAGACAAAATTGCATCACTGATAACATCATCACCGCTGATATTCAAAGTACCCTCACCGGAAACGGCATGAGCAATCGTTCCGCCGGTAACATCATAAGTACCCTTTTCTAAAATCTCGACAGCACCTTTAACATTGTTGGCATTAGCATTCAAGGAACTTGCGTCGCCAATTTTAACATCATTAGCAATTGAGTACTGAACAGACTCTTCGTCTTCCGGATCTGCATCTGCAATTACAACATTACCACTGGTAACAACAGTACCTGTACCTTCAACATTAGCTACTAAAGTACCGGCACCCATTTCGTAGATTCCATTATTTGTAACTGTATCTTTAATCAATCCAGCAGTTGCAGATAGTTGACCATTATTGGTAACTGTTGCATCAATTGCTTCCGTAACTGTTAAAACAGCATTTTCTGCAACATTGACACTGCCTAAATCAGCCTCTGCCTTATCAAAAGTAACAGCACCGGAATTAACATTCAAAACTTCAGCACTAATAATATCACCGGTAATTAAGTCAGACAGCGTACCTGACGCAGGTACTGTAACAGCATCATCACCTTCTCCGGTTGTTATCGTTCCTAAATCAATATTAACGGCTGTTGCCTTACCGACAACTTCATCGACTGTCTCACCGATAATATCACCTGCAAGAACACCACCGTTTTTCAAAGTAACCGTACCACCGATAACATTACCCGTTAAAGTCTTTTTCAGAACAATATTTCCACTATTAGTCAAATCAGTTGTAACATCAGCTGCAACAGTCAAAGCACCTTTATTAACGACACTACCGTCACCTGTAATTGTTAAAGTACCCGGCTGAAAACCTTCACCACCATTAATACTTCCTATTGTATTATTACCTTCAAAGGTTAATGTTTTGCCATTAGCAACAGTTAATGTTTTATTTGAATTTGTTGAATAATCTTCTGTTGTATGGGTATATAAACCAACAAAGGTACCATCACCCATGGTTATATTACCGGCAGTCAAAGTATTTCCCAGAATTAACCCGCCACCATTTTCACCATCTTTATTAATATTAACATCAATACCGGAAACATTCGAACCCGCATTGGTTTCCGTAAAGAAACCGGTGACATTCAGTTGAGTCGGATTCTCATTTTCTTCGTCAGTTGCAACTGTCATTGCATCATGCAAAGTAACCTGACCTGTCACATCAATATCGTGATCCATGGTTCCTGTAGTTCCGGTAAGATAATATTCACCATTAAGGGCTGTCTCTTTGACAAAATCAGTAACAGACATTTCTTCTGCCATAGCATTACCAGCCACAAATGAAGTAGCAACTAAAGCAGTGGTTAAAAACAAATTATTTTTCATTCAAATCTCCTTTTGAGATAACTACACAAAATAAATTTTTGGATATATCGTGAGCATAAAACAAAACCACCTTATAGGTGGTCGGAGAGTTGAACAATCATACAGTATAAAATGACTCCCATAGCCTTTTAGCCGAAGCTTTGGACATTCGCTAAGGGCTCCCCGACCATATTACTATATAATCGGGGATATATTCATTATTATCAGCAGTCTTAAGATAATAATTTGACGATGTTATACCCTAACACCGTATACTGTACGAGCCGTTCAAAGCCCCATGCCTTATAGACACTAAACATAAACTTTATGTCTGATGATACTTTAGAATAAAAAATCAAAAAATACAACCAAAATTTTAATTTAAACACAACACTTAATTAAACAATTTTGTTGAAATATGACAGAGTAAAAGCCATTCTTCGATT
>CAMOQT010000041.1 GCA_946623145.1 uncultured Azospirillum sp.
AATAACGTTTGTCGGAATATAAGCAGAAACGTCTCCGGCTTGTGGCTCAATAACAGGTAATGCTGTTAAAGAGCCAGAACCATTTTTGTCATTCATCTTTGCAGCACGCTCAAGTAAACGTGAGTGCAAATAGAAAACGTCTCCCGGATATGCTTCACGCCCTGGTGGACGACGAAGTAATAAAGACATTTGTCGATATGCCGTTGCTTGTTTTGATAAATCATCATAAAAAATAACAGCATGCATTCCATTGTCACGGAAATATTCACCCATAGCGCATCCGGAATATGGCGCTAAAAATTGCAACGGTGCAGAATCTGATGCTGTCGCAGCAACAACAATTGTATAATCCATTGCCCCATAATCTTTAAGTGTTTTTACCACCTGAGCAACTGTAGAACGTTTTTGACCTACCGCAACATAAATGCAGAATAATTTATCTTTATCAGATTTTGCTGCATCATTAATTTTTTTCTGATTAATAATGGTATCTAAGATAATTGCCGTTTTACCAGTTTGACGGTCTCCAATAATCAACTCACGTTGACCACGCCCAATCGGAATCAAGGCATCAATAACCTTTAAACCAGTTTGTACCGGCTCATGTACGCTTTTACGAGGCATAATTCCCGGCGCTTTAATTTCAGAATTACTATATTGTTTAGCTTTAATAGGCCCCTTTCCATCAATTGGATTACCAAGGGCATCAACCACGCGACCCAATAATTCTTTACCGACCGGGACACTAACAATTTTATCTGTCCGGCGTACAGTATCACCTTCTTTAATATTTTCATCCGAACCGAAGATTACAACGCCAACATTGTCTTCTTCCAAATTCAGTGCCATACCTTTAACACCGCTTTCGAACTCGACCATTTCATTATATTGGACTTTATCCAGACCATAAACGCGGGCAATACCATCGCCCACGGATAAAACCTTGCCAACTTCTGCTATATCTATATTAACATCAGCCTCGGCTATTTTATCCTTAATAATGGAAGATATTTCACTTGCTTGTACAGACATTATTGTCCACCTTTCATCATTATTTCTAAACGAGTAAGTTTTCCTGATATAGAATCATCTATCATCGAAGATCCGTATTTAACAACCAAACCACCTAACAACTCCGGTTTAATTGTATACGTAATTAAAACTTTTTTAGCGAGTTTTTTCTCAAGAGAGGCTTTTAATTTTTTATCTTGCGTTTCAGATAAAGATTTAACAGTTAAGACCTCAACCTCTTCAATATCATGACGTTGATAATAAGTATGCTTAAATGCATCCAACACAGAAAGAAGCTCAGACATTCTGCCATTTTCCGCTAAAAGATTCAAACATGACTTCATCTCTTTCGTCAATCCTAATTTTTTTGAAATTTCAGAGATAGCTTGCAACTTAGACCCCGTCTTCCAAATTTGATTAGACAGATCTGTTACAATTTGAGGATCATCAGCCAGAATCTTACGCAAGACATCAACGTCTTTCACTACTTTTTCTGTCACTTTATTCTCTTCAGCCGCCTCATATAAAGACTGAGCGTATGTTGAAATTATTTTTGTTTTTGATATTTTTTTCACAGATATTCTCTTTTTTTTAATTTTGCCTTATTGTAAATGAAAATTTCTTTCTTTTTTATTAATTAAAATTATTTTCCCCAATTATTTACATAAAACTATACGGATCAATGTCTATTTCTATTCTGACATTTGCCGGACACTCCACTTTTGCTAGCCATTCCCGTATAACTGATTGAATTTTTATATTTTTTGCCGTTTTTAGAAGCAATCGATAACGATATTGCCCTCTCAGCATATAGATTGGCGCTTGCGCCGGTCCAAGTGTCGAAATATAATCATTATTAGGAGCCGTTTGTCCTAAATTAATCGCCACTTTTTCAACAGCTTCGCGTTTAAAACCGCTCACAATTAAAGCCGCTAATTTTCCGAATGGTGGCATTTTGAGAATCCGACGTGTTTGTTTTTCAAGTTCTAAAAAACGGCTGCGATTATTTTCAACAAGAGCTTGTAAAACTGCATTTTCGGGATATAGCGTTTGCACATACACAATACCTTTTTTATCGCCTCTTCCTGCGCGCCCTGAAACTTGAGATAACAGCTGATATGTTTGCTCTGAAGCTCTTAAATCGCTTCCCATTAATCCTAAATCAGCATCAACTATACCGACCAATGTCAATAAAGGAAAATGATGACCTTTTGCAATAATCTGCGTTCCTATCAAAATGTCAACTTCATGATTTTCCATTTTACGAATCACTTCAGAGACTTCAGCCAATGAAGAAGTAATATCACTGGAAACAATTTCAATTTTAGCGTTAGGGAATCTACCTTTGACTTCCTCTGCTATTCTTTCTACCCCCGGACCACAGGCTGCCAAAGCATTTTCAGAACCACACTCGGGACAAGCTTTTGGCATTTCAGTTGTATACCCACAATGGTGACAAACCAATTTTTTAATAGAACGATGTTCCGTTAACCACGACGTACAATGCGGACACTGAATCCTGTGCCCACAATCTCTACAAATTGTCAGCGGGGCATAACCACGACGATTAAGAAATAAAGCCGACTGTTCCCCTTTATCTAGATTTTCTTTTAACGCTGTTACTAACGTTGGTGACAACCAAGACATTCCCCAACAACCTTTTAGCGGTTTATCTTTTTTTAGATCAATAATTTTAATATCCGGTAATTCCGCAGCCGCATATCGAGAAGTTAAACGTACGCAATCATACTTTCCGCTTTCTACATTACATACTGTTTCCAAATCAGGAGTTGCAGTCGAAAGAATCAGCGGAATTTTTTCAAATTTTGCTCGCACGACAGCCATATCTCGCCCTTGATAATTAACCATATCTTCTTGTTTAAAAGAATGATCATGACTTTCATCAATAACAATTAGGCCTAAATTCGGATATGGTAAAAATAAAGCTGATCTTGCCCCAACAATAACTTTTGCTCGACCCTCTGCGATAGCTGTCCAATTGTCTATACGCTCTCTGTTGCCTAATCCCGAATGCCATGAGGCCGGCTTAACACCGAATCTTTTTTCAAAACGCGCTAACCATTGTGTCGTTAATGAAATCTCCGGAACCAAAATCAAAACTTGCTTTTCCTGTTCCAGAGCCTTAGCGACAGCTTCAAAATAAACTTCCGTTTTACCAGATCCGGTCACGCCGTCCAACAATGTAACATTAAAACCTTGACCGATTTTTCTGACTAATTCTTCCGCTGCATTTTCTTGTTCAGTTGTTAATTTGACTTTTTGATAATCGCTTATCGGAGAAACAAATTCTTTCTTTTTTTCTTTAATAAACGGGAGCAAAATCCCGTTTTTAATTAAGGTATTAACAACACTAACGCTGACGCCCGCCCCTTTGCAAATTTCGGCTTTAGAATATGGTGCATGTTTTAATAAATCCATCACATGCCATCTTGCATCTGAATTTTTTAATTTTGCTTCCGCTAATGTTTTACCACTCAACTTATATAAAGTTGTGGTGAGCGAATCATCAAAAACACCGCGTACACTAATTATCATTTTAAGGACAAGGCCTAAAAATGTCATATTATAATCCGCAACAAATTTAACAAATTGCATTAATTGTGAAGAAAGAGGCGGAAAATTAAATTTTTCAATGATTGGTTTTATTTTATTTTCCGGAAGTTTAGATGACTTACCTATTTTCCATACAACACCTATTTGTTGTTCTTTTCCCCATGGTACACGAACAATTGTTCCTAACGATAAAGGCTCATCCGTTTGATAATCAAATGGTTCGTTAAATGGTAATGGTAACAATACGCCTATAATGTGTGGTGCGGTTTCAGTCATATTTTATTCAACTGTTTCTTCTTGAGAGGTTTTCTTTTGAACAGTTTCTTTTTGAGAAGTTCCTTCTCGAACTGTTGCTTTTTGAATATTTTTTTCCTCAACTGTTTTTTCTTTAGACATTTCTTTTTCTAACATTCGCATAGCGACATCAACTTCATAAGTAGAGTGACGGGCTAATTTTGGACATACAAAATTATAAGTATATTCTAACATTTCATCAATATCTGAGCTTTCAGCAAAAACCTCACTACAAACATTTGGCCGAATACCTATATCATCAATAGGAATTCTGCGCGAACTTACAAATTGTTCCGTTGTCAAACTGATATATCCGCCATTTTCCAAACGGTAAATATTCTGAACCGTCCCTTTTCCGTAGGTTTGAGCCCCTACAATTTGTGCTTTGTTGTGCTCTCTTAATGTTTGTACTATTACTTCCGCTGCTGAGGCTGTTTTGCCATCAACAATGATAATCATAGGAATATTTTTATAAAATTCCCCTTCTGAAGCAACATATGTCTTTTGTTTTTCTGTCTCTTTACCTTGGGAATAAATCATTACACCTTCACTAATGAACGAATCTGTTATTTCAAGAGCTTGCTTTAAGTATCCTCCTTTATTACCTCTTAAATCCAGAATTATTCCTTTAATATCTTTTCCCTCTTTCATGGTTTCAATGAAACTCTTTTTGGTAAAATCATTGATTGTTCCCAAACGAATATATAAAACATTATTATCTAAAATACTGCTATTATAACCCTGGATTTTTTCTTTCTCCTGTCCTATCTCTAACGTCGGATAATAGTGGCAATTTTTATCAAAGTCCTTTATACCGTGATATAACATGACTTCTACCAATTCGAAATCTTTATGTTCTAATTTTGGAGATATTTTCTTTATTTCTTCTAACAAATATGCTGTAAATTCACCCCATTTTTTAGCATCTTTTTCATCTTTCGGGCGAGAATATATTTTATGCATTTTTCCTTTATAATAGATTGTAACTGTTTTTTTCTCCAAAATTATTTTAACATCTTTGTCTAGTGTTTCCAAAGCTTTGAATGTTGGATTAAAAATAGAAGATATTTCAACATTATCGATATAGTTATCAAGAATTAAACCATACACCTGTTGTAAAACTTCTTTGTCTCCAGCTGATACGGAAAAGCTCATTAAACAACACATTAAACAAAAAATTATTTTTTTCATATTTTTTCTCTTTTTATTCTAATTCAGTTCCGCAATTAATGGTGCATGATCTGATGGCTTTGAGGTTCTGCGTGGTTGCTTATCAACCCAGCATTTTTCTAACAAATCAGCCGCTTTTGGAGAAAGAAGCATATAATCTATACGTAATCCTAAATCTCCCATAAAAGCGCCACCACCATAATCCCAATATGTATAACCATTCTCTTTTTTGGTCGTCAATGCACTGCTTTTAATTTGACACAAACGAAAAGCATCTGACCATCCTTGATATAAAATTGTCTGCAAACGATTGATAACTTCCGGACGATATAATGCGCCACCACGAAAAGCTTCCGGATTATAAACATCTTTATCTGTCAAAATAATATTAAAATCTCCGCCAAGAATAACAGGTTCCGATTGATGTAGCAATTTTTCCGTTTGACAAATAAAAGCATCCATCCATTTTAATTTATACTCAAATTTGCTCATATCCGACGGATTATTCTGTGGAGGAGTTCCGTTTGGCAAATAAAGAGATGCAATACGCAGAGGTTTATTATTAATCTGTACGACAGCCTCTAAATAACGGGCATTTTCATCTTCAAAATTCGGTAAATTTTCCTGTACGACTTTAATTTTATGACGACTTAAAATGGCCACACCATTATAACTTTTTTGCCCTAAAATTTTTGCATCATATCCTGCCGCATTGATTTCAAAAAATGGGAAAGCATTAAATTCGCACTTAATTTCTTGTAGCAAAACAACATCCGGCTTTTCCTGTACGAGCCAATCACATAAGCTTTCTATACGAGCATTAACAGAATTGACGTTATATGTTGCTATTTTCATTTACTTCTCTTACCTCTAGTTACTATAATTTATACTAAATTTCTATGATTGCAAACGGAAAAAATTTTTAACCTCGAGAATTAACAGCTTATAAATAATTTTGTTATATCATTATATTAAATTTAAATTTTGGCAGGAGAATACTATGTTCAAAGAATTTCCGGACGATGAAGCTAAAACTGATGATTTTTTAAATGAATTCAGACAGAAAATATCTAACCAACAGATTGAAACTCTTGAAGAAAAACGAGAAGAGCTCAATCGTTCAAAAAGTATTTTTTTAGGTATTGCCGGCGGTGTTACACTTGCAAGTGTTGTCGGATGGATGATTTTAGCACCTCAGTATCGTGTTGAAAGCGAAAAAGAAATTCCGGTCATCCGTCGTCCACAAACTGCTATTCGTGTTCAACCTAATGAACCGGGCGGTATGGAAATTCCAAACCAAGATAAAAGTGTTTATAATATTATCGAAAAGAAAGATGATACATCCATCGAGAATCTTTTACCTCCGCCAGAAGCTCCAAAACTCCCTGTCGTTGTTGCCAGTGAGGAAGTTTCTGATTCAAAGGTTTCTACTGAGTCTACCGTTATTGAAGAAGCCGAAAAAGTTGTTCAACAAGCTACTGTTTCTGTTCCTACGGAAGAAATTCTTAAACAAGCTGAAGATGCCGTTGTTCAATCCACAGAAAATACTCAAACAGTGCCTGTTGTTGAAACTCAGAAAACGGATATTAAAGTTGCTGAAACATTACCGGCAAAATCTTCAAATGACGTAAAACCTGAAATCAAAAAGGATGAAAAGCCTATTATCAAGGCAGAAATTAAAGATGAAAATAAATCCGTTATTAAGGAAGAAACCCCTAAAGCTAAACAACAAACTGCAGCTGTCAGCGGAGATTGGCAGATTCAATTGATGTCATCTCCAAATAAACCTGCTGTAGAAAAGGCAAAAATTGATCTCGGCAAAAAATATAAAATTTCTCATTTGCCTTTTGAAATCGAAGCAGCCATCTTAGATCAAAATAAAACATTTTATCGCTTAAAAGTCGGTGCTTTCAAAAACAGAGCTGATGCAGATAAAGTTTGCAACGATATTAAAACCTTAAACGGAACTTGTATTGTAAAGAAAAAATAATGTTTTTAAATTTGTTTTTGACCTTTGTTCCTATTTTTGTAGCTATTGTTTTACATGAAATAGCTCATGGTTATGTTGCTTATTTATTAGGAGATGATACGGCGAAAAAAAAGGGGCGTTTATCTTTAAATCCGCTGCATCATATAGATTTGTTCGGAACACTTATTTTGCCGACTTTTTTATGGTTAGCTAAAACAGGTTTTATTTTCGGTTGGGCCAGACCAGTTCCGGTCAACCCGTTTCAATTAAAAAAACATCCGCGTGATGATATTTTAGTGGCAGCAGCCGGCATTCTGATGAATTTGTGGTTAGCCATTATTTCTGCGTTATTATTGCTTTTAGCGGCATTCATTCCTGTTCCGTATTTAAGAGGTGTTTGCAGTTTATTTCTTATAAATATGATTATTTTTAATGTCGGATTGGCTGTTTTTAATTTTATTCCAATTCCGCCTTTAGATGGCTCAAAAATTCTATTCGGATGGATTGATAGACCTTGGGCTAAAGCATATTTAAATTCATATAAATATGGTTTAGTTGTTATGGTCTTATTATTATTTGTTTTACCAGCTATCGGTTCCGGTATAGGATTAGATTTAAATCTTATTCGTAACTATATGATTTCTGTTACTCGTTTTATTTGTTCGTTTTTAATGTAAGGAGAAAAAAGATGTTTTTCGGATTATGGAGTTGGATATTAGTCATTATTGTTGTTGCAGCTATTTTTTATGCAAATCGATTACCTGAACTCAGAAAAAAAGCTGAAGAAAAATTCGAGGAAAGTAAAATTTTATTTGAAAAAAGCAAAAAAGAACTTGAAGCTAAAGCATCCAAATTAGCAGAAAAAGCAAAAGAAAAACAAGCAAGTAAAGCAAAAAACAATGAACAACTCGAATCTGATGATTCTGAAAAAGAAATTACAGTTGAAGATTTGGAATTTATGCCTAAAGAAACAAAAAAAGAAGCTCCTTCAAAGAAAAACGAGGCGAAAGATAATATTCAAGATGAAACTCCTGCTATGGAAGGACCTGCAGAAGATGATGCTTCTGTTATAGAAGATGTTAATTTTGAAATTGAAGCTAATATTATTGATGATAATACATCTGAAACGGAAGTAATGCCAGATCCTAAAGAAGAAACTCCCAAGGAAAAAGAAGAGCCTCAGGAAGAAGATAAAAAAGAATAGCAAATAAAAAATCTCCAAATAATTGGAGATTTTTTTTACATAAATTTTGCCGCAAATGTATTTTTTTCTTGTCCGTTAATGTGCGTTACATTTTTGTTTTGTAACAACAACGGTAATTCTACCCTACAGAAAACACTTCGAGGATCAGCGCCGTCGACAAAAGCGGTCACATTTCCCTTTACAGATGAAATAAAACGTCTTGAAGCAATAGACCAAATATGAGCTATTTGCTCCTGGCTCAATCCTACCTCATGATATCCAATTCCAAGTTCAACCAGTTTCTTACCGCAAATTGTATCTTCTATTGTTTTTGCTTGCGGATTTTTTTTGACATAGGAAAAAGCTAAATCTCTATTTTCAGTTGTCGGCAGATAACTAATGCTATATAAAACGGCTGAATTTTTAGGAATCGTAATATCATATTCTCCGGCTACTTCCAGAGCTTCCTCATACAATAATTTATTCATTTATGCATGTTTCCTTTTTACAATATCCAAACTACCATTATTTACAATAACATCCGCCGTATCATCATCCGTAATTTCACCATCAAGAATCTTCAACGCCAACTTATTCTCTAATTGTGTTTTCAATAATCTTTTTAGTGGTCGTGCGCCATAAACAGGATCATATCCATTATTAACGATCCAAATAAAAGCTGTATCATTAACATGAATTGAAATATGACGATCAGCTAAGCGTTTTTCAATATTATCAATTTGGATTTTAGCAATATCTTTAATATTGTTTTTATCTAACCGGTGGAACAATGTTATTTCATCAATACGATTGATAAATTCAGGACGGAATGAAGCTTTAACGATATCCATTACTTTTGCTCGAATTTGCTTTCCATCTTCAGATCCTGCGGCATTAGCTAATATTTCAGACCCTAAATTTGAAGTCATAATAATCAGCGTATTTTTGAAATCGACTGTCCGCCCTTTTCCGTCGGTTAAACGTCCATCATCTAATACTTGTAATAAAATATTGAAAATATCAGGATGTGCTTTTTCAACTTCATCAAAAAGAATAACCTGATATGGACGACGCCGAACAGCTTCCGTCAATATTCCGCCTTCTTCATATCCGACATATCCCGGAGGAGACCCGATTAAACGAGCTACCGCGTGCTTTTCCATATACTCAGACATATCTATTCTGAGAATCGCACTTTCATCGTTAAATAGAAATTCAGCGACAGCTTTGCTTAACTCAGTTTTACCAACACCTGTCGGCCCTAAAAACAGAAAAGATCCTATCGGCTGATGCGCATCATTAATACCGGCGCGAGAACGTCGAACAGCATTGGCCACAGCAGAAATAGCATCTTTCTGTCCTATAACACGTTTAGCCAAATAATCTTCCATATGGACTAATTTTTCTCGTTCACCCTGCAACATCTTATCGACAGGAATACCTGTCCATTTAGAAACAACAGCGGCAATATTCTCATCTGTTACATTTTCTCTGACTTGAGAATTTTGTTGCGCCGAATTTTCTTCAATCGTTTTTATTTTATTTTCTAAATCCGGGATAATGCTGTATTGCAACTGACCTGCTCGCTCATATTTTCCGTCGCGTTGAGCAATTGCAACCTCTATTTTTGCCTTATCTAACTGATCTTTCAAATTCGTTAAATCGGCTAATCCTTGTTTGGTCTCTTTCCATTTATCACCTAAAGTTTTAGCTTTAACTTCAAGCCCTGAGATTTCATAATTAATTTGTTGTAATCTTGCTTTTGATGCATCATCATTTTCTTTTTTCAGAGCTTCTCGTTCGATTTTAAGCTGCATTAATTTTCTATCTAACTCATCAAGTTCTTCTGGTTTTGAATCTATCGCCATTCGTAAACCGCTGGCAGCCTCATCCATTAAGTCAATTGCTTTATCAGGCAAAAATCTGTCACTGATATAACGATTAGATAAAGTAGCTGCCGCAATTAATGCGCTGTCTGAGATTTTGACACCATGATGCAACTCAAACTTATCTTTAATACCGCGTAAAATAGAAATTGTTTCTTCAACGCTCGGCTCATCGACATAAACCGGTTGGAAACGTCTTGCTAAAGCGGCATCTTTCTCAACATATTTTTGATATTCATTTAAGGTTGTTGCCCCTAAACAATGCAAAACACCTCTTGCTAAAGCCGGTTTTAATAAATTAGAGGCATCCATTGACCCTTCGCTGGCGCCGGCCCCTACAATTGTATGCATTTCATCAATAAACAAAATGATATTTCCGTCTGATGCTTCAACATCTTTAAGAACGGCCTTTAATCTTTCTTCAAATTCACCACGATATTTAGCTCCGGCAATTAAGGCTCCCATATCAAGCGACAATAATCTTTTTCCATTTAAGCTTTCCGGAACATCATTATTGATAATACGAATCGCCAAACCTTCAACGATTGCCGTTTTACCGACACCAGGTTCACCAATTAAAACCGGATTATTTTTGGTACGACGAGATAAAACTTGAATGGTTCTACGGATTTCGTGTTCTCTTCCGATAACAGGATCTAACTTTCCATCTCTTGCGCGCGCCGTAACATCAATTGTATATTTTTTCAGTGCTTCAAAATTATCTTCTGCGCTTTCACTATCTGCAACACGTCCTTTTCTAAATTCATTTACGGCAACATCTAATCTTTGTGCATTGACACCGCTTTGTTTTAATATAGAAGCAGCTCCTGTTCCACTATTTGTCAGAGCCTGCAAAATTCTTTCAAGTGTCACAAAACTATCGCCATTTTTATCCGATAAACTTTCAGCATCATTCATTACTCGTGTAAAATCTTGCGACATCAGGCTTTGAACTGTTGCTCCGCTTACCGTCGGAAGCTTATTTAATGCCTCATCCGTATATTTACGTAAATCATCAATGCGACCACCTGATTTAGAAATTAACTCCATAATCGTCGGCTCATTATCATTTAATAAAACCTTTAAGATATGTTCAGGAACAATATACTGATGCTTTTTAGATGATGCCATACTGACAACATCTTGAACCAATGTTTTAGAACGATTTGTTAATTTATCGAAATTCATAACTTACACCTCTCTATTTATATATGTAGGAGTTTATGCTCCCTAAAATCAAGAGATTTTTAAAATTTATTTTCTGGCTCTAAATTTATAACCGTAATATCAGATGGTGCTAAAAGTCTAACCGGTGGTCCCCAATATCCCGCACCACGAGAAACGTAGAGTTTATAACCATCATTTTCATATAATCCAGCTAAATATTTATTAGCCGCTTTTACTAAGAAATGAAATGGAAAAATTTGTCCGCCATGCGTATGCCCTGATAGCTGCAAATCAATACCTTTAATTTTATCATCCGTAAAATAAGGGGAGTGGGACAATAAGACTGTATATAAATTATTTTTATTTTCTGAAAGCGCTTTAGGTAAATCTATTTTTATCATCGCCGACATCTTTTCTATGCTTTTATCCGGAATACCTGCTATATAGATCTTATCTTTAATTTCAAAACCATTGTTAAATAACAACCCCATATTGTATTGGCCAAATCCTTTTATCCACGGAAGTAAACCCGAGTACAAATCATGATTACCAAAAACCGTAAATTTTCCATATTTAGATTTTAATTTGCTTAAGGCTTGCATTTGTTTTTCAATGTTTGCTGGAAGCTCATCAACAACATCTCCAACGATAGCTATTGCATCAGCATTTAAGGCATTAATCTGCTCCACAAATTTTTCAATTTTCTCAACAGAGGTTGTTCGATTAATATGCAAATCATTAATTTGAACCAATTTAAAAGGCTCTTTTATTTTAGCATCTTTAATAGTTATTTCCTTTATTTCAGGAAATTTCTCAGCTTCATATATTCCCCATACTGTCAAAA
>CAMOQT010000042.1 GCA_946623145.1 uncultured Azospirillum sp.
ACTCCTGACCTCTTGAATGCCATTCAAGCGCTCTCCCAGCTGAGCTATAACCCCGTGATCAAATTTCTTTTAATATACAAAATGTGCATGGTCAAGTCTTTTTTCCCAACTTTACGATAACTTTACTTTTTCCGAACATAATATAAAACAAACAACATAAGGAAAAAAAGATGGATTCTGCTATTTGTTTACATAATGCAACCGTCTTAACGGGATTCTCCGTTATGCCTGATTGCGCTGTTTATATCAAAAGAAATAAGATTGCTGACGTTTATAACGAAACACGCTTTCATCAAAAAAAATTTGCAAAAACTGTCAAAATGATAGACATGAAAGGGTCTTATATTCTCCCCGGATTTATTGATACTCATATTCATGGAATAGGGGGATACAGCACTGCAGACGGCAATAGTAGATCTATTCTTAAAATGTCGGATATCCTCGCACAATACGGTGTCACCTCTTTCATTCCAACCATAAGTGCCGCGCCAGAAAAAGAATTCATCAAAAGAATAAAAGCCATAGTATCCGTCATGGGAAAAGAAAAAGGAGCACACATATTAGGTATTCACTTAGAAGGACCTTTTTTATCTTCTGAAAAAATTGGTGCTCAAGAAAAAGATGGAATATCTCCCGTTGATTTTAACTATTTCAAACGTATTCTTTCGACCGCTAAAGGAACTATTATCAATATGACAATAGCTCCCGAACTGAAAAATATGAGAGAATTGGCGCTTAAAGCTATTGAAGCAGGCATCACTTTACAAGCAGGACACACAAATGCAACTTACGAACAAATGATTGAAGCCATGCAAGCTGGCGTTTTTCATTCGACCCACATGTTTAACGCCATGCGTCCTTTACATCATCGTGAACCGGGAACTGTTGGCGCTATATTAACACATCCCGAAATTTCTTGTGAAATAATCGGTGACGGCATCCATGTTCACCCAAAATTATTAAAACTTTTAACCCAATGCAAACCGATCAGCCAACTCGCTCTGATTACAGATTGCCTTAAATATGCTAAAACCCAAATTCCTGAAAACTTAAATATCTATTTTGATAAATGCTTCAAAAGAAAATCTGATGATGTCATCATGGGATCCGGTATTACCATGCTTGATGGATTTCAAAATCTGCTAAAATTCGGATTATCTCTCGAAAACGCCGTACAAATGGCAACATGCAATCCGGCCCGTATCATGAGACAATACGGCATCGGTTCTATTATACCAAATTATGATGCTGATTTAATTGTTTTAGATAAAGATTTTAATCTTCAAATGACAATTATTGGTGGCAAAATACAAAAAAATAAAATTTCATAAAGCCTCTTTTTTTTAGCAGAAAGATAACTATATACATCTCCGATATTATCAATAAAGGAGACAAACGATGAAAAATTTATTTACTTCAACGGCTTTAGTTACCGCTATTTTATTCAATTTCTCTGCATATGCTGAAATGAACAAAGAAACGACAGCATCTCAGCCAACTATACAACAACCGGCTATGGAAATTATGACTATTGAGCAAGTTCAAAGGTTGGGAGATAATGCCCCTGTTATACTTGAAGGAATGATTATTCAATCTATGGGAAATGAAAAATATACATTTCAAGATTCTTCCGGCGCAACGATTATGGTGGAAATTGATAATGAAGATTGGAATAAGATTAAACCAGGACCGCAGGACATGGTTATTATAACCGGAGAAACAGATAAAAACGGCGACATAACGGAAATTGATGTTGAGACAATCTCAATGAAACAATAAAAAAGGGAGATTTTATCTCCCTTTTATTTAATACTGACCAAACCGTTCCGACATAATTCTGCAAAAACAGGTTTATTTAATCCTAACAATTCGATAATTTCTGATGGTTTTTGTTTTATATGTAAAGCCCGTGTTTGTATAATACCATCTTTAATCGTTTTAACTTCTGCACTCGGCAAATCACATTGTCCGATACAAGAAGATAAATAAACAAAACACTCATCATTATCTTTTAAATTTTCTAAAGCCAACTTACGAGCATACAAATTCAAAGTTAAATCTGCTTTACTTGCATCTTTAGTCCACGGACTACCACCACCGACAGGGCATGTTCCTGCATAAAAATCACATGCCAATTTACGGCCTGTTACACCACAATCGGCAATGGAAGAATGACATTTATATACCCCGGTTCCATTAATAATAATCCTTGCTGGATCTTCGCCTAAAGTATCAAAAACAAAATCAATCAAATTTGTCGATTGAAGCATAGGAACAGCAGCAATAACGGTATTAACTGAACCATCTTCATCCAGCGTAATTTGGGTCTTAATATCTAAACCGATATTTTGACTGTTCAAGGCTTTTTCATAAAGAGCTTTACTTAATTTTTGAGCCAAAAACTGTTCTTTGGCCAGATAACCTTCACCCTGACAAGCATACCCAACAAAGATACCTTGATCTCCCCAACCGCTTTGATCAACACCTCTGCCGATTTCAGCGGATTGCGCACCTATTAAATTAATAACATTTAATTTGCTTGGATTAATGGCGTTTTCTTTCCATCGTGCCGAATATTCCTTAGTATACCCAATCTCAAATAAAGCTTCTTTAATATAATCTTCAAGCTTATTTAATTTTACTTTTCCGCTGATTTCGCCGCCTAAAACAACCGTATTTCCCTTAAGCATAACTTCAACAGCATAACGAACAAAGCTATCTTGTTCAACCATTCTATCTAAAATATAGCTGGAAATATAATCACAAGTTTTATCAGGGTGCCCCAAAGACACCGCTTCCGCAGTTTTTTGCATAGCATAATCCTTTCCTTTTTTAGTCCTCTATTGCGGGACAATTCAGGTTAAATCCACATAAAATATCATTAAATGACAAAGGTATTATGTTGCATTTTTTATCTTTGTCAATAAACAAAAAAAACAGTTTTGAAACATAGTGTTTCAAAACTGTTTTTTATACAGATTACACTTCGTAGTTACCGCCTTTCTTCTTGCGTTTCTTCACGGCGTCACGTGTACGTTGATACTCTGTCTTTTCTCTCTTCTTAGTGCCAGTACCTTTTTGCTTCTTGTCATTACGACTAGCACGATAATCTTTTTTTGCCATAATAGTTTAGATTTTAAAATTATAGAAATATATATAAATAAAAACGCTAGAGATATATACCGGCTTTTCTCACTTGTCAAGAAAGTTTTTACAATCAAATACAACAAAACCCGCATTTAGCGGGATTTATTGTATGGGCGGAGAGAGGGCTGGAGGCAAAAAATTACTCTTGAATGAGCAATTTTTAACGACAGGCGAAGTTTTCTTAATAAGCGAGAAGCGTCAGTGCCACGAAGCGAATTTAGAAAACGAGTGACCGAAGTCTTTGCATTGCGATTAACGCAATACTCTAGACAAGATTAAATCTCCCAACGAAGACAAGCTCTGCGATGTCTGAGTGCCTCTCTCCACAACAAAGCCCGCTTTTCGCGGGCTTCATTGTATCTGGCGGAGAGAGGGAGATTGGCGCGCTTTGCTTGCCGCCGCGTCGTCGCAAATGCGGCGATACTTCCGTCTCGCCTGTTCCTCCTTGTCGAACCCCTTATTCGGGAGCTCGAATTCCTCTCTTCCTTATCAATTACTTAACCCCTCCACAAGGGAGGGGTTAAGTAATTGGCGGAGAGAGGGAGATTCGAACTCCCGGTACCCGTAAGAGTACAATTGATTTCGAGTCAACCGCATTCGACCACTCTGCCATCTCTCCAAACAGCTTTACTAATAAAACGTCGACCCCAAAATAGCAAGAAAAAATTATTTTATTTTTATGTTTTCCAAATAAACGTGCTTATCGTTTATCTTTAAAGGAGAAACAACCATTTTATATTTATCAGTTGTCTTTTGAGCCTTATTATTCAGTAAAATTTTAACAACAAAAGCACCTTTATTTGAAATAAAACCATTTTCATTAAGCTTATCAAGAGTTTCAATTGTCGCTAAAGATGCCGTATTTAAAGATATGGTCACATCTGTATCCTCATTAAAAACAACATCCCCGTTTGCCACCATAATCAGCGGCTTCCAATTAAGAATTCCTTTTTGTAAAACAATACTTCCACCTTTGTCCTGCCAATCATAAAAAGCTTCGCTAATCAGAACATCTTTATCCCAATCTCCTTGCAGATAGGTATCTAAATAAAAATGATCTATAAGCTTATTCATCGGCCATCCAGTCATATCATCGATAGTTATACCTTTTACATCTAATTTTGCCGAAGCATAAGGAGTCTTTTGATGTTTTAATTGAAAAAATACCGAATCAATAGTCATTAGATTTTTAACACCAGCATCTACCGCTTTCAAAGCAAATTCCTTAAACGCTCCTTTTTTAAGACGCATTTGAGCTTCAATTTTAGAAACAAAAATCGGCCACTCTTTATCATTTCTTTGAACAACCTGCTTATTACCCAAAAAGATATCTACAGTCTCAATATCCCACAAACCGACATCAATATTCAAATCATCAACAGTCCATTGCCAAAAATCTTTTTCATCCAAAGAATAAATTTTGAAATTTTTAACACGCATAATTTGCCATGGAGAAAACGAATAAAAACGCACCTCATCATAAGCAAAATCATAGCCTATTGATTGCAGATTTTTTTCTAACTCCTCAAATTGAGTTTTAACCATACCTATAGCATAATTTCGACAGAAGAAAGAATATATGGCGCTAAAACAAATAATCGCAGAAATAATCCCTGATAAAAACATCAGAAAGTATTTCTGCCAAAATGATTTCAAAAAGTTACGCCACGCTGCCATTAATACTTATTCCTCAAATAAATTAACTTTTGACCATGGATAATTTTTAACCGTTTCTTCGTTTATCTCTTTACACTTAGATTCAATGCGTTCTTCTAGCAAAGACATAAATTCTTTCTTATCCAGATTATCAGGCATCGGCTCTAAAAATTCAATAATAACTTTTCCCGGATATCGTAAAAAAGAACTTTTACGCCAAAACATCCCCGTATTAAGAGCAATAGGAACAACAGGAACTTTCAAGTTTTGAGCTAAAAAAAGCAACCCGGATTTATATTCGCCTTTCAATCCTGGTTTTATGCGCGTTCCTTCAGGAAAAATAGCAACAGGACGACCTTCTTCAATACGTTTACGAGCATCTTTAAGCATACTTTTCATTGCAGCACCGCCACCTGAACGATTAACGGCAATCATCCCATAAAAAGCTTGTGCCCAACCAAAAATAGGAATATATGTCAGCTCTTTTTTCAAAACAAATGCCATGTATTTAACAATCGCCGGCAAAGAATATGTTTCTAATGCCGATTCGTGTTTTGAAGCATACAAAGCCGGTCCGTTTTGAATATATTGCTTTCCTCTAACCTCAATACTCAAACCAGCCAAATATTTCAAAGCCAACAATAAAAAAGGTAAAAAGATATGGCACCAAATTTTAATCGTCAATTTACGAGAAAAAACGCCTATAATTGATGTTACAATACACCCAACACCGAGTGTTGAATACCCGACAATATTAAAAATCAAAGACCTTAAAAAAAGCATACTTTTACCTTTCCTTTTTTTAAACATTAAACACGATTGCTCTTAAATATGCTACTATAAATTTATTATATTCCTGAGCTAAAAAATAAAAACTGTAAAAACTCTTCCACCAAGATGTGGCTATATTTTCAGAAAATACGGGATGAATAATTATTTTTATATCTTTATTTCTTCTCCGAAATTCAATTAAACTCCGCAATACATGGTAATTAGAAGTGACCAATCTGATAGATTTAATTTGATGTTGTTTAATCCATGCATCCGTTTCTCTCGCATTTTCAAAAGTATTTGCAGAAACGCGATCCAAAACAATTTCCCGATCTGAAACAATTTTAATGCCATTGCGCTTTTCTAAATCTTTAAGTGAAATATTTTTTTGCACGCCGGAAATAAACAATTTATTAGAAAAACCTTCATTAAGCAACCGAATAGCCTCAGCTAAACGATGCCTTCCTCCTGTTAAAACCACAATAGCATCTGTTTTAGCTGTCTTATCAAATGAAAAATGATTTATTCTATAGTCAAAAATCACCAGGCCAACAAACCATACGACGAAAATAAATAAAATAAAAATTAGTCCGATTTTCTTCATCAAGCCCCGCTACATAAATTTTATCAACGTATGTTTGACTGTATAATAAGCTGTTATCATCGATATAAAACAAGAAAACAGAGGCAGACTAAATATAATCAACCAATCCATCATAGATAAAGTCGTTTCGCTGACAATACCACCTTCTATTTGTGATGCTAAACCAGAAATAACAAAAATAGTTGGAATAACAAGAATCAAACCATAAATTCCACCCATAAAGCCTAAAAAGCAAGCCTTTCTTGCATATTGTTGAGCAACGTATGTATCTTTAGCCCCCATCAAATGCAAGATTTCTATAACATGATGATGTAAACCTAAACTCGTTTGCGTACAATAAAAGATTGCACCGGAAGTTACGGCAACAACTAAAATTAAAACCACCATTGCCAGTAATCTTAAACTATCAGCAAATTTAATCAATTTATCTAACCATATTTTATGATCATCAACTGATGCTAAAGGAATTTCTTTAACCAAACTTTCTGCGAGTTTTGAAAAATTAATATGCATTCCTTTTTTTACTTTAACATCAATAAGTCGTGGCGCTGGCAAATCCGAAACATCAACACCATCACCTAGCCATGGTTGCAATAATCTGTTTAATTGTTTATCTGACAAAGGAGTAGCTTTTTCAACCCCTGGCCATTCATTAAGAAATTCAACAGCTTTACTTTGTTGACGTAAAACTTCTGCAGTCATAGCCTCTTTATTATTTTCGACGACAGGCATAATTTGAACCGTTAACGCACCTAATATACTATCATTCCAAGTTTTTATCATGGCATTAACAGATAAAGTCCCGGCCAATGTTACCCCAAAAAGGAAAACGGCAATGCAAACCATAACCTGTAAAAAGACATTAGAACTATCATCCTGCAATGGAACTTCTTGCTTTCTTGAGCTGATAATATCCTTACTCATGGATACCTCCCTTAACAGTATTATCTTCAATTATCGGACGATAAATTTTCAACCCGCGATTTTGAAGATGTAAGCGAGGGAAAGGGAAATCCGTAATTAATTTTTCACTATGCGTAGCGATAACAACTGTTGTTCCCAATTTATTTAATTCAACAAATAATTTCATTAATTTATAAGCAATATCACTATCCACATTTCCTGTCGGTTCATCGGCCAGCAATATTTCCGGTCTGTTAATAACAGCACGAGCAATTGCTACTCTCTGTTTTTCACCACCGGATAGTGTAGAAGCCGGCTCTTTAATTTTTTTATCTAATTCCACCCATTGCAAAAGTTCGGTTACTCTTTTCCGGACTTCACGCTCATCCATACCGCAAACTCTTAAAGGAAGAGCTACATTATCAAACGCGCTCATATGATCCAACAATCTAAAATCCTGAAAAACAACACCTATCTTTCGGCGCAATAATGCCAAACTGTCTCTATCCGTATAAGTAACGTTTCTTCCAAAAATTTTAACGATTCCACGAGAAGCTTTTTGAGAAAGATACATCATACTTAATAACGATGTTTTTCCGGCTCCGCTTTTTCCCGTCAAAAAATGAAAAGAGCCGCGTTTTAACGCCATATTGATATCGCTTAATATTTCTGCACCTTGCCCATAGCGGATACCAACATTCTGCATACCTATAATCATATCCATATCGCTGACGCTTTTTATCAAGATTCGTTCTCCTTCTGTTTTGAACAGCATATAGCAAGAATTATATTTAATAAAATGTTTTTTTACTTTGATTAAATGCTTTTTGATAATATAGTAACTTCCAAGAGGTAAAAATGAAAATATATTGTCCGAAATGCCAAACCTGCTACTCAATAGAAGATGCCTTACTTCCTAAGAAAGGCAAAAAGCTACGTTGCAAACGTTGTGGAGAAGTATGGACATATACGCCTCAAGACGAAACACCCTCTCCGCAAAATGTTCTCGCCGACACTAATGGCGAAATGCTGGCAACCCCAAATCCTGAATCTGAAGAGACAGAGACAGAGACAGAAACAGAAAAGCAGGACAATGAAATAAATATCATTTTTTCAAGATTAAAAGATGAAACCAATAAGATAGATACGGAAATAAATGAACTTCCGACCCTAAAAAAGTTTTTCCCCCGAATCAAAAAGCTTCTCGGTTGGGACAAATACTCCACAATATTTTTTGAAGTTTTTGGGCTTTTGGTCATTATCTGCTTAAGTCTTTTTGCGGCACGCTTTGAAATAGTGCGCCGGATTCCTCAGGCTGAAGTATTATACAGCAGCTTAGGCGTTCCATCCCGTGTTATCGGCGAAGGCCTTGAATTTCAAAATATTGTTCGAGGATACAATGATTCAGAAAATCCCCAGCAACTCAGCGTTAATGGCTTTATTTATAACACTACAGATGATGAATTGGAAATCCCGACCGTCTTGATAAATATTCTGAAAGAAGACGCTTCAAGCATTCAACAAATAAAACAAACTCTAGAAACAAAGAATATCCAAGCAAAAGCAAAAATTTCTTTTAATCTTCAAATAAATGTTCCTACTGAGGCTAAATATATCTTACTGACTTTTACGAAATAACTACCACTTATTCCAATGAATTTTTTCCGGCTTAAATCTGTCTGTCGGCTGCTTAGGCTCGTCTTTCGGATATCCTAAAATAACAATAGAAAGCGGACGAATATTTTTCGGTAAAGAAAACATTTCTTGCAGACCGGCAATGACTTTAGGCATTGGTGCCGCCCCACAAAAACAAGCCCCTATTCCTTTGGCGTGAGCTGCCAACAACAGATTTTCAGAGGCTAAAGAGCAATCAATATCCGAATAATTCCAAGTCTCATCTTCTTTATGACGGCTAAATGCTTCATCGGTATTACCGCAAACCAAAATAACGGCACTGGCATCTTTTGCAAAAGAAGTCCAGGGCTGAACATGACGCAAAGCCGTCATTTGTTCTTTATCTGTTATAACAAAAAATTCCCAAGGCTGTTTATTGTGTGCAGAAGGAGCATACTGCGCAGCTCTGATAATATCTTCCAAATCCTTTTTAGTTACGGCTTTACTTGTATCAAATTGACGAACAGAACGTCTGCTCAAAAGCCCCTCAAATAATTCCATCATAAGTCTCCTTAATTAACTGTTTTTTGCAGACTGTCAATTCTCGGTAAAACGGTATTTTCAATCAAAAAAGCTATTGCTTTTTCAACCATTTTATCCGTCGCAATAAAATGTTTCCATACGTCTGCTTGCGAAGATTGCGCCTCAATCTTTTTAATAAGCGTTAAATAAACTTCCGCCATTTGAGAGAGGGAATCAATAATTTCAGCAACATAAGAAGGAAGCTTCATATCATCTCGTCCACCCCAAAAACCTTCAACAAAGCCATACTCTATTTCATCATAACGTAAACGACATAAAGCAATAAAGTCCGACATATTTTCTGATTTATGATACGTTGACAACTCGATTTGATTTTTCTTAACATCCTGAAAAACCTCATCCCACAGTCCCATAAAAAACTTAAAAAATAAATCAGCCTCTTCTTTGGTTTCCAAGCGCGGCGTACGATTCTCCTCCCAAAAAGAAGAAATAACATCTGTCGGACGCAGATTAAGATTCGGAGAGCATATTGCACCGGCAAACTTCATCTTAACCACCGCTAATGGGGACGGGCAGCTGTAATGCTCTAAAAATTTTTTGAATTTATCATCACCAAGATATTTATTTTCAATTTGCATTTTACTGAACTTCATATATATAGTTAAAATTATGATTAATGTAATGGAGTTTTTAAAATTGTCCAGTCCAAAAATTTTCAACCTTGTTTTATTGACTTCCCTTTTATGCAGCTGCAGTATATTGGATCCGTATATTGACCGACGACGCAACCCCGGAACGAGTGATATTTCTCGATTATATACGGGTACTTCAAAACCGGATGCTCCGGCAGTCTGCTATAATCCGTTTCTAAGCCAAGAAAGCGAACTTCAAGCCCTCGCCGATGCCGAATGCGTTAAAAACAGCACCGGAACACATGCTGTTTTTGTAAAAAAAGACGGCTTTTCATGCAAAGTACTTTTACCCGCAACTGCATACTATAAATGTGTAAAATAGGATTCTTAAATAATGTCTGCATCTTTAGAAAAAACAATCAATCAAAAATTACTGACAATTTTTAATACCTTGGGATTCGATTCTCGCTTTGCCGTTGTCAAAACTTCTGACCGTCCGGATTTAAGCGATTTTCAATGCAACGGTGCTTTAGCTCTAGCCAAAAGCGAGCACAAAAACCCGCGCGAAATTGCCTCTCAAATTGCCGAAGAACTAAAGAAAGACGCTGATTTTGAAACCATTTCTGTTGATGGTCCCGGATTCATTAATCTCAAAATCAACAATTCTTTAATTGGCAAAATCATTGATTCGACAAGTATAGATGAGCGTTTAGGTTGCGAAAAAGTGGAAAGCCCGAAAAAAATCGTGCTTGATTTTGGCGGTCCGAATGTTGCTAAAGCCTTACACGTTGGTCACTTACGTTCTGCCGTTATCGGTGAGTCGATTCGCCGTATTGAAGAATTTGTCGGAAACAAAACAATCTCTGATGTCCACTTCGGAGATTGGGGTACCCCGATGGGTATGATTTTAGCTGAAATTATCCGCAAAGATGGAAATTTAAGCAAAGCCCATAATTACAATATTGAAGAAATTTCAGCTTTTTATAAGCAAGCCAATAGCCGTTGCAAAGAAGATGAAGGGGCAAAAGAAACCGCACGTCAAATCACGGCTAAATTGCAAGACGGCAATCCCGAATACCGCCAAGCATGGCAACATTTGAGAGATGTTTCCGTTGCCGCGGTTAAGAAAAATTATGATGAGCTTGATGCACATTTTGACCTATGGTTAGGGGAAAGTGATGCCCACGAAACTTGCGGCGAGATCGTCAAAATCGCTCAACAAAAGGGTATTTCCGAAGTTGATGACGGCGCGACCATTATTCGTCTGGAAGAAAGCAATAAACCTAAACCGCCGGTTATTCTTGTTAAAAGTGACGGCGGATATGCTTATCAAGTCACAGATATTGCCACAATAAAAATGCGCGTTGATGACCTGAAAGCCGATGAAATTATCTATGTCGTTGATAAGCGCCAATCTTTGCACTTTGAACAAGTTTTTGAAGTTGCCGAAAAATTGGGCATTGCTCCGAATGTTAAATTGCAACATATCGGATTCGGCACGGTTAACGGCGCAGACGGCAAACCTTTCAAAACCCGCGACGGCGGCGTGATGAACTTGGAAGATTTAATCAAACTTTCCAAAGATAAAGTTCGTGAATCAATGCCCGAACCCGATGACAAATACGATGCCGCATATATTGAAAAGTTGACGACACAAATCGCTATGGCTGCTATTAAATTCCAAGATTTGAAGAACAATATCGCCTCCGGTTATATTTTCGAATTGGAAGATTTCGCTAAATTCGACGGTAAAACCGGTCCGTATATTCAGTATGCGATTGCTCGTATTAACTCGATTCTCCGCAAAGCGGATAATATCAAAGAAGGAAATGTTGTCATTACCAATAATGAAGAACGCGATTTAGCTCTTAAAATCATGCAGTTAAACAGTGTTGTTATGCGTGCCCATGAGAGCAAAGAAACGAGCATTATTTCTGATTATGCTTATACTTTGGCACAAACATTCAGTACTTTTTATAATGCATCATCAATCATGAACGCCGAAAGCACGGAAGTTGCAAGCTCTCGTCTGCGTTTAGC
>CAMOQT010000043.1 GCA_946623145.1 uncultured Azospirillum sp.
AGTTACAGAATCGAAAAACAAGGAAAATAAGCACTTTTGAGGGTTATTGGTGTGGACCCTTTGGGGTCGCACCATTTTATTAAAAAAGCTCCCTGTTCGGGAGCTTTTTTGTTTCTAAATTAATATAAAAAAACCGTCCTGTTTTATAGGACGGTTTTTGTTATCTAACAATCTAAAAATTATTTAGATTTTTTTGCACCTTTAACAACTTTCTTTACAGAACCTTTTTTTGCAACTGTTGATGTTTTGCAAGAAGATGTTTTTGTTCCATATTTAGAACTTAAAGAAGTTTTCTTTGCATTAGCCATAGCATTCAATTGGTTAATAGCTGCATTCCAGTCTTGTAAACTGCTGTTAGCCGGACAACCGTTATTTTGCCAAATGTAGTAAGCAGCTTCTGCGATAGCTTTTTCGCTGAAATTGTAATTTTTCATTTTTAGTTCTCCTTAGTCAATAAAATCATTTTTATCTATAGTTATAAAATATTAAAAAAATATTTATAAATAAAAATAATTCTGTGATTTTTAGAGAATTTAATCTAGTTCAGCCAATTTTTGTGCCTGATCTTCCGTAATTAACGCATCAATAATTTCGCCCAGAGCATCACCGGAAACAACCTCATCCAATTTATATAATGTCAAATTAATGCGGTGGTCTGTGACACGTCCTTGCGGATAATTATAGGTGCGAATGCGTTCACTACGGTCTCCGGAACCAACTTGTAATTTACGTCGTTCAGAGTACTCACTGTCAATTTGTGATTTTTGTAAATCGTATAATTTTGAACGTAAATGATTCATCGCCTTTTCTTTATTTTTATATTGAGAGCGATCGTCTTGGCATTGAACAACAGTTCCTGTCGGAATATGAGTAATACGAACAGCTGATTCTGTTCTGTTGACGTGTTGACCACCGGCACCAGAAGCACGGTAAACGTCAATTTTCAAATCGGCCGGATTAATGTACATGTCAACTTCTTCAACTTCCGGTAAAACCGCAACCGTTGCGGCAGATGTATGAACACGACCTTGTGATTCTGTTATAGGAACACGTTGAACGCGATGTGCTCCGGATTCAAATTTAAGGCGTGCGAAAACATCTTTTCCGGTAATTTTGGCGCTGGCTTGTTTGTAGCCGCCGAGACCATTTTCATCAGCATCCAATACTTCAAATTTCCATCCCATGTTGGCAGAGTAACGTTGATACATTTCAAAAAGAACGGCAGCAAACAAAGCGGCTTCGTCTCCACCGGTACCTGCACGTACTTCCAAAATAGCATTTTTTTCATCTTCATCATCTTTCGGAAGTAGTAAAATTTTGATTTGTTTTTCCATTTCCGGAAGTTTTTCTTTTATTTCATAATATTCGGTTTCAGCCAAATCTTTCATTTCTTTATCTAATGAAGAATCGTCCATCATGGCTTTTGCGTCAAACATATTTTGTTCAGCGTGCTTGTATTCTTGAACAGCTTCAACAACGGGTGTCAACGCAGATAATTCTTTGTTCATTTTTACTAAATCATCAGCGTTTAGATCAGGCGAACTGATTAAAGCTTGAATTTCTTCGTAACGATTGACGACATTGGCTAATTTTTCTGCAAAAGCGACCATTATTTTATTTCCTTCAATAAATCAGCTAACATGACGGTTCTTTGTTCACCTTTATCTAAATCTTTTAAAGTAACTTGTTGAGAGGCCAATTCATCACTGCCAATAATAACAGCCAAATAGGCTTTGACTTTGTTTGCCTTCATCATTCTTTTTTTCAGATTCCCGTTATAGCTGTGTTCGACACGATAACCGGCTCGACGTAATTTGTAGGCTATTTTAATTGCTTCATCATTTGTATCTTCTCCAACCGGAATGACAGCAATCGGACGAGGTAAAGAAGTATCTTCTTCTAACAACATACTTAATCTTTCGACACCGCAAGCCCAACCGATACCGGCAACTTTTCCTCCGCCCATCTGTTCTACCAATCCATCATAACGGCCACCGGCTAGGACTGTTCCTTGGGCCCCAAGTTTATCTGTTACCAGCTCAAAAACTGTATGAGAATAGTAATCTAATCCTCGGACAAGGCGATTGTTGACGCGATACTTAATTCCTAAATCATCAAGTCCTTTCAAAACATCAGCAAAAAATTTGCTTGAAGCTTCATTTAAGCTTTCAGAGTATAAAGGTGCGTTAGCGACAACTTGTTTATCGCATTCTTCTTTAGAATCCAAAACGCGTAAAGGATTTTTTTCTAATCTGTTTTTAGAGTCTTCGGATAATTCATCAAAATGTTCTTTCAGATAAGAAACTAATTTTTCGCGATAATTGTTACGACTTTCTGTATCGCCTAAGGAATTGATTTCAACTGTTACGTTGCCGGCAAGACCCAAACTTTCGATAAATTCATAAGCCATAGAAATAAGCTCTATATCTGCTTGAGGCGTTTCAACACCTAGTAATTCGCAACCAAATTGGGTAAATTGTCTTTGCCGTCCTTTTTGTGGTCTCTCATAACGAAACATCGGTCCGGTATAATATAATTTTACCGGAAGATTTTGTTGCATTCCTTCAGAAATGAAAGAACGAACAACACCGGCAGTCCCTTCAGGACGTAGAGTAAGACTTTCTCCGCCGCGATCTTGGAAACAATACATTTCTTTTGTGACAATATCTGAGGTATCTCCCAGATTACGTGAGAAAACTTCGGTAAATTCAAAAATAGGTGTTTCTATTTCTTCGAAACCATATTTTTCAACAATACTACTACCGACGGAGATAACTTTTTTAGCTTTTCTTTTAGCTTCACCGTATAAATCGTAAGTTCCTCTAACATTTTGTATTTTTGTCATTTTTATTGCCTTGTATGTGATAGTGGATTTTTACAAAAAAAGAAAACAGCAAGGGAGGACCTTGCTATTTTCTTTAAATATAAAAACAGCTAATGGTTGCCTAAAAAGGCATCTAATTTAATATTAGTTTTTTTGTTTTTAGAAACTACTGTAACAACTTTTCCGTCAATGATAACATCAACGCCGTCAGTATTACCGAAAGAAACGGTTTTTCCATTGCCATTATCCGGAACAGTGTATTCACTTCCGGCCGGCATGACTTTACTAATCCAGAGTTTATTGTCGTCTTTAACTTCAATCCAAGTTTCTTTATTTACTTTTAAAAGAACACGTCCCTGTTTTGAGGGGTTAGTATCTACTTTATCAGCCGGTTCCGGTGTCGTTTCTTTTACATTAGTTTTTTCTTTGATTTTATTCTCTGTTTCCGGAGTTTCAGTGGTTTCAACGAAAGAATCGTTTGTTACGGTAATTTGTTCTGCTTCTGAGGGTTCTTCTACTTCTTGCTCTGTTTCAGTAACAAAGTTTTCAACCTGTAAAGGATAATCTTCATTTGAAACTTCAGCTTGAGCAGTTGATGAATTTGTTTCTTCAACAGTACTTTCGCTATCATTAAAAATTGACCATAACAAGTATCCCAAAACAAACATAGCCAAACTTATGAGAATATATTTACTGTTTGGGGCATATATTTCTTCCTGTTCTGATTTTTCTTCTGTTTCAGGTGTCTCTACAAGAAGCGATTTTGGATCCTTGACATTTGTTTCTTCTTTGAAAATTTGTACAATACGTGCACTGTTTAACCCGAGGTATGAAGCATAACTACGGATAAATCCTATTCCATAAGGAGCTGCCGGGATATTGTCATAATCGCTTTGTTCAATAGCTGTCAGATACGCAGCTTTAATGCGTAACTCTTGAGCAATTGTGTCAATGCTTAATTTTTTCTTGACGCGAACGTCATGTAACATTGTCCCGACTTTACCTTCTTGGGTTTCCGGGGTTTCATTTTTTATTGTTTCTGTATCCACTTTTTTATCCTTTGTTAGTGACTTAAGAATCGGAAATTAGTGTATTGAAACATATTTTTTAATAGATTTCAATACCATGATCATAGGCATAAGCGATTAATTGTGGTCGTAAAGTTTTTTGAGGAGAATTCAATAAAGTATGAATATAATCATTAAGGTCACTTATATTTGAGCTACGAATCATAGATTTAACGCGTCCGTATGATGAACCGCTGACGGATAAATGCCGATATCCGAGTCCCAATAAAACCATTGCTTCTAGTGGATTTCCTGCCATTTCACCACAAACAGAACAATAGACATGATGCTTATTGGCTTTATCTATAATGTCTCTCATTAAACGTAAAAATGGAGAAGATAAGACATCATATCTTTCACTTAAACGAGGATTTCCCCTGTCGCAAGCAAACATGAATTGTGCCAGGTCATTAGTTCCGATAGAAATAAAATCAGCTTTGGGCAGTATTTCATCAAGTTGGAACAATAACGCCGGAACCTCAATCATCAATCCAATATTAACTTTTGATGGTAACGGATGATTTTTGCGTTTTTCTTTTTCAATTTCAATCAATAATGTTTCTTTAGCATCTTCAAATTCCGATAAATCCGAGATCATAGGAAACATAACATTTAGTTCTTTTCCTTCTGCTGCAAGGAGAAATGCACGCAATTGTTTTCTCAAAATAGCACGTCGATCTAACGTAATACGAATAGATCTCCAGCCGATTGCGGGGTTTTCTTCTCCCATTTTTCCCCAATAAGGTAATAATTTATCAGAACCGACATCAAGGCTACGGAAAGTGACACGTCTGTCTCCAGCTTTATCATATAAATCTTTATAATAATGAATTTGTTGCTCTACATCAGGCATAACATCTGATGACATAAATGGTATTTCCGTACGATATAAGCCGACACCGTCACATCCTGTGGTATCAAGATAATCCAAATCGAAAGAAAGACCAACATTAATGTATAATCCGACTTTTTGCTTATCTAAAGATTCTGTCGGTAAATTTTTAAGTTCGGCTAATTTTGCTGCTAGTTTTTCTTTTTCTGCAATTTTAGCTTGAATACGGTCTGTTACTAATTTACTGGGATTAATATATATATATCCCTCATTACCATCTAAAGCGACTATTTGTCCGGTCTTGAGATTGTCAACCATTCCGTTGACTTTGGCAATAACAGGAATTCCGATTGCTTTTGCTACAATGGCAACGTGCATGGTCGGAGTGCCATCTTCAATGATCAAACCGCGAATTTTTGTATGGTCATAATCCATTAAATCCGCAGGTCCCATTGTTTGAGCAACAACGATTAAATCAGTAGCGGCAGAAATTATTTTTTCATTTCCAGAATCTCCGCATAAGTATCCTTGTAAACGGTCTGAAATATCGCGTAAATCGTGCAAACGTTCTTTTAAATAAATATCATTTGTGGCAGACAGACGGTTCCACATATCTTCATAAGCACGTTCAATTGCGGTTTCTGCGGTTAATCCGCCATTGATGTTGTTGGTGATTTTTTTATACCAGCCTTTATCTTTAGCAAGCATTCTATAAGTGTCTAAAATATCGACATGTTCACCGATCCCAAGTTTAGTTGAATTAAATTTTTCATCCAAATCTTGGTTCATTTTATTATAGGCTTTTTCTAATTTTTGCAGTTCGGCTTCTTTATCTTCAGCAAAAATTTTGCCGGATGTTTGTCTGCGACGATGGATAACGGCTTGTCCGATACCATAACCTTTGCTCAAGCTTAATCCTTTAATTCTATCATCTTTGATTTGGCTGCGTTTTTCTATAATGCTGTCTTTATAATCGCTCATTTCATCAGAGATTAAAATATCACTTAAGCTCATTGCTAAAATTTCTGCAACTTCTATTTCTTCAGGTGTATATTCTTCTGCTATTGATTTTTGTAAAACCAAAACACCAAGTAGGCGGCTCCAACGAATTAAAGGGAGTGAGAGAAAAGCAAGAAAGTCATTTTTAAGGTCTGTTCTGTTTAAAAATTTTGGATGAGAACGGCAGTCAGCAATGTTGATTGCGCGATGAGTTAGGGCTGTTTCGCCAATTAAGCCTTCTCCGATACGAATGCTGATCTTATGTTCTTTGTCTCGATAATATTCACTGGCAGCAAACAATTCCATTTTTTTATCATCAATCAAAACAAAGCATGAAGCCGAATCACTTTTGCTGAGATCATTGATAAGTTGCATGACTTGTTGCAATTTTATTTGCGGTTCATCTGAGCTTTCCGTAATCTCGTGTAAAGATTTTAAAATTTCCAAAAGGTGATTCTCTGTTGATTTGGACATCTTGTTCCCAGTTTATAAAATTACTCTTGCGCTTTAAGTTATATTATTTATATTTCTATTCATCAAGAGTAATATTCTATATGGAGTATAAATTTATGGCTAATAATTATAAAAAAGGGGATAAAGATACACGTCCTTGGGGAACTTGGGAAGTTTTGGATGCCGGTGAAGGTTTTTGTGTGAAAAGAATAAAAGTGACACCGCATAATATCTTATCTTTACAGTCACATAATTTTCGTTCCGAACATTGGATTATCATTAAAGGTGAAGCTGTTGTTACTTTGGGTGAAGATAAGTTAAATAAAAAAGCTAATGATGCTGTTTTTATTCCGGTTAAAACAAAGCATCGTATCCAAAATAACACTGACACAGATATGGAATTTATTGAAATTCAGGCCGGTGATAATTTGGATGAGAATGATATTATTCGTTATGAAGACGTCTATGGCCGTATTTAAAACTCATATAATGGATTATTAATACAGATTTTGCGAGTAGAAAAAATGCTCACGTACGTTTTTAGTACGCTGCGCTTTTTCCTCTCTTAAATCTTATTACTAATCTCATTCTCTGAGTTTTAAGAAAAACGCGTAAAATTAAAATCTTTAAACAGCAAATATCTCAATATTTTTTTGTTTCTAGGGGATATTATAAAAAAAGCACGGAAAACCGTGCTTTTTTAATCAAATAAGAGCATTTCACCGCGGATTTTACTCTTGATGAGGAGACGTGCCTCATCTTTGGTAAAAGGAGCTTTGATATTCTCAGGGGTCAAAATTAGAACAGAATCATTTTTTAACAAGATATACGCAACACTGGCCGAGGCACCACCAAAGCCTTGGAGGTGTGTGCCGATAGTCATCAATGTTCCTTCAATATCAGAATGTTCGTAATCAATATCGCCGAATGATTGTTCAAGTAATCTTGGTAGGGTTTGCTCTTCCAATGTCGGTTCTTTTTTTTGCTCACAACTCAGGCAGAACAAAACGGCTAGACTTAAAATAATTTTTTTCATAACGTATGACATTTAATATATTAATAATAAAAAAAGATGAGGAGATACTACTCTTCTCATCTTTGTTGTCAATACTCAAAAGAAACCTTAATTATCGCCAATTCTTAAGGCTTCAATGAAAGCAGATTGAGGAACTTCAACTTTACCAAATTGACGCATTCTTAGTTTTCCTTTTTTCTGTTTATCAAGTAATTTACGTTTACGGGTAACGTCACCTCCGTAGCATTTTGCTGTTACGTCTTTACGCAAAGCAGAAATTGTCTCACGCGCAACAATGCGTCCGCCAATAGCTGCTTGAATTGGAATTTTGAACAAGTGTCTTGGAATTAGATCTTTTAAGCGTTCACAAATTTGACGCCCTCTGGCTTCAGCTTCTAAACGGTGGCAAAGAAATGCTAAAGCATCAACAGGTTCTTCATTAATTAAAATTTGCACTTTAACTAAATCAGATGCGGCATAGCCGGTAATTTCATAATCAAAGCTGGCATAACCACTGGTGATGGATTTGAGACGATCGTAAAAATCAAAGACAATTTCATTCAATGGAATTTTATAGACCACCATAGCACGGTTGCCGACATAAGTTAATTCTTCCTGTTCGCCACGGCGTTCATTACATAATTTTAAAACTGCTCCGAGGTATGTATCCGGTACCATAATTGTTGCTTTAACCCACGGCTCTTCAATTGATTGAATTGTGGTAATTTCCGGCATATCTGCAGGATTGTGTAACATGATTTGCGAGCCGTTGGTCAGGTTTATTTTATAAGCAACGGAAGGTGCGGTGGTAATCAGGTCTAAATCAAATTCGCGGTTTAATCTTTCCTGAATAATCTCCATATGCAAAAGCCCTAGGAATCCGCAACGGAATCCTAAGCCTAAAGCTGCAGAATTTTCATTTTGATAGTCAATGCTGGCATCATTTAATTTTAATTTTGCCAGAGCATCTTTTAAGTTATCATATTGACTGCTATCAACCGGAAAAATAGAACAGAAGACTACAGGTATAGAAGGTTTGAAACCTTGTAGAGGAGCATCACAAGGAGTTTTATTATCAGTAATAGTATCGCCGATGTGGCAATCACTAACACTTTTAATGCTGGCAGTAATAAAACCGACTTCACCGGGATAAAGGGCATCTACATCTTGCATTTTAGGTGTGAAAATACCGACTTTATCAATTTGATAAGTCATATTATTGGACATCATGCGGATTTGTTGTTTTTTCTTTAAAATACCATCATGGATACGAACTAAAATAATGACACCCAAATAAGAATCGTACCAACTGTCAATCAATAGAGCTTTTAATGGAGCATTGATTTCCCCTTTGGGTGCAGGAAGATATTTGACAATTCCTTCAAGTAAATCATCAATGCCTAAACCGCTTTTACCAGATGTTTCAACAGCGTTAGAAGTATCTAAACCGATAACATCTTCTATTTGTTGTTTTACCTTTTCCGGCTCGGCAGAAGGTAAGTCTATTTTATTTAGGACAGGCAAAATTTCATGATCATTATCAAGAGCCAAATAGACATTTGCCAGAGTTTGAGCTTCAACACCTTGTGTCGCGTCAACGACCAAAACAGAGCCTTCACAAGAAGCTAAAGAACGTGAAACTTCATAAGAAAAATCGACGTGTCCAGGTGTGTCAATTAAATTAAGTTGATAAGTCTTTCCGTCTTTTGCCGTGTAATTTAAGCGGACAGTTTGTGCTTTAATGGTAATACCGCGTTCTCGCTCAATATCCATTGAATCTAAGACTTGTTCTTGCATTTCTCTTTGCTGTAATCCGCCACAGCGTTCAATAATACGATCAGCCAACGTAGATTTTCCATGATCTATGTGGGCGATAATTGCAAAGTTTCGGATTAAACTTAATTCGGTCGTCATTTTATCCCTTTTTTTGTTAACTTGCCTTATCAATACAAGATAATTTGAGTTTACGCAATATATTATTTATTGATTATATCTTAAAAAGCAGTTATACTATTTTTCATAGATATTATTAGAGAACGGGAGAGACTGATGAAAAAATTTATTGATATAGATTTTGGCTCAAGTCGTTATGATGAATTAGTTCAATTACGTTATAAAATATTGCTTGAACCATTGGGGTTAAAGTTTTTAGATTCATTCAGAGATAAAGAATCCTCCTATTTACATGTTGGCTGTATCGAAAATTTAGATGATCAATTGGTTGGCGGTTTGGTCCTTGCTCCGGTTAATAATGAAGAGGTGCGGATGATGCAGGTAGCTGTGGAAACGCGCTATCAGGGAGAAGGTATCGGTCGAGACTTGGTAAAATATGCTGAAAAAAGAGCTAAAGATTCAGGTTTTTCAAAAATTGTCATGCATGCGATGCTGTCAGTTGTCAATTTTTATGAAAAAATAGGCTATGTACAGGAAGGCGATATTTTTGAAGAAAATGGTATTACTTTTGCTAAAATGGTGAAGAAACTTTAAGTCGTTTTCATCTCATCAAAGATATTTTAATCTATCCAAAGCCCCCTGCAGGATATATGCCGCAGCAGAGGCATCAAGTTTTTGTTTGCGTTTAGCACGAGACATATCAACTTCTTTGATTAAAAATTTTTCCATAGCGGAAGAAGATAATCTTTCGTCCCAAAACATATAAGGTAAATCAATTTCTTTAGAGAGTTTTTCGGCAAAAGCCCGTACTTCTTTAGCGATGTCGCCTTCTTCTCCATTCATTTGTAATGGTAATCCGTACACGATGGCTTTTACTTCTTTTTCTGCTATTATTTTTTTGATAACCGCAATATCTTTTGCCCAGTTTTCACGAAAGATGATAGAATGTGCTGTTGCAATATTTTGCAATAAGTCAGAAACAGCAACGCCTAATCGTTTTGATCCGTAATCAAATCCGAGTATGGCTGTGTACGGTTTAAGATGTTGTTTGAATTCTTGAATTTCCATATGTCCTCCGTTTTTTTTAAGGTACTCTAAAAAAAGCGTCTGTCAATTCTTATTTTCTAGGTGATTTTTAATAAAATTCGTTTATGATATTCTAAATTTAAGTTTTTTATCCGAGGATGATATGAAAAAAATTATATATTTAGTGGCTTTATTTTTAAGTTTATTAATTACACCGGTCCGTGCCGAATTGCAAATTGATGTTAATGGGGCTATGCGCGATCCGATGCCTGTGGCATTTCCGGATATGGCGCATGACGGTTTTTGGATCGGGCAACAAGCTTCTAAAATTCGGGATGTGGTGATTGCGGATTTAGAGCGTTCAGGATTGTTTACGATTATTCCTGAAAGAAGTTATATTCAGGAGCTTAATGATATCAATGAACAGCCAACTTTTGTTGATTGGAAAGCAATCAATGCGCAAGCTTTAGTTCAGAGTGCTATTTCAGAAACTGCAAATGGTCAATTAAAAGTAGAGTTTCGTTTATGGGATGTATTTTCTGAAGGACAACTTGAAGGAAAGTCTTTTACGACCACAAAAGCCAATTGGCGTCGTATCGCTCATATTATCGCAGATGCGATTTATGAACGTTTGACCGGTGAAAAAGGGTATTTTGATACACGTGTTGTTTATGTTTCAGAAACAGGTCCGGCAACGAATCGTGTTAAGCGTTTGGCTATTATGGATCAAGACGGAGAAAACCATAAATTCTTAACATCCTCTTCAGCAATGGCTTTGACACCTCGTTTCTCCCCGAATATGCAGAAAGTTGTTTATATGTCTTATGCCGGAGAAACTCCGCGTGTTTATATTTTGGATATTGAAAGCGGTCGTCAGGAATTGTTAGGTAATTTCCCGGGAATGACATTTGCGCCACGTTTTTCACCTGATGGTAAAAAAGTCGTTTTGAGTTACGAATCCGGTGGTAAAAGTAATATTTATGAAATGGATTTAGCAACACGTCATAAAAAACAACTAACATTCGGAACGGCAATTGATACTTCTCCGAGTTATTCACCTGACGGATCGCAAATTGTTTTCAATTCTGATAGAGCAGGCAGTCAGCAGTTATATGTTATGAATGCTGATGGTTCAGATATTAAACGTATTACTTATAGTGGTGGACGTTATGCAACGCCGGTTTGGTCTCCGCGTGGTGATTATATTGCCTTTACAAAAATGGCCGGAGGACAATTCTATATCGGAGTTATGTTCCCGGATGGTACAGGCGAACGTTTACTTGCCAGTGGTTGGTTGGTTGAGGGACCGACATGGTCACCGAACGGACGTGTTTTAATGTATTTCCGTCAAGAACCTGGTTCTTCTCGCAGTAATGCGCCGGTTAAGATTTATTCTATTGACCTGACAGGTTATAATGAGAGAATGATGGTGACGCCAGGGGAGGGGTCGGATCCGGCATGGTCCCCTCTGTTACCGTAAAA
>CAMOQT010000044.1 GCA_946623145.1 uncultured Azospirillum sp.
CGGGAGAGCATAAAAGAGCGCGATTGGAACCGGGAAAAACAACGTTTACTGAGATAAAAGATTTAAAATCAGAAAGACCTGCGGCTCGGATGAGCGGCAGGTCTTTCCTTTTATTTCATAAGCTTCAATTTTTAAGTTTATTTGATTCTGAAAACGGCAACACCGCTTTCATTTTTAACTGTGAGAACCTTATCGGCACTAACGGTACCAGAATAACTCAGGTATGGGGTTACGTCAGCTGTAGCCTTGCCTGAGAAATTCTTTATTCCACAGGTTTCGGCTAATTGCTTCGACATGTTCACGAAGTGTGTGGCATCTACCACATACTTCCATCCGGTTCCATCAGGCCAAACCAATGCAGGCTTCCAACGACTGTCAAACAGCGCAGCTGAATTTACATTGGCAGACTCTGGAATGGTCCTGGTTACGCCTGCAGGCTGCTTGCCCTCGAAGAAATAGAAGTCCTCCTCGTCATACGTAAAATCGTATGGATTCCAGTTTCCTTCTTGGCCGAAGGAAGCTGTTGTGACGATGAGGATACCATTTTCAAACTTCATAGCAAGCGTCTTGTGGAAGGCACCCTGACCACTTGAACCCACATATGGACGGTAGGTTAGTGTTGCCTGGATGAAGGCTACTGGGTGACCCCAAGCAGGATTTCCCGGATCAACCGGAATTTCCTTCTTGACGAGGACTTCTTTCACGTCGGTGGAACTTTCAGTTTGGTCACCCTTGCTGCTGCTTACTGTAGCCGTAACAGAACCGCTGTGATCCCAAACATCATACTCCACTCCACCTTTAGTTGTGGTGCGATTGCCATTAACAAGAGAACCATCCTTATGAGCAAAACTCATGCCGGTAGGTGCAAGCATCGTGATTTCGATCTTCTTCCCATCCACAGTCTTATTAATAACGGCTCTTTGCTTCTTTGCTGAATACTTGTCAGTAAGATTTGTATAATTCTCACTGATAGAGGTGTTCGTTGAAGTGTAGAGGGTTACATAATTCTGTGGGGTCGAAGAAGTCTCAGCACCCCAGTTACCCTGATTAATCGGGGCAACATAGTCAGCTTCAGCCTTGTCAAGGATAACCTGTGACTTAGCTTCACCGGAGAGGCTCCACTCCAGATCCTGATCAATGGTCTCGGTCTCAGTGCCCTTTATCTTCCACACATATGTGATGGTTGTTGAGGACTTCCAGATACCGTTTCCAGTATAGGTCAAAGTCTGTGTGTAGTCTTGATTCGGATCATTGATCAGCTCCTCCTTGTCCTTCTGTTTCCAGAAGTTGACGATACCAGAGTAGTCATTGCTATCAGTGCCGATAGCCGTGACCTTAACAGAGGGCGTCATCTTTTTGCGTTCTTTGTCGTCCTCTTCAGAAAGATCTTCGAGAGTCTTTGCACTACCATTATCAGCGTAAGTCAGCTCGATGCCTTTGAACTGAGTGTCCTTACCGAGCGAGTCGGTGAAGATAACACTAGTCTCGGCATGAGATGTAAATTTATGCTCTGACTTATTTGTATTGGTCGCATAGACGCGAGAGTATTTCTGTACCTTGAAGGTGCCGGTGGCAACCTTCTCAGAACGAGGATCGCCTTCTTTGGCTGGGTCGTAGAGCTGCGGGTTGGTGTCGCTTATTGTCCAGTCATAGACCTGAATGGTCTGATCGGCTGGAGAGTTAACGCTCATATAAAGCGTTACGCCAACTTCACCAAGGTCAGCAGTCGTGCCGTCGCTATAGACGGCGGTTTGATTAGCATAACTCCAATATTCGAGCATAGGCTTTACAGTCTTAATGCCCAAATTGGTGTACTCAAACTTAACGACCTTCTTGCCTCCACTAACACCGGTTCTCAGTTCCACCTCTCCCTTAGCAGAGGGCTTCTTGGTAAGATAAGTTCCGGTAATGTTACTGGTAAGCAACATGCGCTTCAGACCATCCTTCGGCTCAAGATCGCTCTTTTCCCAACCGTTGTCAGCGAATGACCACTTAGCGTCCATCATCATATGTGACTTACCCAACTTATCTACATAATACGGTGCACCGTCGAACTCGCCGACGAAAATTGCATCGCACAAATTAGTATAAGTTGTGAATGCCTGCATATATGGCTGGACATAAATGGTATCGCCCTGACTCCGAGGATCACCGTTCTTTACAGGATCGGAAGCTTTGGCGGTCAAAGACTTCCAGTCAAAGTTAGGTACGCTCTTGATTGTATATTCAGGAGCGATTAACTTAAACTTGAGGAAAGCCTCAACTGTAAACGGTTTGCCATCGTTACCATTGGACAGCTTGGGGATCAAAGTCAACCACGAGCGCGCGATGCTGTCGTTCTTGATTTCTATTCCCTTATCGCCGTCCTTGTAGGAGACAATTTCATGGTCATTGTCCGGAATTTCCGGATTTGTTCCATCCTTAGCAATCCAAACAGTTGGCATCGTGACCGTCCAGTCAACACTCCGATTGTCCTGAGGTCCTTCAGACAGAGTGTAACGGAACTTAAGAACGACTTTCCAGGCATGCCAGTCTGCACTGTCACGCTGGAGATCTGTAATATCCGCGCCGAGTAATTGGCGATGGGCCCATTCATTTTTGCATTTTCTGAATGTCTTTCCAGCAACCATGACAGTGTCGGAGTCATAATAGCTGGTCTCCAAAAGTGCGATGTCGAAATCATGGGTTGCTCCGTCAGGGAAGGTTACAACCTGCAAGATACTATCCTTACCGATGACCTTCTCAGACCAAGATGGATTCTTAAAGATATCAGCCTTTTTAGCAAATCGCGGACGATTCACATTGTAAGCCTTCACCCAGAAAAATCCTTGATATTTTCTATTCACTGGCTCGAAGTCGTAAGTAAAACTCTTCACGTGGTTAGAAGTTACCTTTAAGTAGCCGTCGGGACGATTGTAATCGATAGCCGCCCTAGTCGTGGCGATGTCAACGACACCGCTGTGGGTGAATACATTGTTTGCTACAATACATTTATCCTCGACGATGCTTCCTCCGGGATTCTCGCCCAGGTAATCATACTTGTCGCAAGACGCGACGAAAGCTGCGCAGAGGATAGCTACCAGCATCCATACTGCTTTTGAAATGTTTTTTCTCATAATTTTAATTTTTTTTATTATTAATTTTTATTTATTTACTGAAATATTTAGACACGGAAAGTCGTAAGAAAATCCGTGGAAAAACGAAACATGAAGCAGTATTATCCGATAAGATTTCCGTAATTATTTTCACTTAAAAACAGAAATATACAAAATAATACCACAAATAAGATTTTTACCCCTCTACTATACACTATTTAAACGGAAAACGCAAGCTTTTATTTTTGGCTATTTTCGAAATTTTTTGCGAAAAAATATGTTAAATCATCAATAATATAAACAGTCATCCCTATTTTGCTCGCAGAGCAAAATTCAAGGGATCATCGAATTCTTTCTTTTTTTTCAGTCATCCCTCCAAACCGTAAGAAATAATAACAGTCATCCCTCCAAAACGTTAGGTTTGGTCAAGGGATCATCGACTTTTATTATAAAAGAAAACACTCTGTTCCATAAAAAATAGTATTTTTTCTTCCTTTGTCATGCCGGAAGCCAAGCCCTACGGGACTTGGCATATCCGGTATCCACAGAACAGATTGCATAGCAATGCTTTGTTTGATGTGTTTTTAATATGTTTTATGGAACAGAGTGAAAGAAAAAAAGCGGAAGATACCTTGACGTTTTCTTGTGAAAACGAGGTATGACTGTTTATGGCATAAAAAACTCCCGTACGCAACAGCTACGGGAGTTTCGTAAAAATATAAAATTAAGAGTTTTGAGTATCTTTTATTCTGCTCCATACAGAATTGGCAGTCGTTAAACCTTTTTTGTAGTTCGGATTAGATTTTCTGGTTGCTTCCTCTTGGGCTTTATTTTGTGCGGCAATTTTTGAGCGATAAGCCTTAACGGTTGCTCTATCCGCATCAGTTCCATAACCTTTCTTAATGGCTAGTCTTGCTTTTTCGAACTCATTTCTTTCCTCAATTTGAGCTTTCTGCTCATCTGTTCCGGTATTCTTTAATTCTTCTCTTCTTTTTGTAATATTATCGAGTTGTTTTTGTCGCATAGCCTCATTATAAGTTTTAATTTCAGCACGAGCCTCATCCGGCATATAAGGGTTAAGTTCTAACGGATGATAAGGAATAACAGAAACTTGCTCACCTTTACCAATTTTAAGACCTTCTTTTTTAGCAGCAGCGAAAAGCAAAGCATCTCTAACCGGTGTTGCTTTAGTTCCCTGAGGGTGTCCACCCAAAGTAATGGATTTAGAAGGATCATTTTTTAATTCGGCAACTTTAGCTTGGCACTCTTTGTAAATAGCTTCAGAAGTTTCCTTGTTGTATTCTCCCATAGTTTTTTTAACTTCTTCAGGTAATAAATTTTTTTGAGGAACTTTGAATAATCCCTCGTTATCAGCGTTAAATTCTTTGACACCTTCAACTTTTATACCGGCATTTGTATAAGCTGCATATTTAATAGCGGCAAGAGCAGGGTCTTTTTCATCGCCCATCAAATCTTTCATAGAAATTTTTTTATCGCTTTCATGCTCTTGCGCATATTGAGCAGCACTTTTTTGATCATTATGATACTGAATTTTCATTTTTAATTCAAAATCAATAGTTTTCTTTTCTTCATCGTTTAATAAAGAAAAATCAATTTTACCATCAAAGCCATCCATTTTTAAACCGTTTTTAAGGCAGGCAATAGCCAATTTTGCCTTAAATTCAGGTGTCATCTCACCATCAAAAGTAACGCCCGGAATCTTATCTTTTTTAGCTTCTTTGGTCAGTTTATCAAAAAACTCTAAATCCGGCGCTTTCTTATCACCATCCGTACCGATTGTAACATCACGCGGATTATTATAGTGAATAGTAGCTAATTTTTCTTTTTTCTCGGTATCTCTATAGACATCAAACTTAAGAGCAGTCTTTTCATTTGGATCTTCATCATAAGTATAAGCGGGCGTGTGCTCGTTTTCACACCAATGTTTCCAAGAATCAACTTTGGCTTGGCGCCAATCTGTATTCGGATCTGGATTGTTTTGATTTTGATTAACGCGCATTTTTCCGACATGCATAGCATAATCTTCATACAATTTAGCAAGTTCTTGAGGAGCTTTTGTTGCCAAATCATCTATATGCTGTTCATCTTTTGCCCAAGCTTTGAATGCATCATCAAATTTTTTGAGAGCATCTTGACGTTCTGCGCTATCGGCTAGAGTTTCCCAAGCTTTTTTACCGGTATCATTTTCTTTGCCGTGAGCTAACCATGTCTCAAAAGAAGCAAACTCTTGTTTGTATCTTTTTTTCTCATCATCAGGTAATTTGTCGAATTCACCGAGCTTAGGATATGTTTCTTTATACCACTCATCAAAATTCGTATCAGTCATTGTTCTGCTCCTCATCAGAATACTATATTACTTATAATATATCATATTTTGTCTAAAAATCAACAATTTTTGTCTCTCTTGTTGCGGAAAAAATCTTTTAATAATTTAGCACAATCTTCCTTACATAAACCACTGATAACTTGCGGCTTATGATGGCAAGTCGGGCTATCGTAAAATCGTACACCGGAAATAACCGCACCGCCTTTTTCATCGCTTGTCCCGAAATACAAGGTTTTAATTCGCATAAAAGAAATTGCTGCCGCACACATAGTACAAGGTTCCAACGTCACATACAGATCCATATCCCACAGTCTTTTTTGTCCGAGTTTGGCGCAAGCTTGTTGCATAGCCAGTAATTCGGCATGAGCGGTAGCTTCTTTACCATGCTCGCTTAAATTATAAGCTTCAGCGACAATTTCTCCTGTTTTCGGATTAACGATAACGGCACCGATCGGAACTTCATCTTGATTGGCGGCCGTTTGGGCTAATTCTAAGGCACGACGCATATATTGCTCAGGGTTTGACATGTTAAAAACTTGCTGTTGATTAATGTTTTGAAGTATGATAACAACAATATCAAAAGGAATAGTTAACATTTAAGGATTTTTATGACGGAAAGAATAGCTAAATATTTGGCTCGTTCAGGTGTTTGTTCCCGCCGTGAAGCCGAAAAGCTCATTTTGCAACAACGCGTGACGGTCAATGGCAAACTCATCGAAACACCGGCTTTTAATGTTGAAGGAACGGAACAGATTCGTGTTGATGGGGAGAAAATATCCCAACCGGAACAAACCAGATTATGGTTATACTATAAACCGGTCGGATTGGTAACAACCCATAGCGACACCGCCGGACGTCCGACTGTGTTTGAAAATTTACCGGTGGGATTACCGCGCGTTATTTCTGTCGGTCGTTTGGATTTGAATTCGGAAGGGCTCTTGTTATTGACCAATAACGGAGAATTATCACGTGCTTTAGAATTACCGCAAAATGCGTGGAGCCGCCGCTATAAGGTCAAAGTTCATGGGACAATTGATAAAAAGAAATTAGCGGATTTAGCGGATGGAGCCGTTATCGACGGCGTACAATACGGCGCTGTTAAAGTTGTTATTGAAAGCGAGCAGGGATCTAATGCTTGGCTAAGTGTAACGTTGAGCGAGGGTAAAAATCGCGAGATTCGTAAATTAATGAAGTCCATCGGATTAGAGGTTGCCCGTTTGATCCGCCTATCTTACGGACCGTTCCAACTTGGTAGCCTGAAGAAAGGTGAAGTGAGAGAAGTGTCACAAAAAGTTCTGCGTGAACAGTTAGGAGGAAAGGTGACCCTATGAGAATAGTCGGTGGAAAATACCGAGGAAAAAAACTGTTTTCTCCCGATTCCGATAAAGTACGGCCGACATCAGATCGCGCGCGAGAAGCACTATTTAATATTTTGAATGCGCAACTTGAAAATGACTGGGGCGAATATACATTTTTAGATGTATTTGGCGGCACTGGTGCGGTGGCTTTAGAGGCCTTATCTCGCGGAGCACAAAAAATAGCTTTGATTGATGTTGATACGCGAAATCTTCTGAAAAATACTGTTTTATTTCCAACAGAAAAGGAAAAAATTAATATTATCAGAGCTTCTGTCGAAAATTTGCCGATGGCATCGGAGCAATATGATTTGATATTTATGGATGCGCCGTATAATAAGGGATTAAGCGAAGTTGCTTTGTCTCAAATTGTTGAGAAGAAATGGCTTAAAGAAGGTGCTTTGTGTATGGTTGAAGTCGAAAAGACTGAACAAATTGTAATTCCATCTTGCTATGAAATAAAAAATGAGCGTATATATGGATTAGCAAAAATAGTTTTTTTACAGTATAAACCAATTCAGTAGAGGTTAGAAAAAGAATAATAATGTCAGAGCAGAAAGTAGATGTTCAAAAGAAAATAGAAGATATAGATACGAAACTTTATAAATTATTGATGCAGCGCGCTGAATTGGTAAAAGAAAATCCATATCCTGTCAGAATAGAGAATTTACTGGGACAAGAAGCTAAGGGAATTCGGTGGATGCTAAAATATCATACCGGAGATTTCCCTGAGTATGTTGTTGCTAAGATTTGGAGGGAAATTTTAAGTGCCAGCGCTAATATGAAAGAAAAGCTTAAAATTGCCGTGTATGGAGATGAAAAAGACGGTTCTATTCTGCATCAGGTGCAAGAACATTTCGGAAGCTTTGTTTCAACTACGATTCTAAGTAGTTATAGCCAGGTTTTCAATCTGGTAAGTACGCGTGAGGCAGATATTGCTATTATTCCGAGTGATAATAATGAAATGAATGATAATCCTTGGTGGAATGCTTTGTCTGCTGATAAAAATAAAGAAAGTTTGAATATTGTAGCTAAACTTCCTTTTATTCGCAGTGCAAATATTACTCAAGAAAATGAAGCGTATGTCTTGGCATTATTACCGAGTGATGCCAGCGGTATTGATAACAGTTTATTTGCGGTAGAGACGGAAATAAATGTCAGTCATTCGACAATTACTGAAACGTTTAATAGTTTAGGTTTTGCAGAAGCAAAATTAGTTAAGTCTGTCAATAAAGAAGATACCAAATATAGTTTGGTTGAGGTTAAAGGTTTTTGTACGGCTGAAGAAATACAAAAACTTGAAATTCCGGAAGTCTTTAAAAATTTACATTTAGCCGGAACATATGCTCAACCGATAATCTTACCGTAAACTTATCTCAAAAAGTTTAGCCGTGCCTTTAAATTTGTCTGAAAGACATTATGTCTTTATCTAACAGGATGAATATGAGTTTTAAAAAAGCTCAAGCAAGTTTAGAGGAGTGTTGTAGATGAAAGTTCTTATAGCAGATGATCACGCATTGTTTAGAGACGGATTGACACTGCAATTAGAAAAAATAAATCCGGAGTTTATCATTTTACAAGCGGCAAATTTTAATCAAGCGCTCAAATTTGTTGAAACAGATGCCCATATTTCATTAGTGGTTATTGATTTGGATATGCCGGATATGAATTGGGAAGAAGCATTAAAAGAATTAAAAAGTAAAGCGCCGAATGCAAAATTTGTCGTTGTTTCGGCAGGAGAAGATAATGGTATAATCCGAAAAAGTTTAGAAATGGGGGTAAATGGTTTTATCAATAAACGTTCAGAACCTGAAGTTCAGCAACGAGCTTTGCAATTGGTTTTAGATGGTGGAACATATCTGCCGCCATCCGTTTTACAACCTTCTCCGGCATCAGTTGTACAAGATACGCGCCATATAGGATTAAGCAAAACATTAACACATCGCCAAAATCAGGTATTAAATCTGGTCGCTCAAGGACTTTCAAATAAGCAAATTGCTTATGAAATGGGGGTTTCGGAAGCAACCGTCAAACTTCATATTAACGCACTGCTGCGTTCTGTCGGGGCGACAAATCGAACACAGGCCGTCGTTATGGCTCAGAAAATGGGTATTATCTAACCTCTATCGTTTAGGCGAAAAGTTTTTGATAAGAACATCCAAGTCATTGATTTGTTGCTCGGAGAGATTCCCTTTAGCTTCTTCTTGAATATTTTTAATTTTATCTGTCATACCTTGGCTTCGCCAATAAGAACCGCGTAAAGCAGTCCCCGCCCATTTGTAGGCGCACTCAAAATCTTTTTTCTTCAAACAAGTATTGGCTAAAGTTCCCATAGCATGATCATCGCCGTGTTCAGCTGCAAGTTTATCCATATCGCTGAAAAAATCATCATCTTCAATAACAATATTTTGCACATTACCTTGAGGCTCAGAAAGTTCTTGCTGGGATGGTGTTACATAGTTGATAATTTTGGGCTGAGCAACCGCTGTAGAACTTAAAAAACAAAGACATAAAGAAAGATATTTTAACATGATTTTTCTCCTGAAAATATGAATAAAGCATATAAAAAGAGTATTAAAAAAAGATTATTAAGACTTTTTGAAACGTTTTGTGTTATAAAATATAAAAACAGAACATAAAAACGTTTACAGAGGAAAAAATGACTATATTTTTATTAGCTGTGGCCACATTAATTGTTGGTTATTTGATTTATGGAAGAATAGTTGAAAAAGTCTTTTCTATAAATGAAAAAGCAAAAACACCGGCTATTGCCAAATGCGACAATGTCGATTTTATGATTTTGCCGACATGGCGTGTTTTTTTGATACAATTTTTGAATATCGCCGGCTTAGGGCCTGTCTTTGGGGCAATTTTGGGGGCATTATACGGACCTGTCGCTCTATTATGGATTGTCTTTGGGTCAATTTTTGCCGGTGGTGTACATGATTATATGGCCGGAATGATTTCTGTCCGCAACGGTGGACAGTCGTTAGTGCCGTTAGTTGAAAAATATTTAGGCTCAAAGATTAAAGGTATATTTTTAATTTTTATGGTTTTCTTTTTATTATTACTGGGTTCTGTATTTGCGATGAGTCCGGCGCAAATGTTGGCAAATATGTCTCAAACACCGTTTGTATGGTGGATTATAGCAATTTTTGGGTATTATTTTTTAGCGACTCTATTACCAATAGATAAAATTATCGGTCGGTTTTATCCGTTATTTGCACTTTTGTTAATCGGTGTGTCTGTGGCAATGATTATTGTGTTATTTACGGGAGATAAAGCTTTTTATCCCAATCTGACTCTGGCTAATTTACATCCGAAAGGTCTGCCGATTTTCCCTTTAATGTTTGTCACAATTGCTTGCGGAGCATTAAGCGGATTCCATGCAACACAATCCCCATTAATGGCTCGTTGTCTTGAAAATGAAAAATACGGACGTTCTATTTTTTACGGAGCAATGATTACGGAGGGGGTTGTTGCTTTAATTTGGGCAACTTTGGGAATAGCCTTTTACCAAGGAAGCGAAGGCTTAAATGAAGTCATTACGCAAAGCGGTCCGGGAGGGGTTGTTTCAGGCGTAGCAAAAGGATATCTCGGACAAATCGGAGGAATTTTGGCTGTTTTATCTGTCGTGCTATTATCAATTACTTCCGGTGATACGGCATTTCGCTCGGCGCGATTAACCATTGGAGACTATTGGCAAAAAGATAACAAATCACTCAAGAAACGTTTATTAATCAGCAGTATTGTTTTATCTGGCGGTATTGCCTTAAGCTTTTTTGATGTCACAACGATTTGGGTGTATTTTGGTTGGGCAAATCAATGCTTGGCAACGATTACCTTATGGATGGCAACTTTTTATCTGTACAAAGAACATAAAAATTATTGGCTGACTTTAATCCCTGCCGGCTTTATGACATCAGTTTGTACGACATACATTATGTACGATAAAATCGGTTTCCGATTACCGCTTGATTGGTCAATAACGACCGGTATAATAGTCGCAATCACGGTGGTTGTTTGGTATATTATAAAACATAAAAAATAAAGAAAAAGATGGAGACGTTTGCCAAGGTTATCGAAAAGGAGGGAACTCCTGAAAACCTGGCAGACCTGAAGGAACTGATAGCCAATCTGGATTAAAAAAAGCGTCCATAAAGGACGCTTTTTTTATGGTGGGAGTGGCAGGACTGACGTCGCTATCGCTCCGCCGCTTCGTCGTCGCAAATGCGGCGATACTTCCGTCTCGCCTGCTCCTCCTTGTCGAACTGCTTTCTCGCAGGTTCAAGTGGTCTTTCATTCTAACCATTAAAAAACCGTCCATAAAGGACGGCTTTTTAATGGTGGGAGTGGCAGGACTCGAACCTGCGACCTCTACGATGTCAACGT
>CAMOQT010000045.1 GCA_946623145.1 uncultured Azospirillum sp.
CGATATCATTGATAAAGATAAATTGCTTTTTGCTTTGATATGCTCTTCAGAAACATCTCCTCGTCATTCAATCTTACCTTATATCAAATCCATTAAAGCACAAAATCTTCTTAAATTGGTAGAATATGGTACTGTAACACCGCCGGATTCCCATGAAGTATTAATGGCTCTGATTTATCAAAGACCTCTTGGGGGACGTGTTATTGATGATGCGGGACAGCCATTTCGTGACGATATGAATAAAGTCCAATCTTTATGGGTTGATTTAATTGGAAATCTTCAAGAATTACATACTTATGGTATCACCCATCGTGCCATCCGTATAGATAATTTGTTTTATTTGGATGAAACTAAAAATACCGTTGTTTTAGGTGATTGTGTTGCTGCTTTTCCGGCATACTATCAACCGGCCGTTTATGAAACCATAGAATCTTTGATGGCTAAAAAAGAAAGTCGTGGTAATGGATCGGATAAAAATGATATTTATGCTCTGGCTGTTTTAGGTTTATTCCTTTATCTCGGTAAGGAAAATGGGGCTGAATTGTCAGATTCTGAAGTTTTAGCTATTAAACAAAAGAAAGGCAGTTTTGCAACTCTTATGGGAGATACAAAACTTTCGGTTTCTTTTTCCAACATCTTACGCAATATGTTGGTAGATATTCCTGCTGCTCGTTGGAATATAAATACCGCATTGGATACTTTGGAAAGCCATACCGGAAAAATTGCTTTTACCAATACCATCGAAACAACTAAAAGAGCTTTTTCTTTGGGTGGGCAAAAATATTATAATGCTTATGATGTTGCCTATGCTATGATGCAAAATCCGAAAGAGGCTTTTGAATTATATAACAGCGGTAAAGTAACTGAATGGATTAAAAACGGTTTAGATAACGAAGAACTTGCTTTGGCTATTGATAAAGCTGTTAAGACAACCGTCGATAATTCACCAAACCATGAATTGTCCGTTTCTAAAATATGTATTTACTTGGCACCTCATTTTCCAGTTAAAATAGGAAGCATTTCTTTATTTCCGGATGCTTTATCTAAATCAATTTATTATGCTTACAAACATAATGAAAGTGTTAGTGATTATCTTCGTTTATGTGGATATGATCTATTGAGATTATGGTATATTAATCAAGAAGATACACGTATGCCGGCTCTTATTGGCGAAAGCAAAAGCTACGCACAAAGTCCGGCTATCGGTTACGGCTTAGACAGGATTATGTATGAACTTGATGAAGATATTCCTTGCCTAAGCAAATTACTCGGTCATGAATATATTTGTACCCCAACACATATTTTGCGTGTATTGGAAAGAAACTATAATAATTCTCAAGAGAAGCCTTATGATAATCATTTAATTGCTTACTTACGCAGTAAATTAGGAAAAAAAATTGATGGTATTTTAGTTGATTTGAATTCTAAAATTCCAGCTTTAGAATCTAGTGCTATTTTACGTTTATATACAACCATGCAGAATAAATTCGGACCTCAAGAATTACCTAATGTTGCACAATGGTTAAGTATGTTCTCTTTCCCGCTTATTAAGAGTTATCATAACGTCAAATATCAAAAATTTTTGGAAAAAGAAGTTCATAAAGTCAATAAGTCCGGTAAACTCCACGAATTGCAAGAGTTATTGGAAAGTGAAGAAGCTCGCAAGAAAGATAATTCCGAATATAATGTTGCTCGTAAAACCGCAACCCATCTTATGGCTGAAAAAAATATGTTAATCAGTAATGATAATAAATGGGAAGAAGCTGCTCGAGATATTGCTCTCAGAGGCGCTTGTTTATTGGCCGTTATTGTTATGATCATCTCTTTTGTCGTTAATTTGTTTGGAGCATTAAAGCTATGAGAAACAGAAAGATTACTCCGGTCAATAGAAATCCTAAAGGCACTTTGCATTTTACGACAATGCAAAAAGTTTTGTTACTAATGCTCATCTTAATTATTATGATGACAACAATGCCGTTACTAGTCGTTTTATTTATTGGTTTATTACCTACTTTTACGGTTTTAATCATTGATCCGAAAAACATTAACAAACTTATTATTATCGGTTGTTTTAATTTAGCCGGTGTTTTTGTTTATTTATTTAATGTTTTGCAAAATTATTCCGTTAACAACGCTTTTTATATTTTCAGTGATGTTTTCAATATTATTTTGATGCTCGGTTCCGCCGCTATTGGTCTTATTATATACTATCAGGTACCAATGTTATTTGTATATATTGCCAAAGTCACAAACCAGCAGCATATTTCCAATATAGATTCCCATCTTGAAAAATTAAAAGAGCTTTGGGGTGAGGATGTCGTTGCTAAGTAAAAAAGTTGTCTAATCGACAGCTTTTTTTGTAAACTTAAATCCATTCAAAATATCTTTAATCGACATTTTCTTTTTACCGGCACGCTGTAATTCGGTAAAAGATAAAGCTTTGTCCTTACAAGCAATAACCAAAGCTTTTTCGCCTTCCAAAATTTCTCCGGCCTTTCCTTTTTGCTCTATAACTTCAGCTTTCATAACTTTAATGCGCTCACCTTCATATTCAAAAAACATTGCCGGATACGGATTAAATGCGCGAATTTTTCTCTCTAAAACTTCAGCAGGCATTGAAAAATCAATTTTGCTTTCTGCTTTATCCAATTTTGTAGCATACGTTACCAGATTTTCATCTTGAATTTCAGCCTTTTTCTGCAATTCATCAATATTATCCAGAGCTTTAACGATTAAATCAGCTCCCAATGTTGCCAAAGCATCATGCAATGTCTCGCCCGTGGTTTCTGACGTTATCGGAACTTCTCCTTTAAGAAGCATAGCTCCTGCATCAAGCGCCGGAACAATATTCATAATCGTAATACCGCTTTTTTTATCACCGGCTTCAATGGCTCGTTGAATAGGAGCAGCCCCACGCCAACGCGGCAATAGAGATCCGTGAATATTGATACAACCTTTTGGAAACGCTTCTATCACACCTTGCGGTAAAATCAATCCGTATGCCGCAACGACTGCAATATCCGCTTTCAGATTTTGATACTCAGCTAAGGCTTCCGGTGTTCTTAAAGTTTTAGGTGTTCGAACCGGCATTCCCTGCTCTTCTGCCCATTGATGCACCGGAGATTTGGTAAGTTTATTGCCGCGTCCTGCGATTTGAGGCGCGCGTGTATAAACACACACGACCTCGTGCCGTTGAGCAATTTCTTTTAATGCCGTCAATGCAAAATCCGGCGTTCCTAAAAAGACAACTTTCATCTTTTTCTCCTTTTTTTCAAGTTATACCTAACTCATTAAGGAGATGCAAGTTTTTTTAATATTTATCTTTTCCGTAAACCGCTGCCGCTCCTAAATCATCTTCTATTTTCAACAAGCGATTATATTTTGCCGTCCTGTCGGTACGAGATAAAGAACCGGTTTTGATCTGTCCAGCATTAATTGCCACTGCAATATCAGCAATTGATGTATCTTCCGTTTCACCCGAACGGTGCGAAATAATTACTTTATAGCCATTCTTTTGTGCCAATGAAATCGTTTTTAACGTTTCTGATAATGTACCGATTTGATTGACTTTAACTAAGATTGCATTAGCAATATGTTCTTCAATTCCTCGTTTTAAACGCTCCGGATTAGTCACAAATAAATCATCCCCGACAAGTTGTATCTTCTTACCTAAGGTGTTGGTCAACATACGCCATCCTTCCCAATCATCTTCTGCCATGCCATCTTCTATAGATATTAAAGGATATTTTGCTATCAATTCAGCATAATAATCAATTAGTTCTGTTGCCTTATATTTTTTATTCTGTCCGGCAAAATGATATATTCCATTTTGATATAATTCCGATGCGGCAACATCTAATGCTATTGCAACATCTTTTCGTGGTTCATAACCGGCGTTTTCGATAGCATTAACAATAAAATTAAGAGCTTCCTCCGGAGTTTTAAGTTGTGGCGCAAATCCTCCTTCATCACCGACATTCGTATTGTGCCCGGCTTTTTTGAGTTCTTGTTTTAAGGTTTGAAAAACCTCGGCTCCCATTTGTAATGCCTGCTGAAATGTTTCCGCCCCGACAGGAATTATCATAAATTCTTGAATATCTAAATCATTATCCGCATGTTTGCCGCCATTTAAAATATTCATCATCGGTATCGGTAAAATATGTCCGTTTATTCCTCCTAAATATCTATAAAAAGGTAACCGCAATTCTTTTGCTTGTGCTCGTGCTATTGCTAAAGAAACTGCCAACATAGCATTAGCTCCTAATTTTGATTTATTCGGCGTAGAGTCCAAATTAATCATCTTATTATCAATTTCAGCTTGCTGTTGTGCATTCATTCCCATCAGAATATCGGAGATTTCATTTTGTATATGTTCAACGGCTTGCTGAACACCTTTTCCCATATATCTTGTTTCATCTCCATCGCGTAGTTCTAGTGCCTCGTGAGAACCGGTTGAAGCCCCGGACGGAACAGAAGCTCTACCGATTGTTCCACTGTTGAGCTGAACCTCTGCCTCCACTGTCGGAATACCTCTTGAATCAAGAATTTCGCGCGCTTTAATAGCATAAACATCACTCATTTTATCTCTCCTTTTCTCAATTTGTCTCTCCAGAAATATAGTGCTCTTTACAATAAAAAAAATATGTCTATACTTTAGGAGATAGATTAACCTTTGGAGATACCCCAATGTTTTCCCTCAAATGGCATAAAAGATTTATGGAAGTGGCTGAGCTGATTGCCACTTGGTCTAAAGATCCTTCAACCAAAACAGGTGCTATAGTTGTCGGTCCCGATAGAGAAATCCGTGCTACCGGCTATAACGGTTTGGTCCGCGGTGTTGATGATGATAAACCGGAGCGTTTAGAGCGTCCGACAAAATATGATTTTTTTGAACATGCTGAAAGAAACGCTATTTTTAACGCTTGTTTAACAGGAACTTCTCTCAAAGGCTGTGTGTTATATGCTACGCATGCTCCTTGCACAGATTGTGCTCGTGCCATTATTCAAGCTGGTATTAAAACCGTTGTTACGCATGAAGTCAAAATTGATGCATCAACTCCACAAAATACGTGGCGAGATAAACTTGTTTATTCAGAGCAAATGTTCAAAGAAGCCGGAATTGAGTATATTACTCTTCCTAAAGACTAAAATAAAACGCTCTAAATGAGCGTTTTATTTTATTGATTATCATGAAAATCATATAAACTTTCCGTTTCAGGTGCTATATTATCCAACGGGAAATAATAAAAATATGCACTTGCCAAGCATAATGCAACTATCGGAACCACAACCTTTTCAAATGGAAAATGAGCGTGTCCGCCGTTATGAGCTTTCATCCATTGATAAAATTCTGAAGAATAATGCATAACCGCGGCACCAACTAAAACGCTAAACAAAAAGCCGTCCAGATAAAAAATTCCGATAATTTGCGGCGTATAAATCAATTCATGAACATACATAAAACCAATCATTGCGACACTTGATACCAAAACAATAAAATCACGTCCGGCAAAACGCCAACCTTTTTTATCCATCCAACTCAGCATCCAGTAGCCTAAAATGACGAGCATGGCACCTGCCCAAACGCCAACGATAGCATCATCGACACCGTAACTGCGCGCTATTTCCAATGAAGCTCCGACAGCAACGGTACAAACGGCACATGCCGGATTGGCTAAAACCGGTGTGGCTGTTATTATTAATAAAATTGCTAAAAGAACGAACATATTTATCCCTTTCTGTTTTTATCTTTTTTTATTATTCCCTATTGTTTTGTTTTTGCAAGTCTTTTATTCAATTTATTCTTTTCCTTCAGCTGTTTCCGTATTTTTCAAATAGCGTCGCGCCATTTTCAGAGCATTATCAAAAGTTGATGCCGTAGAAATTGTATGATAATCAATTCCTTCCTCTAAAAAGGCTTCATGTAAAACACGGCGCGGCTGTTTTTTGACGTTAGAAAAGATAACTTTAATCCCTTTTTTGCGCTGTTTTTTTACAAACTCAACAATAATATTTGCCCCGCTGGCATCAACCATCGGTACATATCCCATACGTAAAATCAAAACTTTCGGCATTTCATTTAAGTTTTTCAAAAATTGAGAAATATTCGATACTCCTCCAAAGAATAATGGTCCGGAAATACGCATTGATATAACACCACGGTTGCGCAAAACTTCGCTAAAATCACGACCGCCATATTTTTTCTCGACTAATGCAGGGTCATCCGTTTCAATTTCCATTTCTCGACTCATACGATGCATAAATATAACGCTTGCCAGAATAAATCCAACGGAAATTGCGGTATTTAAATCAACTAAGACTGTCAGCAGAAGCGTTACAACTAACGTATATCTGTCTCCTTTAGGACCTTGCAGTAACTTATACATTTTTTCAAGCCCAAGCATATTATAGCCGATAATCATTAAAACAGCAGACAAACAAGCTAAAGGAATATATTTGGCCACGGGCGCTAACAACAACATAAATAAAATTAAAAAGACAGACTGCATAATACCTGCCATCGGAGAATATGCCTTGGCTTTAAAATTTGCAGCTGTTCGAGCTATTGCCCCTGTAGCCGGAACGCCCATAAACAGGACACTCATTATATTAGCGACGCCTTCACCGATTAATTCAGCGTTTGAATTGTGATTATCACCGCTCATACCATCAACGACTGTTGCGCTTAGCAAAGATTCTACACCGGCTAAAAAGGCAATCGTTAAGCCGCTTGGTAACACTTTAAGCATTAAATTCATATCAATATCCGGTAATTTTGGCATTGGCAGAAAATGTGGAATTCCACCGAATTTATTACCAATTGTATCAATATTCATCCCAAATGCAGCGACCAAAATCGTTGCTCCCGTAACACATAATAAATATGCCGGTAATTTCGGACGACGCAGATGAATATAAAAAATAACACTAAAAGAAAATACGGCAATCAAAATCGAACCGATAGTAAAGTTATCGAGATTATGAAGATAAACATTCCATTTTGATAAGAAATCAGCAGGCACATTTTCAATTTTAAGTCCCAATAAATCTTTAATCTGAGTTGAAATTAAAAGCAATCCTATTCCTGCGGTAAAGCCCGTCACCACCGGATAAGGGATATATTTAATATATGTTCCTAATTTCAAATAACCGGCAGCAATTAACACGACACCGGCGACAATCATACACATTGCCAATCCCTGATACCCGTATTGTTGCATAACATTAAATATAACGACAACAAAAGCGCCTGTCGGTCCACCGATTTGGTAGCGGCTTCCGCCTAACAAAGCAATAAAAAATCCGGCAATAATTGCAGTATATAATCCTTGATCTGGACCAACACCGGAAGCGATTGCCAAAGCCATAGCCAACGGAATGGAAATAACAGCAACCGTTAATCCTGCTATGCAATCTCGCTTAAATTTTTCTAGATTATAGCCTTTATATAAACATTCGGCTAATTTCGGGGTAAAGTTATTTATATAATATTCGGCGAATCGTTTCCAATATTCTATCATTTTGTTCTTCTTTCTCTCTTCTCTATTTTAGGTCGGCGATAGGTGTACAACTTTTTTTGTTCCAGTCAAGTCTTTATCCCCAAAATTTTTCTCTTATATAATATAAAAGCGGAAATTGAATTTCCGCTTTTATAAAAAAGTTTTCCCCTTGACCAAACCTAGCGGTTTGGAGAGGTGACTCTGTTATATATGTTGGTGCAATCAAAGAATGACTTTTACTCCGTCATATTTCGACTTTAGTTATTTAATAGAGCCTATTTTTTATTCGGCAATCAGTTCTTTAACACGTTCTGCCATTTTTTCAAGAACATCTGATTTCGGCGTATATTTTTCCTCAAACGGAGCAACAGTTTGCCATCCTAACTCTTCATAAACTTTTTGAATATTTGCGGTCACGCCGCCTTTCCAACCATAAGATCCGAAAGCCATTGCACGTTTGTTTTTTGGTTGCAGGCCTTGCATATATGTCAAAAATGCCGCTACTCTCGGAAACAGTTGATTATTTAGTGTTGGTGTTCCGATGAGAACATATTTGGCATCCAACATATCGACCATAATTTCAGAAATATGTTTATTGCTCAGGCAATGTTTAATTGTCGGAATACCGGCATCTTGGCAAACAGCCATTGCGGTTTCGGCCAGTTTTGCGGTTGCCCCCCACATTGTATCATAAACGATAAGAGCCTTTCCCTCATTTTGACCGCTAGCCCATTTGGCATAAAGGCTCAAAATTTTACTGACTTCTTCTTTTCCCGACCAGATACATCCATGAGACGGGGCAATCATCTCAATATCCAATTCTAACTGTCCGGCAGTATTGAGGGCTTTTTCCGCCTGTGCGCCATAAGGAAACAGAATATTAGCATAATAACTTTTTGCTTCCTGACAAATTATATCCAACGGTATATCCTTTACCCAAATACTCTCAGAGGCGTAATGTTGACCAAAACCATCATTAGAAAGAAGAACTTTAGCTTCTTTAACATAGGTCATCATTGAATCCGGCCAATGTAACATCGGCGTTGTCATAAATTCTAAGGTATGATGACCAAGGGATAAGCTGTCTCCGGTTTTGACAATTTGATATTCCCAACCGGTTGTATCAAAATGAGCTTCTAAAGCCATTTTACCGGCAGCATTAGTCACAATTTTTGCTTGCGGTGCTAATTTCATCAATTCCGGGATATTACCTGAATGATCCATCTCGACGTGATTCACCACGATATAAGCTATTTTACTAAAATCGGTCACACTTTTAATACGAGCGATATTTTCTGCTGACATATAAGCTTTAACGCCGTCAATCAGAGCGATTTTGTCGTCCATAATCAAATAAGCATTATATGTTGAGCCGTGAGGGGTGGCATAACCGTGGAACTCTTGCAGATTCCAGTCTTTAACACCTGTCCAATAAATATTTTGCTTGATTTCTACCGCTTTCATTTTTTTATCCTTTCTTCTCTTTCTTATCATACATAATAACAAAAAATAAGATTGACAATCTTTTATTTTTGCTTACAAACAATAAGTGAACACATTTTATTTGAAGGAGACTGATTATGGAACTTAAGGGATCCAAAACCGAACAAAATTTGAAGGAAGCATTTGCCGGCGAATCAATGGCTCGCAATAAATATACTTATTATGCTTCTAAGGCTAAAAAAGAAGGTTATAACATCATTGCCGCTAAGTTTGAAGAAACTGCCAACAATGAAAAAGAGCATGCTAAATTATGGTTTAAGTTACTCCATGACGGTAGTGTTCCTTCAACGGAAGAAAATTTGAGAGACGCCGCCAGCGGTGAAAATTTTGAGTGGACAGATATGTATGACCGTATGGCTAAAGAAGCTGATGCCGAAGGTTTCAGCAAAATCGCAGAAATGTTCCGCGGTGTTGCTGCAATTGAAAAGAATCATGAGGAACGCTACAATGCTTTATTAAAAGCATTATGCGAAGGTCGTATTTTCTCTCGTCCGACAAAAGTTGTATGGGAATGTGCAAATTGCGGTTGTCGTGTTGAAAGCCCGTTGGCTCCGGAAAAATGTCCGGTTTGCGACCATCCGCAAGCTTATTTCTTTGAATTACAAGAAGAATTTTAAGCACCTTTTTATCAAAACACCCCTCAAAAATGAGGGGTGTTTTTTTATATGTTTGTTATGATTTCCTACTTTTTCTCCCTAACTTTCATATAACAGGGAGATAATAAGAATCTAGAACTCAAGGAACGGTGTAACATAACAAGAATTGTCACGTCCCCAACAAGTCCATAATCCGTTAGTATGGTCAAGCATACAGCCGCCTTTATAGGAATTCCAGTGGTAATTTTTATAATAACGAGAAGCACCCATGATAGAACTTAACGTATATCGATTTTTAAAAATATAATCAAAAAGTTCTTGACCTTGAGGTAAATACCACTCCCCTTCATCGCAGAAATCTTTCCCTCCGCATGCTGGAGGATTATAGGTATAACAAGCCTGTGCTGCAGGGAAAGTACATTCCGCAGCTGCATCTGTTTTGGCAAAAGTTTTTACATAACCGGTATCTGTTTTGCCGGTGTAAGTACTATATGATGTGCTTCCACCACTCATAGGTAAATTATTAATACAAGTACCTGTTGTCCATGCATAACTTTTAGTAGCGCGCCACTCTCCGGCAGACTCGATTGCCATAATTAAAGTACGATCTACCGTCTCATCCGGCAAATGCACAATAAGACCTAATATTTTACCATCAACTGTTGCATAGTCACCAACACGACAAGATGAAGGGTTTTTAAACTTACATCTCCATCTTTTAAGAACTTCTAATGTTGATCCCGGTTCATTTGACCCTTCTGTTGTATATGTACAGCTATTATAATCAATTTCGCACTTGCCGACACACATTGCCCCTATAAGGGTATAGCCATCATTACATTTTGTATATTTATAATATGGGTTAGCACCAATATTGCAACTGTCTGTCTCGCCACGTCCGACACCGAAAAGAATATCCGGATGTTTAGCAAAAGGATACGTTGCAATACTACAACTATTTAAATCACATTTTCCATGATTTAATTTCCACCCATCCTTACATTCGGTGTAGCCAAAACACTCTCCTTTTTCATCCAAACATCTATCAACCGTACCGGCCAAGTTTCCGGGGTGGGTGTCATAGGGATATTTATTTGTAC
>CAMOQT010000046.1 GCA_946623145.1 uncultured Azospirillum sp.
TGCTATTTGCTGCCCTAAGCGATAAGCTTCTTGTTCATATAATCTGTCATGTCCGGAACGTGCTCCTCCTGCCACAAAAACACGTAAACCTTCTTCTTGGTTTTCCTTAACAAAATTATTGACAACATGAGCTACGACTTTATTTTTTTCCATTATAACTCCTCAATATCTCCGCGTGCTTGATCAGCGTAAAACTGCGTTGTAAATTCTTGCAGCTTGTCTTCTGCTAAAGCTTGGCGAAGACCTTGCATTAATCTCTGATAATATGCTACATTATGCCAAGTCAAAAGCATTACTGCAAGCACTTCATTACACTTTTGCAAGTGGTGAATATAGGCTCGGCTATAATGAGTACACAAAGGACAGGTGCAACCTTCTTCTAAGGGGCGGGGATCTTCTTTATGACGGGCATTACGAATATTTACAGTACCATATTTGGTGAATGCTTGAGATGTTCTACCTGAACGAGTCGGCATAACACAATCGAACATATCAACTCCTCGTAAAACAGCTCCGACAATGTCATCAGGACGCCCGACACCCATCAAATATCTCGGCTTATCTGTGGGTAATTGTTCCGGGGCATAATCCAGAACTTCAAACATTTTTTCCTGACCTTCACCCACTGCCAAGCCGCCGATAGCATAGCCGTCAAAGCCTATTTCTTTTAATTTTTCAGCTGAATATTCACGCAAATCTTTATAAATGTTACCCTGTTGAATACCGAAAATACCATATCCGTCTCTATCAATAAAAGCTTCTTTACTGCGTTTTGCCCAACGCATTGAGCGTTCCATAGAAACTTTTGCTTCTTCGTGCGTCGAAGGGAAAGGCGTGCACTCATCCAAAGCCATTGTGATATTTGAATCAAGATTATATTGGATACGCATTGATTCTTCAGGGCTTAGAAAATACTTTTTCCCATCAATATGTGAACTGAAAGTCACTCCATCTTCCGTTAATTTTCTAAGACCCGTCAGACTCATTACCTGAAATCCGCCGGAATCGGTCAAAATAGGTTTATCCCAGTTCATAAACTTGTGAAGGCCCCCCAATTTAGCAACTAATTCTGATCCGGGACGCAACATTAAATGGTAAGTGTTGCCAAGTAGAATTTGTGCTCCTGTTGCTGCAACGGATTCCGGCATCATTGCTTTAACGGTTCCGCAGGTTCCGACCGGCATAAAAGCAGGTGTATCAACCACACCATGCTTGGTATATAATTTTCCTAAGCGGCTTTTTCCCGATTTTTTTAAAATTTCATATGTCAGCGCCATTTTCTTATCCTTTACCAATAATGCGCTGATAATGCCCTAAATCTTTTCTGTTGGCAAGAGTTATTCTTCTGCTTCTTGAGGCTGATTATCAATCGAATATCCTGTAGCTCGAACTGTTCGAATATAATCCGGTCCGAATTCATTTAAGGATTTACGTAAACGACGAATATGAACATCGACCGTCCGCGTTTCTACATAAATATTAATTCCCCATACATTCTTCAGCAGAAAATCTCTGGAAAAGACTTTTTTAGGTTCCTCCATCAACATTTTCAACAAACGAAATTCCGTTGGTCCCAAATGAATATAATTATCGCCGCGATAAACTTTTTTAGTGACCAAATCCATACGGATATCTTCAAAAGTTAATTCTTTAACCGTCATAATTTCCGGCGCACGACGCATATTGGCTTTGACACGCGCCATCAACTCAGGAATAGAAAACGGTTTTGTTACATAATCATCTGCTCCGGCAGATAGTCCTTTGACTTTATCTTCCTCTTCCCCTTTAGCTGTCAGCATAATAATCGGGATATCTTTAATATCCGGCTTGGCACGAATTAATTTGCAAATCTCAACACCTGAAATTTCCGGCAGCATCCAATCTAATAAAATAACGGAAGGTACATATTTTTCAACTTCACCCAAAGCTTTGGCGCCACGACTTTCAACAATGACTTCATAGCCTTCTTTTTCAAGATTGTATTTAAGCATTAATCCTAATGCTTCTTCATCTTCAATCACCATTACCAGTGCCATCACACACCTCCTTATCTTAACGCTTTGATATTATCTTTGTAGTTTCCACCAGAAAACACTGCTGTTCCGGCTACTAAAATATCTGCTCCGGCGGCTACACACTCCGCTCCGGTTTGCATATTAATTCCGCCGTCAACTTCAATCTTAAAATGACGTTCTTGTCGCATTTCATAAATGCGAGTGATTTTTTGTAATTGCTCTTTGATAAAAGTTTGTCCTCCAAAACCCGGATTTACCGTCATCACTAAAGCCAAATCTATTTTATCCAGTACATACTCCAAAACTTTCTCGGATGTTTCCGGATTGAGCGAAACTCCGGCCTTTACACCTAAAGAGTGGATCGTTTGTAATGTTTTATCCAAATGCGGGCAAGCCTCAGCATGAACGGTGATATTATCAGCCCCGGCTGCAGCAAACCATTCTAACATTTCATCAGGTGATGTTACCATTAAATGAACATCTAACGGTAACTTTGTACATTCTCGAACAGCTTTTATAATTTGCGGTCCAAAGGTTAAGTTCGGCACATAATGTCCGTCCATAACGTCTAAATGCAACATATCCGCCCCAGCTTGTTCCAAAGCAATAACTTCTTCTCTCAATTTTGAGAAATCTGCAGATAAAATGCTTGGCGCAATGCAAACCATATTATTCTCCTTTTTTGATTTTACAGAAAATATAGCACACTAAATATTGATATTCCCTTAAGAACAATTATCTCTTTTGGGGTTATTAGCAAAGGAGAAAAAAATATGGCTCAAACAGCACAATATATTGTTCACGAACATCTTAATAAAATTATTGAACTTCTTAACCAGGCTTTTGCTGAAGAATGGTTGGCCTATTACCAGTATTGGATTGGTGCTAAGGTTGCCGTCGGACCTATGCGACCTGATGTTATTAAAGAAATGGAAGAACATGCCTTAGAAGAGTTAAAACACGCCGATCGATTGGCTGACAGAATTATTCAACTTGGCGGAATACCGGTTTTATCCCCTGAGGATTGGAGTAGAATCGCAAAATGTCGCTATGAAGCACCCGAAGATCCCTGTGTTTCTAAAATTCTCAAGCAAAATCTTACTGCTGAGCGGTGCGCTGTCAGTCATTATCAGCAACTTTGTGATCTCTGTCACGGAGTCGATTACGTTACATTCAGGCTTTCCGAGAAAATTTTAGCGGAAGAAATTGAGCACGAACAGGAAATCGAGGATTTTATCCATGATATGGATATGACGATTAAATGCGAACCTCAAAAATAAGATAATTTTATTAAAAATTATTTTATTAAATTTCAAAGCGTTAAAAATTTTTCCCTTAATTTTGGATAATTTTCGTCAATATGTTTATTGACAAATTTTTTAAAACTTATACAATAACGACAAAATTTTAACATTAAGGGAGTCAGCTTTCTTCAACTTATAGCCCTTATTTCGTCTGTAGAATTTTTATGCCGGACACAAAGCTGACTCCAAATAAAAAATTGTTCGGGATACTTCTACATACGAATAGCTCATCCTAAAAAGGATGAGTATCCCAGGAGCCGCGCGTCCCCTAATCGCCGGCTCTTTTCTATAAAAAAACAGCCAAAATCTTTTGGCTGTTTTTTTAATCTTGACGAGAAATACGACCGTTTTTATCCATATAGCAATAACCGGTTTCATCATCAGTTATGATGTTATATATACGCATTTCTTCATTTTCATCATATTGAACCAAACAATCCGTGGCAATAAACTTGTTTTCAGGCTCGATGTATATCTTTAAGGCCTCACCGGGATTAAAGAAATACTGTTTTCCCTCAAGAATAACACAAGCTTTTTTCTCCTGTCCTTTCTCGTCCCAATTAATGAAAAATCTTCCTGTTTCTGAGACTTGATAAGCAGCACCGGCAACACACTCGATAAAATTCGGGTATTGCGGGTGGATTGAGAACATAAAGACACGCGTATTGCCTTTGTTGGTTTTTAATCTCCAGTCGGTTGAAGACACAAGGTTTCTACAATTATGGCCAATGACAATTGCAACCCTGGCCTCGACCATCTCTTCGTTGTCATACGCACAGCGTTTGACTTGCTCCGCTTCATTATACACGGGATTTACAATTTTTTTGATTTTTTCCATAATTTATCAATAATTTTTGATTGGTCACACTATGCGACAATCCTTTAATTATGTCAACTCCTTTTGTCTAGCTATGTTTTAAAAAGCTCTTGCTTTTTTTAGCTATAACGCCTACTATTACCCTTACTTTTAATTATCTGACTGTTTGATAATGCGTTTTATTTTTAAATACTTTGCGGCAATTATCACCTTGTTGTTATCAACTTCTGTCTTTGCCGATATTAATATCGCCGTATGGGCTCCCCTTTCCGAGGACAAAACTTCCGCCGGCTCTGAATTGATGACCGGAGCTCAGATTGCCGTAAAAGAGCTCAATCAGGAAGGCGGTTTATTAGGTGAGAAAATTAAACTCATCCCTATTGAAGATGAATGTAATGACAGTTTGACCGTATCAACAGCCCAAATGCTTGCTCTTAATAAAGATACAACTTATAAGCCCTCTGCCATTATCGGTCCTTATTGCTTTAATCAATTTCAAAAAGTGACTGATACGCTTGCTCAAGCTAAAATTTTTCAAATTATCCCAACAATGATTAACGGTACTTATGCCGGTACTGCTCATAGCGGTTTGATTAAAATGGTCGGATATAAAGAGCAACAAGCAAAAGATTTCTTTTCTTTTTACGATAAAACATTTAATTGGATGCGTGTTGCTTTGATTTTTGATAAAAACAATGCAGAAATTGCCCAAGCCGTCCGTGATGTTTTTCAAAATAACGGTAAAATTGATGCTTTAAGCAATTATTCATTTGAAGATTATCATTTTGACTACAGCGATATTGCTGAAGCTGCTTTTAATGATGACACACAAATGGCTTTTATTCTCGGCGATGCTGAACATGTCGCTTATATGGCCAGAAAATTAAGATCAAACAAACGTAATTATATTATTTTTGTTAATAAATATCAGGTTATGCCTGAATTTGAAAATATTATGGGACATCTCATTAAAAATTGTTATTTTATGGGCCTACCTTCACTTAAAGATAGACCGGAATTTACGGAAACTCTTGTTAAATTGCGTCTGCTCGGTATTGAGCCAGAAGGGTTGGCTGTCTATGGCTATTCCGCTGTTCAATTATGGTCTGAACTGGTCAAAAAAGCACACTCTTTTGAATATAAAAAATTAGCTGATAGTCTGGAGGATGCCAGTTTTGATTCCGGTTGGGGACAGCTTATGTTCACTAACGGAAATCCAACAAATACACTAAGTTATAGTATTTATTCTTACCAAAACGGTGAATATACACAGGTTTATTGATTCTTCTTGGATTCCAAGTGTTTTGTTTGTATAGTTATTCCAGTTTTAATTTTCAGATAAATAGGAACAACAATGGTTGGAAGTATCAATAAAGTTATTTTAGTCGGTAATTTAGGTGCCGATCCTCGTGTCAGCAATACTACAAACGGCGCAAAGATTGTTAATTTAACGGTTGCCACATCAGACACATGGAAAGATAAATTATCAGGAGAACGTAAAGAACGTACTGAATGGAATCGCGTCGTTATTTTTAATCCGCAGTTAGCTGATATTGCTGAACGTTATCTGCGTAAGGGATCTAAAGTTTATATTGAAGGTCAATTGCAGACTCGTAAATGGGAAGATAATAACGGTCAAGAAAGATATTCAACCGAAGTTGTTTTGCAGAATTTCAATGGTAATTTAGTTTTATTAGATGGTCGTAGTGATGTTCCGGCCGGCGGAAATGATGTTTTCTCAGGCGCTCCGAATGCCAGCGGTGCCGGTTGGGATAATTCTCCGGCAGCAACACCTGCTGATTTGGATGATGATATTCCATTCTAAAGTTTGGAATTTTACTCCTAAGCCGCTCCTTTTATGGGGCGGTTTTTTTATAACTTATTTTTCAAGTATTTTCCGGTATAGCTTACTTTTGATTGAGCGACCTTCTCCGGTGTTCCCTGAGCGATAATCTGACCGCCACCGTCTCCGCCTTCAGGTCCCATATCAATAATATAATCCGCAACCTTAATCACATCGAGATTATGTTCAATCACAATTACTGTATTGCCGTTATCTACGAGGGCTTGTAATACTTTAAGCAATTTATTAATATCTTCAAAATGCAAACCTGTTGTCGGTTCATCTAAAATATATAAAGTCTTGCCGGTTGCGCGTTTGGATAATTCTTTTGATAATTTTATGCGTTGCGCTTCGCCACCGGATAAAGTGGTCGCCTGTTGCCCGAGATGAATATATCCCAATCCGACTTTCTGCAACAATTCCAGTTTATTTTTTATTGAAGGAATAGCGGCAAAGAATTGATGTGCCTCATCAACTGTCATATCCAACACATCAGCAATTGACTTATCTTTATACTTAACTTCTAACGTTTCACGGTTAAAGCGTTTACCATGGCAAACATCGCACGCCACATAGACATCCGGCAAAAAGTTCATTTCTATTTTTGTGACACCATCGCCTTTACAAGCCTCGCAACGACCGCCGGCAACGTTAAACGAAAATCTTCCGGCGCTATACCCTCTGGCTTTTGATTCGGGTAAATTGGCAAAACAATCCCGAATATTTGAGAAGACGCCGGTATAGGTTGCCGGATTGGAACGCGGCGTTCTGCCTATCGGGGATTGGTCTATATCTATCACTTTATCAATATTTTCCAAGCCGATTAATTTACTGTACTTTCCTGTCGGTTTGCGAGACCCGTTTAATTCCTTATCTATCGCCTTAAATAAGGTTTCTAAAATTAACGATGACTTACCTCCTCCGGAAACACCCGTGACACAAGTAAACGTACCAAGCGGGATTTTTGCATCTACATTTTTAAGATTATTCGTCGCAGCGCCTTTAATTTCAATAAATTTTCCGTTTCCTTTGCGGCGACGAGACGGAACGGCAATAAACTTTTCTCCATTCAAATACTGCGCTGTTAAACTGTTCGGATTTTTCAAAATTTCCTCAACAGTTCCTTTGGCTGTGACCTCGCCACCGTTTTCACCGGCTCCGGGGCCCATATCAACCACATAATCAGCTGCGCGAATAGCATCTTCATCATGTTCAACCACAATTACCGTATTACCAATATCTCGTAATCTCGTTAAGGTTTCCAATAAGCGGTCATTATCGCGTTGATGCAGACCGATGGACGGTTCATCCAAAACATACATCACGCCGGTTAAGCCGGAACCTATCTGTGAAGCTAAGCGGATACGTTGAGATTCACCTCCGGATAATGTTCCTGACTGTCTTGAAAGTGTCAGATAATCCAGTCCGACATTATTTAAAAATGTCAATCTGTCGATGATTTCTTTTAAGATTTTATGGGCTATTTCTTGTTTTTGCGGTGTCAGTTTCTCTTCAATACCCGAAAACCAATCTTTAGCTTTAGCAACGGACATTTGAGTTGCATCTATAATATCCATTCCGTTAATTTTGACTGCCAAAGCCTCCGGTTTTAAACGTTTACCGTGGCAAAATTCACACGGGGCTGCAGATTGATACTTTGCAAAATCTTCACGTACCCATGCCGAATCTGTTTCTAAAAAGCGTCTTTCCATATTCGGAATAACACCTTCAAAAGGTTTATCTGTCATAAAGCTTGAATAATACATCGGGACACAAACATTTCCTGATCCGTACAGAATAACGTTTCGAGCTTTTTCGGGTAATTCTTCCCATGGCGTTTTGGCTGAAATTCCCAGAAAATCACATAAAGAAACTAATGCTTGAGAGTGAAAAGAAGAATGGAATCCCTCCCATGGGGCGATTGCCCCTTGGCTTAATGATAACTTCGGATTAGGAATAACTAAATTCGGGTCCATATATAATTTTGCCCCCAATCCATCGCAATGCGGACATGCTCCATACGGGTTATTAAAAGAAAATAAACGAGGCTCAATCTCTTCAATTGTAAATCCGGAAACAGGACAGGCAAATTTTGAAGAAAATGTTATTCTATTACCGTTATCAACTTGTTCTACATAAACAATTCCATCACTTATTTTCAAAGCAGTTTCAACAGATTGTGCTAAGCGGTCCATAATACCGTCTTTAATGATAATTCGGTCAATAACGACTTCTATATCGTGCTTTATTGTTTTAGAAAGCGTCGGAAGATCATCAAAAGTATAATTTTCTCCGTCAATTTTAAGACGCTGGAAGCCTTGACGTTGCAAAGTTTCAAATTCTTTTTTGAATTCTCCTTTTTTACCACGGGCAATCGGCGATAAAAGTAATAATTTTGTTCCTATCGGAAATTCTAAAATTTTATCAACCATCTGTGAGACGGTTTGCGCTTCAATCGGTAATCCGGTGGTCGGAGAGTACGGCGTTCCTGCACGTGCCCATAATAGTCTCATATAATCATAAATTTCTGTTACTGTTCCGACGGTTGAGCGAGGATTATGTGATGTTGTTTTTTGCTCGATAGAAATTGCCGGAGATAAACCCTCTATTGAATCAACTTCCGGCTTTTTCATTAAATCCAAAAACTGACGTGCATATGCCGACAAACTTTCAACATAACGGCGTTGCCCTTCAGCATAAATCGTATCAAACGCTAAAGATGATTTTCCCGATCCGGACAAACCTGTAATAACCGTTAATTTATTTTTGGGAATATTGATATCGACGCTTTTAAGATTATGCTCTCGCGCACCCTTGATTTCTATAAACGACTCTTTCGTCATTATTTTCTCCTCTTGCGAGGCAATATAATAAAATGGCAAAAGAAAAACAACTATAAAATATACCGCACCGATTATTTATTGATAGAGGCTAACAAGTTTCAGGAGTTTTTGCATCATTTCGCTTTCAAAACGGATACCTTCTTTTGTATAGCGATAAGCTTCTACATGCCAGACATAATCTCTTGGTAAAAAATCCGGAATATAATATTCAACATCTTGAAATTTCGGTTGCAGGCTTTGCGTTGTGTCGACCACAAAGAATGACATCGGCTTATCGCCGCGAAGTTTCTTTATTTCAGTATATAAAGCATCAAATTCTTCAGGATAACTACAGCAAAGTTTGTCACCATAATGAAAGATAAAAATAATCGGCTTATCACTTTTTAAAGCCTCACGAAAATTATTAATCCGTTCCTTAAAGCGTTTATGGAGTGTTTCTAAGTCTTCCGGCTTGTCAGATAAATCATCTTCGTGCAGATAATATATTCCTTTTTTGACATTAACATAATGATTAAACGGTTTACTCCAAACCAAACCGTCAAAATACTCAGCAAAATCATTCTGCAGATTTTGCATGATTCCAGTTATATTACAGGCACACAAATCAAAAGGATAACTTTTCTCACCGTCTTTTTTACGCGGTTTCAATCCCCAAAAGGTCGGTAACGTTCGACTTAAGCAACTGCTCCCCAATGAAATAATCTGATATTTATTCCAATCAATAGCGGCGCATTCTTTAAAAAATTCTTGTTGGGATTTTTCAAATTTTATCTTATTTTTCTTTGAAAATGGTTTTTCTCCTATTCCCAACTTATAAGCTAAATATTTTTTTACTTTTTTTCTGAACTTTTTTGGAAAAAGCGCAAACGTCAGCAATTTAACCAAAAATTTTTTGGTTTTTATATAGCGTAACGGGCTTACTTTTAATTCATAAAGAGGAATTTCTGTCATTTTTATTATTTCAAAAAGACAACTGCCCCGTTCATTACATAAACGAGGCAGTTTTATTATTAATTACAATTCGCCGGCTGCGTAACGTTTTGCCATAACAGACATCGGAATTGGCTTGATCTGATCAGCATGTCCGGCAGCACCGAAAGCAATATAACGAGC
>CAMOQT010000047.1 GCA_946623145.1 uncultured Azospirillum sp.
CTGATTGGTGTTTAACCTGTAGCTATAATAATTTTTTGGTGTTTGATAATGTCGGTACTGAAAATTTGATAAAGCAATATAATTTAAAAATAGTTGAAGTGGATTGGACAACGTATAATTCTGAAATTTTGAACTTTATGGGAGAATATGGTCGTCGGGGATTACCATTTTATATTTTATATAATCGTAATATTCCGGAAGGATTGGTTTTACCTGAAGTTTTAAGTTTTATGACATTTAAGAATATTCTTGACGGAAGTGGTGTTGTTGAACATATTCCAGAGGAGGATAATACGGAAAAATAATTTTCTTTTCTGTTGAGTCATTAATTTTTCTGTATTATATCAATATGATATTGATTGTTTAGGGTGGTCAAAATGATTGTTGGAATAGGATGTGATATTGTAAGAGTTTCTCGAATGAGTAAAATTGTTCCGGTTTTTAAAAAAGGGATGCAGCAGCATATTCTGTCGCCATATGAACAACAAGAGTTAGAAGATCAAAAACCTAATGATGATAAAATTAGTCGATTTTTAGCAAAAAGATTTGCTGCAAAGGAAGCTTTAAGTAAGGCTTTAGGAACAGGATTTATTGACGGAATGTATCTTAAAGATATTACGATTAAGCATGATGATTTAGGAAAGCCTTATTTTGAATTGGAGGGTGGAACTTTAGATAAACTGCTGGAAAAAACGAATAACCAAGATTTCAAAGTCCATTTAAGCCTCAGTGATGATGCAGATTTAGCGCAAGCTTTTGTTATTGTGGAACTTTTGTAACTTTATTGTTGCAGAGATATCAAATTGTGTTTAGTATGGGCGTAAGTTTTAATTTATTTAGTAAAGAAGAGATGTAATGCAGGAAGAAGAAAGCTGGGTAGATACCGTTAAAACATTAGTATATGCTATTTTAATTGCGGTTTTAATCAGAACATTTTGGGTAGAACCTTTTAAAATTCCTTCGGGATCAATGTATCCGACTTTATATGTTGGAGATTTTTTATTTGTTTCCAAATATACATATGGTTATTCGAAACATTCTTTTCCGTTCAGTATGCCTTTGTTTGAAGGACGTATTTGGGCAGATGAGCCTAAACAGGGTGATGTTGTCATCTTTAAATATCCTCAAGATAATTCAACGGATTTTATTAAACGGGTTATTGGTTTGCCGGGAGATAAAATTAAACTTGAAAAAGGACGTTTGTTCATTAATGGACAACAATTACCTCGTGAGGAATTAGAAGATTTTGTGGTGCGTGATGCAAAAGGAAATGCTGAACGTTATCATCAGTATATTGAAACGTTGCCAAACGGTGTTAAGCACAAAATTTTGGAAGTTTCGGATAATGAAATGGAAGATAATGTTGAAGAGTTGATCGTTCCAGAAGGACATTATTTTATGATGGGAGATAATCGCGATCGTTCAGATGATAGTCGTGTAAGTGTTGGTTTTGTTCCATTTGAAAATTTAGTCGGTAGAGCACGTTTCTTGTTCTTTTCTCAAAATCCGGAATATGATTGGTATAAACCATGGCTTTGGCCGAAGAAAATTCGGTGGAAACGTCTTTTCAACACTATAAAATAGGCAAATAAGAATGTTTGAGCAGCTTGAAAAAGTTTTGGGATATCATTTTAAAAATGATAAATTGTTGCGTCAGGCGTTAACGCATAGCAGTGTGACTTCTCATATCGGAAGTAATTATGAACGTTTAGAATTTTTGGGTGACAGGGTTCTAGGTGTTGCTGTTGCCAGTGCTTTATTTAAAAGTTTTCCGAATGAACCAGAGGGAAGTTTATCGCCTCGTCAAACTCGCTTAGTTTGTAAAGAAACAGTTGCTGAAGTTGCTCGTCAGCTCGGTTTGGATAAATATATATCGGTAGCAACTGAAGATATTCGCGAAAATGAAAATGTTTTGTGCGATGTTTGTGAAGCGGTTATAGGTGCTATTTTTATTGATGCAGGATGTGAAGAAGCATTGGCTTTTGTGCAAGCACATTGGCAAAAATTGTTGCATAAAGATATGACACCGCCGAAAGATTTTAAAACCAGACTTCAAGAAATTGCTCATGCTAACGGACATTCAACCCCTGTTTATAAAGAGCTTTCTCGGACAGGAAGTGAACATGAACCTACTTTTGTTATGGAAGTGAGAATTGATGATTTGTCTCCGCAGTCAGGAAGTGGTCATAATAAAAAATTGGCAGAACAGGCTGCTGCTGCAAAAATGATCAGTATATTGGAAAAGAAATAATGGCAGAGCAAAAGGAAGAAACATCAGAAACACGTTGCGGTTATGTTGCGCTTATCGGTGCTCCTAATGCTGGAAAATCGACAATTACCAATCATTTTGTTGGGAGTAAAGTTTCTATCGTTTCGCCTAAAGTTCAGACAACTCGAACCATGATCAAAGGAATTGGTATTTTTGAAAATACGCAAATTATTTTCTTAGATACCCCCGGTATTTTTAAGCCTAAGAGACGTTTAGATAAGGCGATGGTAACATCTGCTTGGGGTAGTGTTAAAGATGCCGATATTGTGGCATTAGTTGTTGATGCAAAGCGTGGTTTTGATGATGAAACACAAGCGATTGTTGCTCAATTGAAAAAAGATAAAGTTCCAGCCGTTTTAGTTTTAAATAAAGTTGATGAAATTCATCAAAAAGAAAAGTTATTAGAATTAAGTAAATTACTAAATCAAACTTATGCTTTTGTTGAAACTTTTATGATTTCAGCCGTTACAGGTAAAAATATTGATGATTTTTATCATTATTTAGCTTCTCATTTACCGGTTAGTCCTTGGTATTATCCTGAAGAACAAATGTCTGATATGCCGTTGAAATTATTGGCGGCAGAGTTGGTGCGCGAGAAATTGTTTTTATATCTGCGACAAGAGATTCCTTATGCTTTAACAGTTGAACCGGAATTGTGGGAACACAAGCCAGATGGTTCTATTCGTGCTGAAATGACAATCTATGTAGAGAAAGATAATCAAAAAATTATTATTGTCGGCAAAAATGGTGGAATGATTAAAAAAATTGGACAAGCGGCACGTTTAGAGTTAGAGCGTTTACTGGAGGAACGGATACATTTATTTTTGTTTGTAAAAGTTCGTCCTGATTGGGGAAATGATAAACAGCGTTATGATATTTGGGGTCTGAAAATGGAATAGAAAAAAGCCGCCTTATGAGACGGCTTTTTTATTAAAGTTGACCATGGCAATGTTTGTATTTCTTACCACTACCGCAAGGGCATGGTGCATTGCGTGATATTTTTCCCCATGTTTCAGGATTGTTTTGATCAAAAACTTGCTGTCCGTAAACGAATGGCGTATTGCGTTGTTCATCGCTTTCCGGAGATGTTTGACGACCGACAATGTTTTGGGGTTGCTCGTGTACTTCTTGCATTCTGGTCGGACGATGAGGAGCGTTTTGCCAGCTTTCTGCTGTATCAGCTTCAATTGTTGCACGACAGAGTAAGAAAGTTACTTTTTCTCTGAGTTGATCGAGTAATTGAGCGAACATGTTAAAGGCTTCTTTTTTGTATTCAATCAGAGGGTCTTTCTGCCCATAAGCGCGAAGAACAATTGTATGACGCATCAAATCGAGTGTTGCAATATGATCTTTCCATAACTGATCGAGAACTTGTAACAGAATATTCTTTTCCAGCATACGCATAATTTCAGCTGGAACGTGAGCATTCTTTGTTTCCAATTCTTTTTCAAGTATTTCAAGAGTTTTAGCTTCCATTGTATCGACATCTATTTCAGATTCTCCAGCCCATTTTGCGAGAGGAAATTCAATGCCGGTAATGTTCAGTAACTCTTGAGATAATTGTGTTAAATCCCATTCTTTCGGGGTTTGGTGACGTGGTAAGTAATAAGATATTAAGTCAGAAATATATTCTTCACGCATATCCCGAATGGTCTCAGAAACGTCGGTTGCTTTCATCAATTCTTTGCGTTGTTCGTAAATAACCTTACGTTGATCATTCATGACATTATCATATTTGAGTAAGTTTTTACGAATATCAAAGTTACGTTCTTCGACTTTTTGTTGGGCTTTTTCAAGGGCTTTACTAATCCACGGGTGAACTAAAGCTTCTCCTTCCGGAAGTCCTAAACGTTTAAGCATTAAGGACATCTTTTCGGAACCGAAAATGCGCATCAAGTCGTCTTCTAATGAAAGGAAGAATTTTGATGTTCCAGGGTCTCCCTGACGACCGGAACGTCCGCGTAATTGGTTATCAATACGGCGGCTTTCATGGCGTTCTGTACCCAAAATATATAAACCACCTGCGGCCAATACTTTAGCTTTATTTTCCTCAATTTCTTGTTTAAGTTTTTCTTTTATTGATGCAATTTGCTCCGGTGTTTCATCGCCTTTTAATTCAGCTTTTAATCTCATATCCAAGTTACCGCCAAGTTGAATATCAGTACCGCGTCCAGCCATATTGGTTGCAATTGTAATTGCTCCGAATACACCGGCCTGGGCAACGATGGCTGCTTCTTTTTCGTGATGGCGAGCGTTTAATACTTGGAATTTTACATCTGAATTAGCTGCCAACATGTTTGCGATTAATTCTGATTTTTCAATTGATGTTGTACCAACAAGGACAGGTTGTCCTTTTGCGTGGCATTCAAGGATAGTATCAATAATTGCTTTATACTTTTCTTTTTCTGTCCGGTAAATAACATCATGTTCATCAATACGTATAACAGGACGATTGGTTGGAATTTCAACGCAATTTAGATTATAAATATCGCCAAACTCAGCTTCTTCAGTCATAGCCGTTCCGGTCATACCTGATAATTTCGGATAAAGACGGAAATAGTTTTGGAAAGTAATGGAAGCTAATGTTTGGTTTTCTGATTGAATTTTGACGCCTTCTTTAGCTTCAATTGCTTGGTGTAAACCATCTGAATAACGACGTCCTTCCATAATACGACCGGTAAATTCGTCAATGATCATAACTTTACCGTCTTTAACAATGTAGTCAACGTCTTTGGTTTGCATCTTATGAGCGCGTAAAGCTTGGTTGACATATTGAACTAAAGTAACGTTGTTAATGTCATATAAGCCACCTTCGGTAATGAGGCCGACGGATTTTAAGAGTTGCTCGATATGTTCCATTCCGACTTCAGTTAAAACAACGCTTTTAGCTTTTTCATCTTTTTCATAATCACAAGGATTTAATTGTGGGATGATTTTATTGACACTGATGTATTTTTCGGAAGAATCTTCTGCAGCGCCGGAAATAATCAATGGTGTTCTGGCCTCATCAATTAAAATGGAGTCAACTTCATCGACAATGGCATAATTAAATGGGCGTTGGACCATTTCTTCCATGCTGAACTTCATATTATCGCGCAGATAGTCAAATCCTAATTCGTTGTTCGTTCCGTAGATAATATCGCAGTTGTAAGCGGCGCGGCGTTCTTCATCATTTTTTTCGTGGACAATATAGTCAACGGTAAGCCCCAGAAAACGGTAGACTTGCCCCATCCATTCGGCATCACGTTTGGCTAAGTAATCATTAACGGTGACAATATGAACGCCTTTTCCTTCAAGAGCGTTTAGATAAGCGGCCAATGTTGCTACGAGGGTTTTACCTTCACCGGTCTTCATTTCAGCAATCATGCCTTTATGTAAGACGATACCACCGATTAATTGGACATCGTAATGTCTTTGCCCTAAAGTTCTTTTGGCTGCTTCACGGACGGTAGCAAATGCTTCAGGTAAAAGCATATCAAGCGTTTCACCATCTTTCAGTCTTTGTCTGAATTCATCGGTTTTAGCTTTTAGTTCCGTATCATTTAATTTTTCAAAATCAGGTTCCAAACGGTTAATTTGTTGGACGATTTTATGTTGTTTATTAACAAACCTATCATTGGCGCTGCCGAAGATACAGCGGGCGATTTTACCTAGCATTATATTCTTCACCTTTTTATCTATATTAAGTTATACTAACATTTAGTGTTTATATAGCCTAAAGTCAATAGTTTACTTTACAATTCACAAGTTATAACCAATCAGCAAAATAATGATTGGATTTTATTTCAGATGTATTATATTTTTTCTGATATAAAATTTTTATCGGAGGTCAGTTATGCAAAAAAAATATATTGCATTCGCTATGTTTGCTGCAATGATGAGTGCTAATGCGTATGCAGAAGGTAAAGATGGTTTGGCTGCGGAAGTTAACGGTATTAAAATTACGGTTGCTGAAGTTAAAAAAGCTTATGAAACCAATCCGAAAATTAATTCAAGCGTTCCTTTTGACGAGTTTTATCCAAAGGCATTGGAATTCTTTGTAAAGGGTAAAGTTATTTCTCAGGCAGCAGCTAATGCTAAAATTTCTGAAACTCAGGAATATAAAGATCAGCTTGAGATTGCAAAAGAAGAACTGGCTCGTAAATTGTATTTAGAAAAGCAATTGAAAGATAAAGTTAATGATGCTGCCGTTCAAAAAGTTTATGCTGAGTATGTTGAAAAATTCAAAGGTCAACAGGAAGTTAAAGCCAGACACATTTTGGTTGATGATGAAAAAGTTGCCAATGATGTTATCGCTCAGTTGAAAAAAGGTGCTAAATTTGATGAGTTAGCTAAAAAATATTCTAAAGATGAGGCTGATTTAGGCTACTTTACTAAAAATATGATGGTTCCTGAATTTGGTGAAGCTGCATTTTCTATGAAAAAAGGTCAATATTCAGATAAACCTGTTAAGACAAAGTTCGGTTATCATGTTATTATCGTTGATGATATTCGTGATGCTAAACCGCAGCAGTTGGATGAAGTTCGTCCGCAAATTGAAGGTATGTTGACACAACAGGCTTTGGCTGATGCTGTTGATACTTTAGAAAAGAGTGCTAAAGTTACGAAGTATAATCTTGATGGTTCTGAATTAAAGTAAAGGTTATCCGAAAGTAAAAAGAAAAAAGGAGCCGCGTTTCCAGTACGGCTCCGTTTTTTTTGAGAGGAGTTGTAAGGAATACAACTCCGTTAGGCAAAGAGAGAGGAACTACTGTTTCAGGATAATTCCGATTTCGCCATGATAATATTTTAAGAGCTCATAATAAAGCTTCCATGTATGATGGTAGCCGTTTTCAATCTGGTCGACAACATGGTCTTTCCAACCTAAATCTTTGGCGACAGATTGGATTGTTTTGCGTTTTTTTAAGCGCAAAATGCCGAGTTGCAAACCGAGTTCTTTTTTAAGAATGTTGCTATGTTTCATTGTTTTATTTAGCTCCCTGTGTTTTTTGTTATATCACCCTTCGATGGCTTTTAGTTGAGATCCCTTGAATTTTGCTCTGCGAGCAAAATAGGGACGACTTTTCTTAGGTTATGTCATGTCTCCGCATTGGCAAATGCGGTCAGAGCATCTTCCGGTTAAAAAAATAGCTCTAAGATGTTTCTTTCAGAAACGAGAGATGACAATAATATTTTTATAATAAAAAACTCACCTTAGTTGAAAGGTGAGGGAGCTCAAAACTGTCCTAATAACAGCATGATGTATTCAATATATTCCATCATCTCCCTCTTACGAAGGAGTTATTTTTTTATTAGGAGGAGATTTTGAGGCTCCTGTAAGCACCTCTGCTTACAGGAATCACTATAAAAGAATTAACTTAAAATGCAAGTTTTATTTGTCAGTAGCACAGGTCTTCAATAATTTTATTGAGGACAAGCAATCCTTGAGGTGTAGGGCGGATATTATCAGCGGTATTGATAAGAAGGTTTTGTTTTATCATTTGTCTTAAATTTTTTTGATTAATAAAGCTGTCAAATTTTAATCCGCATTGTTGCTTAAATCTTTTTTTATCAATGCCTTCTAAAATTCTTAATCCCATGATAATCAGTTCTTCGGCGCGTTGTTGCGTGGTTAATTCTTCTAATTGGCGATGGTATGTCGTGGCGTAAATTTTATTATCAATATGTATTCTGCCATGTGCGCCGGCTCCGATACCAATGTAATCTTCTCCCTGCCAGTAACCGCAATTATGAATACAGGGCAGGCCGAAATTAGAAACTTCGTATTGCGGATAGCCATGTGAATTTAAGTATTCTTGTGTTGATATATACATTTCGGTGGCGGCTTGTTCTTCTAAAGGTTCAATGCCTTTTTTTGCAAAAACAGTGTTTTCTTCTATGGTTAACTGGTATAAAGAAATATGTTTTAAGCCAAAATTGACGGCTTGTTTTAATTCATTTTGCCAGGCGGATAATTTTTGATTGGGGCGAGCGTAGATTAAATCAATCGAATGATTATCAAAGATAGTTGTTATTTCATCTATGGCTTGTAGGGCGTCTTGTAATTTGTGTGTACGACCAAGAAATCGCAAATCTGGTTCATTAAGTGCCTGCACCCCTAAAGATAAACGATTAACTCCCGCCATCTTTAAATCTTTGAATAAGTTTGGTTGATTTGTATTCGGGTTAGCCTCTAAAGAGATTTCCAAATTTGTTTTATAAGGCCACAGTTTTGTTATTTGATTGATAATCTTTTCTATGTTTTCGGCTTTTATCAGTGAAGGGGTGCCGCCTCCAAAGAAAATACTTTGAACCTGATAGGTATCGTTTAAGCTTCTATAATACTGTAAATCTTCGCAATATTGTTCAATTAATTCATCTTCATTGGTGCATTTTTTTGCTGACGAATAAAAGTCACAATAAGGGCATTTACTGCGGCAAAACGGCCAATGAATATAAATTCCTAGAGCAGATGGTTTCATGTGTGTTATTTTATTATTTAGTATTTGACAAAATTATATAGTTATTATAGAACAGGCAAAGTTATTTTATTATTAAAAAATTATGGTGTCTGATTTTGAAAAGGCTCAATTTCTGTTTAAGATAATTAAACAAGAGCACTTAGAGACTGAAGTTTTCACGTTGTTGAAAGAAAACTTAGATCCTCATAAGTTAGATTTTGAGGTGATGTATGATGACGGCGGACGTTCTTTTTTGCTGAAAAATCAATGCTATCTTCAAAGTGGTAATGTTATTATCGGGGTGATTGTTGACAATGTTGCCTTGGCAATAAGAGAAGGAATTGTTCGTTGTAACTGGATGCAAGCTCGAGAATATTGTCATTTGTACAGTTTTCTTGATGCCTCTATGGATCTTATGCCCGTCAATGAGACGTTTCATAAGGTTTATTATCGATTGAATCTTCTTTTAGAGAAGATTAAGGGAGACAGATTTAGTTTAGGTTGGTATTGGACGAATCAGGAAGTTGATGAGCAATTTGCATTAGCTATCAATTTACGTTCCGGTGAAGTTAAAAAGTTTGAAAAAGTCAGACCTTTACGTTATCGTCCAGCTTTGATTTTAGGCTGATTATAATAGCCTCTACTTATAAAAAGAACTTCCGTTAAGGGAGTTTTTTTTTATTTTAAAATGTTTATTTGTTTAGTGATGCTTCTTTAATTGATTTAATTCTGGCTAATGTATTTGTAGGAGAAGTTTTATTTAAACTTGGATCAATAACAAGATCGGCTTTTTCTCCTTTTTCTATAGCTTTCATAATTTTGTTGTTGATGAATGTAAAAGTTTTTTTATTAAATGAGCCGTTTTTTATTGCTATATAATTATGTACATATAGTGATTTTATATGTGATGTATATTGAAATTCTAGATTTTTATCTTTTGCCATGCGGCAGCATAATGAGCCCAACTCAATCCTCTCTTCTTGAGAGAAAGGTGTTGTCATTTCAAAAATAAGATGTTCTATTTGATTGAATTTCTCTTCTTGTATCATTAAGCGTACTCACGTTTTTTTTGAATATATTGATTGTTTGATGATTTGTTCTCAGCGAGAGAAAGAGATGGAATATTTTCGTCTTTAGCTTCTGCTATGGATTCTTTTAAGAAACCGGTTAGTGCCGGAAGCAGTAGTTTACA